>NZ_AP025281.1:2144612-2450985 GCF_024347195.1 Aliamphritea hakodatensis
CGGTATGGGCAAAGCAATCGCGCAGGCATTGGTGGAGGCCGGTGCCAATGTGGTGGTCAATGCCCGCAGTCAGGCAAAGCTGGATGCCTTCGTGGCCGGTAATCAGGTCTATGCAGATCAGATCAGAACAGTGGTTGGTGATATCTCACAGCCCTTAACAGGTAAAGCCCTGCAGGAGACCGCGCTGGACGCGTTCGGTGCTATCGATGTGCTGATTAATAATGCCGGGACCTTTGTTCCCAAACCATTTCTGGATGTCACAGAAGATGAGCTCGACGGTTATTACGGTACCACTGTTAAAGGCAGCTTTATGACGGCTCAGGCGGTGATTCCGGCGATGCAGAATCAGGGGGGCGGCAGCATTATCAATATCGGTTCTATGTGGGTTGAGAACCCGATTGAAGTCACCCCGGCTGCAGCCTCACAGGTGGCTAAAGGTGCCATGCATACCCTGACGCGCCATCTGGCGATTGAGTTTGCTAAAGATAATATCCGGGTGAATACCATTGCGCCGGCGGTGATTGATACACCTTTATACGATCAGTTGATGGATAAGGAAAAGCTTCAGCAGCTGGCCGGGTTACATCCGTTGCGTAAGCTTGGTCAGTTGGAAGACATTATCGCCTGGGTGCTGCACCTGATAGGTACCGGTGGCAACTTTGTGACCGGCCAGACGCTGTTTGTTGATGGCGGGATTACCGCAGGTTCCCACGCATGAATATCCGGCAGTTAACTGAACAGGCCGGCTACCGCTTGCCTGTTGCACCGCAACCGGTGGGCAATTACCGGGCGGTTATTGAGGTGGGAAAACTGGTGTATGTCTCCGGGCAGATGCCGTTGCTGGACGGCGAGCTGATGTTCCGGGGCGCTCTGGGAACGGAACTGAGTGTTCAGCAGGGCCAGCAGGCAGCTCAGTTGTCTGCACTGAATCTGCTCAGTCAGCTGGATCAGGCACTGAAAGGCCGCAGCATCCGTTCGCTGGTTAAGGTTGAGGGTTACATTTGTGCCAGCGAAACCTTTACGGAACATGCAGCAGTACTCAATGGAGCATCGGATTTGCTGTTTCAGGTGCTGGGCGAACATGCCAGGCATATCCGTACGGTGATCGGCTGCAGCAGTTTACCGCTGGGCGCTGCGACCGAAGTATCGTTAATTGCTGAACTGGATTGATGTCAGTCTTCTTCGGGGCTGTGCTGCAGGTGCGGTCCCGTGTGTTAAGAGGTGAATGCTATGACCGGTTTTAACGCGGGATATCAGAGAATGTTTAAGCCCGGCAAGCTGACGCTGGGCCTGTTTATGCCTCTGGAGGCGTACAGCGGGGATATACCTGTCATGTCAGAACAGGAGTCACTTGCCGCACTGGCGGAAGACTATAATTTTTCCGCACTCTGGTTCCGGGATGTGCCATTACGAGATCCGGCCTTTGGAGATGTAGGCCAGATATTTGATGTCTGGGTGTATCTGGCATGGATGGCCGCGCACACCCGCAAAATTGCACTGGCCACGGGGTCTGTGGTTCTGCCGCTGCGGCATCCGCTGCATGTGGCCAAGGCCGCGGCATCCGTGGATAAGCTCTCCGGTGGCCGTTTGGTGCTGGGGCTGGCATCCGGGGATCGCCCCGTTGAGTTTCCCGCCTTTGGCATTGAGCGGGGTCACCGGGGTGAATTATTCCGGGCGTATTTTCAGGGGGTGAGGCAAGCTTTAACGGATGACTTTCCTCACTTTGAGGCCAGCTATGGCCGCCTGAACGGCACTGCTGACACACTGCCAAAGCCTGAATCCCGTGTGCCTATGCTGGTTACCGGGAACAGTCAGCAAAGCCCCGGCTGGATTGCTGAACAGGCTGATGGCTGGATCACGTATCCCCGTTCATCTGCCCAGCAGGAACAGCTGGTCAGGGGGTGGAACAGGTCTGTTGCGGAGCGGGGGCAGGCACCGTTTAAACCGTTTGCTCAGTCACTGTACATTGACCTCAGTGACAAGCCAGCAGAGAAGGCCAGTCCTATCCATCTGGGGTTCAGGAGCGGTCGTAATGAGTTGCTGCATTTTTTGCTGAAGCTGGAGCAGATAGGTGTCAGCCATGTGGTGATTAATCTGAAATATGGCCGGCGGCCCGCAGCAGACGTTATTCAGGAGTTGGGAGAAGAGATGTTACCTCTGTTATCAGGAGGAGACGATGACTGACCGGATTCCTCAACTGCTGGGCAGTACCGTCACGGCGCTGAGCGGTGCTCACGTTCCGGTATTTCAGGGCGAACTGCCGGGTTTTGCCGGGACTGAACTGGCAGCCGCGGTGTCGGATGCCGGCGGCCTGGGCCACATCGGTGGCTGCTATTCGCATGCTGCAGATATTGAACAGGCCATTGAACAGACCCGCCGGTTAACGGCCCGGCCATTTGGTGTTTATCTGATCCCGCAGCACAGTGATCATGCAACATTCCGGTCATGTTTAAAGGCTGTAATTAAAGGACGTCCCCAAATACTGACTCTGTGTTACGGCTACTATGGTGACGCTATCCGTAAGGCCCGGGCTGCCGGAATTGGTGTGGCGGTTCAGGTCCGCACTCAGTCTGAAGCCCGTCTGGCATTACGTGACGGTGCACAGGTGCTGATCGCTCAGGGCGAGGAGGCGGCCGGGTATATACCGGGTCAGATCGGGCTGATGGCATTGTTACCTGAGCTGATTGCGCTGGCTGGCGCAGTGCCTGTTATAGCCGCCGGTTCGGTCCATGACAGCTACAGTGTTCGCGGGTTGATGGCGATGGGCGCTGCAGGGGTATGGTGTAGTGCCGACTTTGCGGTTTGCCATGAGAGCAGTGCCGCAAAGAAAGTAAAGCAGAGGCTGCTGGCGGCTGAAACGGGATCAGAGCGTTTATGTTGTGAGCCGGTACCCGGTGCTGATCCGCAGGCAGAGCCGGGGCATAAGCCTGTCCGGCAACAGGGGTTTCTGCGGCGCTTTTTATCTTCTCCTGCTGAGGCCAGCAGCCATGATCAGCATCCGTTACGGTTTTTCTGGGGGCAGGGGCTGGGGCAGCTAAATGAGGCTCAGCCCGCTGCTCAGCTGGTGGCCGAATTAGCGAAAGGTTTTCGTTAAGGCGTGCGAGCCTGGTTAAGATGAACCCTGAATGACGCTGTTCTGTTCACCTGGCTGATTTGCGGTGCTTATCCGGATGGCCTGTCATCGGAAAAGAGGTGGATACCGGCGACCTCCGCTATTTTGTGAAGATAAGCTGACACCGATTCAGGAAAACTGAGCGTCTCTACCATCGTCAGGTTGCGCAGTTCTGCAAAGGCACAAAGATCATCAACGCTGACAGGCCGGCAGTTTTGCAGATACGCCGGAATATCAATGATGGCTGATAATTCCTTAAGCTGTTGGCTGACGCGTGGCAGAATTTTTTCGGTCAGCGTCAGCGCTTCTGGCAGGGGCATACCGAGCCGGTTGCTGATCATGTTGTTAAAATGCGCTTTTGCTTGCATCGTTGCCAGTTCCGGGAGGTTCAGCCCCGGCATACGCGGATAGCACAGCAGGGCCGTACTTGGTTTCATGTTGCTCAGCCAGTGGGTCATTGCTTCGCCTGGCTGATGATTCTTTAGTAGGGGTTGTCCGTTCAGATTATCCAGATAACGGATGATCTCTGTGCTGTCCTGCAGCAATATACCGTTGGCCGGATCTTCCAGTACCGGCACAGTCGTGCCGGTGAGCTGCTCCTGCAGGTGCTTCGGAAAATCGCCTACGGTGATATAGGTAATTTCGCAGGGAATATTTTTAATACCCAGCAGAGTGATGACCCGGACACAGAAGGGGCAGCTGTTGAATGCATACAGTTTCATGGGAGCCTCTAGTTACCGTGCCAGATGGAATAGGCCATCCGTTCGATATGACCCGGTAGGTTCTCCTGATAGCCCCGCCAGTGGGCAAACTCAGGCAACTGAATACTGTGCTTAAGTTCTTCGGCTGTTTTACCTGCCTGCATACCTTCCCAGACGGCATCGAACAGGGCTTGCACGAAGCGATAGTCTTCTTCGAACTGGTCCGGCGATGATGTCGGCGTATGGCCGCTGATAACGGTGTCGTACTCCAGTTCAGCCCGGACCTTTTTAAAGGTGTTAAGAATGCCCACATAGTTATGTGCCGGCAGCCGGTGGGTTTCGTTTACATAGCCGGGCAGGTGCCAGTCGACGCCCACTAACACTTTGTCTTCTGGCAGATGGATAACACTCATACAGCTGCCATCATTAGGCCCGTAGTAGTGCAGATCTATGGTTTTGCTGCCGGAGGTAATACGCATCTGGTCCTGATACGTGAGATCCGGCTGGACGACCTTATTTTCCAGATCTCTGCCGAGTAATTCCCTGCAGCCTTCCTGAGTAATGAATTGTGCCCCTTCATTTTTGAAGATCTGGCCGCCGCGACTGTGGTCGAAATGGTCATGGGAATAGATAACCCGGGTTACCGGCAGGTCGGTCAGCTTGCGGATTTCAGCGCGCATATCGGCGGCACGTTTTGCCCCGGAAGGATCGGTGATGACAACCCCGTCTTCGGAAATGACAATCAGGCTGTTATAGAAAAACTGGCTGTACTGGTAGATACCGTCTTTCAGTTCGGTCATGACCGGCTTAGCCGGATTAAATTCTGATTCGGCTGCATTGGCCTGACCGGTCGCCAGGCTCACGGTAAGGCCCAGTGCCGCAACAGAGGTGAGCAGTGTTTTCATGTGAATTGCCTTGTTAAAGTGATGTGATTTATTCAGTCGCGTGCTGACAGTTTCGGGCCGATAATTTCTACCCCAAACTGCTCAGCCATTTCAGTAAGTTCTGTCGTTGGCATGCCTGCTGCCTGTGCCCGGGGAATGTTAAGGATAAAGCCGTCGTGAATGCCCGGCGTAAGCACACTGATTAACTGGCCGTTGTTTTCCTTACCTTCATAAAGGAAGCAGTGGGGTGTGTTCTTCGGGATATGTACAGTGAAACCGGGACCACCTGTGATTTCTTCGTTACCGGCTCTGAAGCGAAAATTACCACTGATAACATGAAAGGTTTCAGCCTGTGCTGTATGAATGTGGAGTGGAGTTCCTTCGCCGGGTTGTACTTCCTGTACCCGCAAAGAAAGCTGGCCGGCGGTTTCTTCTCCGAGCAGGGCAACGTTATAGCGTGCCCGGGTATCTTCTGCTTGTGTGACGACGATCTGATTACTCATGGTGGACTCCGCGAATGCTTGTAAGATCAATGGATTTATCTTAATTTTGATATTAATTATTAACAATTAGCCTCAATGTATGCTCAGAATATATCTGGAGTATTGAATGGATAAGCTTAAAGATATGCAGTTGTTTGTGGCGGCTGTTGAAAAGGGCAGTTTTTCGCAGGCGGCCAAACTGGTTGGATTAACGCCGGCAATGGTCGGACGGCGGATTGCTGCACTTGAAGCTAATCTGGGTTTTATGCTGTTTAACCGGACAACCCGGCGTATGGAGCTGACCCCGGGTGGCCGCAGTTACTATGAAGGATGTCAGACAATACTGACGGATGTCTCCGAACTGGAAGCTTCGGTCACCAGTTCGCATCAGAGTAATCCGCAGGGGCTGATTCGTTTATCAGCCCCCGACGGGCTGGGCAGCCCGTTTCTGATTGAAGCGATGAAGTTGTTCCGGCACCGGTATCCGCAGGTGTGTTTTGAGCTTGATCTGAGCAGTGAGCCGCTGGATCTGATTAAGGAGCAGATTGATCTGTCGGTCCGGCTGGCATTTGAACTGGATGATTCTTCAATGGTTGCCAGCCGGCTGGGGCATACCTCTTTTGGGCTGTATGCTTCACCGGACTATATCCGCGAACGGGGAAAGCCTGTCAGCCTGGAAGGCTTGAAGCAGCATGACTGTCTGCATATGGGGCGCAGTAAATATGGTGATTACTGGAATATTCTGAGCGACGGCAAAGTGATGAATTTTCGCCAGCAATGGGCGCTGACCGTGCCGAATACCGAATGTCTGATTCAGGCGACAGCTGAAGGGATGGGAGTCGCCATGATCCCGCAACTGTTCGCCCATGAGGCCGTTTCCGCCGGAAAAATAGTGCAGCTTGAGGATATCGCAGAATTTCCGGCGCTGGGTATTTATGCCATGTACCCAACCCGAAAGCACCTGCCGTACCGGGTGAATCTGTTCCTGGATTTTCTTAAGGAATGGGCACCTCAAAAGTTAGTGGTGCTGGGGAAGTAGCCCCGGGTTTACTGGTTTTGATCCTGTCCGGGGCGGGAGCGCCTCGCTGGCTACCTGTCGCGGGCAGCGGTAAAAATATATCCACCTCATGCCGGTTTTCCGTTATACTCCGCCGCCGTTTTTTAATCGGCCCCTTCAGTGTTTTACTGCTTGACCTGACTAAAGGTTCAGGGCTGATCATGGCGGGTTTCGGTGACTCAACTGGTCAAATCAATAGAGGTGAACGATGGCGATTGGCTTTGATTTCGGAACATCCAACTGTTCTGTGGCACATGTAATTAATAAAGGCTCCGGTGCGCAGGTTGAAACCATTCCCCTGACGGATAACGGGCCGTTAATGTTGTCCGCAATGTGCGCGCCTACCCGTGAGGCAGTGCCTGAGTATCTGTTCAGTTGTCTGGATATTAAGCCCCTGAGTACCGTTGGGGAAGATATGCTGCGCCGGGCGATTGCTGAAAACCGGGCTGAAGGGCTTCAGGTAAAAGCGGATGATGTGTTTTTTGGGCAGCAGGCCCGGGATCTGTATCTGGAAGATCCGGACTTTGTGTATTACGTAAAATCTCCCAAGTCATTCCTCGGCACCCTGCAATTGCGCGAAGCACAGCTGGTGATGTTTGAAGATATCGTCTGCGCCATGATGGCCAATGTTAAACGCCGGGCAGAAGCGCATTTACAGCAGGACGTTGCTGAAACCGTGATTGGCCGGCCGGTTAACTTTAACAATCGCGGCGGTGAACAGTCGAACATTCAGGCGGAAGGCATCTTGCGGCGGGCAGCGACCCGGGCAGGGTTTAAGCATATCGAGTTTCAGTTTGAGCCAGTGGCCGCCGGGCTGGATTTTGAATCCGGCCTGACAGAAGAACAGAACGTGCTGGTGGTGGATATCGGCGGCGGTACGTCTGACTGTTCAATGATCCGTATGGGGCCGCAGTGGCTGCAGAAAAAGGACCGTTCTGAAACGCTGCTGGGCCATGCCGGCCGCTCTGTGGGCGGTAACAATCTGGATATTGCCATTGCCTTCCAGCGGTTTATGCCGGAGTTCGGTAAAGACGGTCAGACGGTGTCCGGTACAACCCTGCCGTCTATGGCGTTCTGGAATCCGGTGGCCACCAATGACGTGAACGCCCAGCGCAGCTTTTATTCCTATGAGAACCTTGATGCGCTGAAACAACTGAAGATTGAAGCCCGTCAGCCGGAGAAGATTGCCCGTCTGATTCAGGTGTATCAGAAATCGCTGGGGCATCTGGTGGTGGGAGAGGCTGAAAAGGCGAAGATTGCCCTGTCTGATGCTCAGCAGTGTACCGCCAGTATTAATCTGCTGAATGAAGTGGTTGAGGTGCCGGTATTGCTGGAGCAGATGGAACAGGCAATTACCGAGCCTATGCGGCAGGTGAATGGCCTGATAAAGGATATTCTGGCCCAGAGTGACGTGAAGCCCGATGTGGTGTACATCACCGGTGGTTCGTCCCGCTCTCCGGTGATCCGCAAGGCGGTGAAGGCCCTGTTGCCGGATACACCGATTGTCAGCGGCAATTATATGGGATCAGTTACAGAAGGGCTGGCCCGCTGGGCGGATCTTTGCTTCCGATAAGCGATACGCTGTGTAACGGTTTAAGTTTTCAGCGCTGAAAAAGCCACCGCGGCGACACGGTGGCTTTTTTTCAGTGCGGTTTTCAGCCCTGCATGCTCATTCCGGCAATCTGATGCCAGTATCCGTTACATTCCAGATCCTTCGTCAGTGGCGTATAAACCGGATTTGTCAGCTGTTCGCGGAAGGCTTCCAGCTGTTGCAGTGTGTCCGTGGATTCCGGGCTGAGCCGCATGACATCAACGCCGAGCTGTTCCATAGCGCCCACTTCATTGATCAGGTTATAGCAGTAACCGGACATGGTCTGGATGCCGTTCAGACGGAAGACTTTTTCCGCTTCCCGGGACTTCATCATTAACCCGTTGGGGTGGTTGATACAGCAGTAACGGCAGTCATCCTTGGGCCGGTTTTCCGCCCGGGCGGTGAAACAGCGGGCTGAGTAGGCCAGCGGCATGTGGCCATAGCTGAAAACTTCTGTTTCGAACCGGTCGCGGATGCCGGCTTCAGTGGCTTCCTGTAACAGCCGGCCCAGCCAGTCACCGGACAATTCCACCGGCATCACCCAACGGCGCATGCCCTGGTTTAACAGGACTTTCAGGGTGGCCAGGTTATAACAGTTGATGGCCGGGCCAACCACGAAAGGTAGCTTTTTCTGCCGGGCCAGTTCAACTGCAGACAGGTCGTTGGCCTCGATCATAATGTCATGGTTATCGACCAGCTTACGCAGGGTGTTCAACTCCGTGGGGGATTCCAGCAAGGCCATGGTTGAAAGCACCACTTTTTTGCCGCATTCGCTGACTTCCCGTGCCAGATTAATCCAGTCGTCGGCCTTTAATTCCCGACGTTTTGAGCAAACGGTTTCACCCAGATAAATGATATCGGCGCTGCTGCTGACCGCCTGTTCATAAAAGTGGCGGATATCTTCTCTGGTCCAGAAGAACAGCACCGGCCCTAATGAAAACTGCATAATCTATCTCCTATTGCCAGCTGCGGTGATACGCGCCCAGAGTGGTCTGGCTGCCTTCGGAAAGATTCGCCAGAGTTTTATGCCACTGTTCGGTGACGCTGAAGTTGTCGGGGTTTTGCTGATAGCTGTCGATGGCCTGACGCCAGGTACGGGTGATCTGCTCCACATAGGCGGGGCTGCGCTGACGGCCTTCAATCTTGAACGAGACGATGCCGGCGGCCGCCAGTTTCGGCAGTAACTCCAGCGTATTCAGGCTGGTGGGTTCTTCCAGCGCATGATAGGTATTGCCTTCCACTTCAAAGCGGCCCTTACACAGGGTGGGGTAACCGGCGGATTCGTCCGGGGCGTACACATCTATCAGTACTTCGTTGAGACGGGCCTCGGTACCCTGACCGGTTTCCTGCCAGCGTACATATTTGGCGGGGGAACAGGCCCCGGCGGTATTCGGCGATTCACCGGTCATATAAGAGGAGAGATAACAGCGGCCTTCCGCCATGATGCACAGGCTGCCGAAGGCAAATACTTCCAGCGCCACCGGGCTGTTTTTGGCCAGTTGCATAACCTGCTGAATCGACAATACCCGGGGCAGGACGACGCGGTCGACTGCAAAATTGTTGTGGTAATAGTTGATGGCTTCCAGGTTGGTGCATGAGGCCTGTACGGATAAGTGACGTTCAACATGCGGATAGGTATTGGCGGCGTATTCCAGCACACCGATATCAGAAATAATCAACGCATCGCAGCCGATATCAACCGCCTGATCCACCGCATGCTGCCAGCGTGACCAGCGGTTTGGCTGGGCAAAGGTATTGATCGCGACGTGGAGTTTTTTACCGTGCTGATGGACGTAGTCAGAGGCTTTTATCAGTTTTTTGTCGTTAAAGTTTAAACCGGCAAAATGACGGGCGTTGGTGTCATCTTTCAGGCCGATATAAACCGCATCAGCGCCATTATCAATGGCGGACTTCAGTGCGGGCAGGTTACCCGCAGGACAAAGTAATTCCATGCTGTTACCTGAGTCAGAGAATGAGTATGTGGGGGAACGGGGGCACATCTTAAGCAGGGTTTGGCGGTTGCTCCTTGATAAATGACAAGTGGCGCCGACCCTGAGACGAAAAGGGCCGGTTGATGCATATCAAGTTTGCGCCCGGGCCAGTGGGTATAATGGATTTTTTTTGCCAGAGGATTGATGATGCTTTTAACTCTGCAACAGCATCTGACTGCGGCCGGTGCCGGCTTACCTAAACCCACGTCATGGCTGCGTCCCGGGCATTTCAAACCGGCCTTAAGAGTGGTTCCTTTTACGGTCATCAAAACCGGCCTTCAGGCCACGCTGGAACGGCTGTTCGCCGAAGCGCTGGAGGACGGGGATTTTGAATGCCTGACGGATCAATGGCTGCGGATTGATATTACCGATCTTGAACTGAGCTGGCTGATTACCTACCGTGACAGCCGTTTAGTGGTGGCGGATGCCCTGCGGGAAGACGCCGCAGCAAAGGTGACGTTCCGGGCCAGCAGCGAAGACCTGTTACTGATTGCTGCCCGTTACGAAGATCCGGACAGTCTGTTTTTTCAGCGCCGTCTGATTATTGAAGGGGATACTGAACTGGGGCTGGAGATTAAGAACATCATCGACAGCGCCGACCTGGATTGCCTGCCGGGGCCTGTCAGCCGGATAGTGAACTTTGCCGCCGGGCAGATCAGTCCGCCAGCCTAGTCTGTACTCTTATTTCAGGGCCGTCACACAGGCATCTGCCGATATCTGTGTGACGGCAGTTTTATCACCGTCAGCTGATAAACCGTCTGTTGAATACCCGCCGATGGCTTAACCGCCGTGGAAGATGGAGAAAATCATCCGTTCAACGTGGGCAGGCAGGTGGTCGTAATTCTGAAAGCTTTTGTATTTATCCAGTTTTACCTGTTCCGGCAGGGTTGCCATCAGCGCCATAACTGCGGGGAAGCCTTCTGCCATTGCCTTGCTCAGTGCCGGCTCAACTGCCGCATACAGATCGTTATAAAAATCGGCTGCCAGTTGCAGCTGCTCCGGGTCCAGCTCCGCCGAATGGGTGGTGATGGCAAATTCAGGCTTGAATTCAGTCAGTGCATTCAGCAATTTACGGCTGCCCAGAAAGTTTGAATCGGCTAACCAGCGCTGGTCGGTCAACTGATTGGTTTCGTACAGGTCTGCAGTGAAAACCACTTTCTCTTCTGGCAGATGAATTGCCAGCGTGCCCACACCGTCCGCAGCGCCGTAGTGCAGTAAATCTACCTGCGTCTGGCCTACCTCTAATGTGGTTTTGTCCTGTACGTACTGGTCGACACTGGTCGGTGCCTGACCGGTTGTATCAATGCGGAATACCGGGCGGGTCGCCTGATGGGCATAAATATCCGCGTCTTTGAATACTTCAGTACCGCCAACATGATCGTAGTGTTCATGGCTGAGTACTACTTGCGTGACGGGCAGGTCTGTCAGTTTGGCGATTTCAGTCTGTAACGCTTCTGCCCGGGCCGGGTTGGCCGGGTCGGTGATGAGTACACCCTGATCACCAACCACGACCAGTGAATGGTAATAATCCAGGAAGATGGCGTAGACGTTGTCAGATATCTGAGTGACTTTCGCATTACTGGCCGCTGAGCTTAGCGGGCTGAGTAACAGGGTCAGCAGTACAACGACCGCCGTGCTGAATTTTTTCATGGGGCTTTTATGTAAGGGATTTGTTTTCATGGGACTGCCTTTCTGATTGATCCGTGAATAACTACATGCAATTGCATCTATGTCAATCTACATGCAGTTGCATCTATAATCAATCTATATGCACCTGCATCTTTTTTAATTTATAATCCGGCCATGAGTGAAAACATTGAAGAATATGTGGTCGATGCCTGGATAGCCTTGCTCAGAGCAAAGGATGCTTCGCTTGCCTACGTAGAAAAATCCCTTAAAGACAATGGCTTGCCGCCTTTCGCCTGGTATGACGTACTGTGGGAACTGGATAAGGCCGGTGATGCGGGCTTGAGGCCCTTTGAGATTGAGCAGCAAAAGTTACTGTCTCAGTACAGCCTGTCCCGTTTGCTGGGCCGGCTGGAAAAAGCAGGCTATCTGGTGAAAACCCAGTGTCAGTCGGATGGCCGGGGCCACCAGGTGACGATCACCCCGCAGGGACAGGCAATCCGGGAACAGATGTGGGCGGTGTATTCCCGGGGCATACAGGCAACAATCGGGGACCGGCTGAATGAGCAGGAGTGTCGCCAGTTAAGGCATATCCTCGGGCCGCTGATGCATGAGAAAAGCGACGCTTAACCATCCGGCAGGGGAGGTTTTCAGTGTTTGTCTTTCGCTAGGTGTTCCGGGCAGTCCAGGCGCAGTGCCTGTGGCGGCAGGGGAACCTGCATCAGGGTGCAGAAGCTCTCTTTATCTTCACCGGACGGCTGATAATACTGACAGCTGTAACACATCCGTACCGGAATATCCGATGGGTTCAGCACTTTAAAGAGGGTCAGAATGCCCTGCCAGATGATCAGGCAATCTGCTTCTGACAGCTTATCCAGTGCCAGATCGAATCTTTGCGTGAGCGGATGAAACGATTGCAGCTGTTGCTTCCCTTCAGCGGTCAGGCATACCGAAAATTTACGGGCATCAAGTGAGTCCTGTATTTTCTCGGCCAGCCCTTTGCTAATCAGCGTTTTGATTGCATCGCTGACAGTGGCCCGGGTCAGGGCAAATTCTTCAGCAATGGCTGACGGAGAACTTGGCCGGGGATGAAAACCAATAAACAGAATGATCTGCACCTGCAGTGGGGTCAGGTGATTCTTTTTAGCCTGATCCTGTAAGCCAAAGCGAAATAATGTGGCAAGCCGCTCAATACCCACGATGATCTTCGTGTGGATGTTTTGCTGCGAGCTGTCAAAGCCATTATTCATAAGGCACTCATGTTGCGGGCGTTGTACTGATTTTCGGCGGCCAGTGTGTCATAAGTTCTCCGGATGCTCAAACGGCTGCTTCCTTAAGCCCTTAATCTTCAGCGATCAGGGCCATGATCTCTGCGCCCAGCTGCAAATCAGGAATATGGCCCAGCTGTTGCCGGGTGATCTGGCCCTGCTTACTGATCAGTATGGTTGTGGGTGTTCCCTGTAAGTTATAGGTCTGCATGGTTTTCGGTATGGGTGAGTTTTCACCGGGCCGGTCAATTCCAACAGGGAACCCGATCCGGTTTTCATACAGAAAGGCTTCCAGCGTCGCCTGGGTGACCGCACTGTGGTGTTCAAACAGGGTGTGCAGGCCCAGCACGACTAAATCCTGATCATTAAACAGCGCCCGAACCCGTTTTGCCTGGGGCAACCCCAGTTCAACACAGGCCGGGCAGAGCATCTGAAAGGCACAGATCATGACAACCCGCCCCTGCAGGGACGGGAGACTGATGCCGTGCTGGCTGTTTAACCACTGCTCGACTTCTAATGGCGGGGCAGGCATTAGCGGGGTCATTTGGGGCCTCCGTAAGGATTGGGGCAGCCTTCCATTTGCAGGATGAAATGGCCGTGTTCGGCAATTTCAGCCGCGATCTGCGGGTTGGTAATTTCTGAGTGGCAGAAATTGCACAGTTGCTGATTCAGGCTGTTATGTTTTTCGCCCAGCCTGGTTAAAAATATATTAGCGTAATTCATCGCGGTTGCTTTGTTTTGCCCGCTAGGGATAAAAATATCAAAGTGGACCATTTTGCCGGTTGAAAGGGTGGCATAGGTATCATAAACATCAATTTTCATAATGGCCTCAGTCGGCTGGCGGAACACACCTGCCCGGGGCAGGTGTGTTCCGGTGTTTGTGTGGTGGTTTACTGCACGGTGCCGGGCAGACTCAGGTCACCGGATGCCACATCCCAGACGTTGGAGATACAGGCCAGTGGTGCGTGAACGTTGTCGTTGATTTTGACGACGGAGGTCACCGCATCAAATTTGAAATCAGCGGATAAACCCACTTCCTTAAGAGGGACCCGGATCAGGGCTTCGCCGTTATTCAGCGCCCAGTCGTAACCCGGGCTGTCGATATAGATAGGCAGCTCTGGCCAGGTTGCCGGCATTTTGGGTGTCGTGCCTTCCGGAATGTCCCGGATTTTCAGTGCCCCTTTGCCACAGCTGTCATCCTGCGTCAGCACCACCCAGTGGCTGTGCCATTTGTCCCCGTCATTGTTCTTGTCTCCGTCGTTGTCTTCATCGTAAAGGGGGGTATCGTCAAAATCGGGGTGGATGGTTAAGGCCAGCGCCAGGATACCCTGACCCGCTTCGAAGCCGACAGTGCTGCTATCCAGCGTGGTGGGCCATACATAGGTATAGATTTCTGATCCCCCGAGCTGGCCGACTTTTTTCGGTACTGTCTTGCCGGCGGTACCGCGGGCTTCCTGATGAAATACCAGATGTGAACCGTCGGTAATTACCCGGGCTTTCAGAATGTCGAAGTCGGCATTGATCTTGTTGTTAACGGGTGAGTCGATGTGGGTGCCGCCGCCCAGCGCCGTTGCAGAGGCCGTCAGTGCCAGTGAGCACACTGTCGCCAGTAAAGTGTTGGATCTGTGTTTTGTTTTCATCGTAAATAACCTTTTATTCCATACTGTTGAACCGTAAAAATGTCTGGCTGAGATCTGCTCAGCCGTTTTTTACGTCGTCCATGCTGGCGCCAAAGTTGATGTGTAAGACCTGACCGTCGATGACGAGGGCCGGTACCGATTTAACCCCGTAAGCTTCTGCTTCCCGGATGCGGTTTGCCTGACCTTCGCCAAAGTGCACAACTTCCAGATCCACTTTTCTTCTGTCGATGATCTCCAGAATCTGAGACTCAGCTGAAACGCATACCGGGCAGCCGGCGTGATAAAAAATGGCATTACTCATAACGTACTTCTCCGTGTCATTGATGATCAAATATAGTTAGGAGTCCTAACTATGTGTTTGGATAATAGATGACAGCGAAGATTTTGACAGTTTTATCTTTTCTATCGGGGCTGTAGTTTTTAACTATGTGTCTTTCGCGGTATCAGAATGTTCGCTCGCTGAATCGCGGGCCGGGCAGCGGGTGATCAATAAAAAAGCGGGAAAGCGCCGGGTGAAGGCGAAAGCCGGCAATGGCTATGAGTGGGCGGTGATTCGCCTGAGCAGGCTGTACGGGGAAAGGAAACCGTTGCGGAAACGCCGCTGATGGCGTTCCCGCAGAAGGGGGATCACTGGCGGACGCTTTCCAGCTCCAGACGCAGGGCAATGTCATCACCGATCATCGGGGCACCGTATTTCATGCCGAAGTCGCTGCGTTTGATGGTGCCGGTGGCGGTGAATCCTGCCACCTGCTTTTTGTTGAACGGATGCGCACCCACCTTGTTTACGGTCAGGTCCAGCGTCACCGGCTGGGTCACGCCAAGTAATGTCAGCTCACCGTTGAGCTGAGCGGTGTTGTCGTCCAGTTTGGTAACCGAGGTGCTGTTAAATGTCATCTCAGGAAATTCAAGGGTATTGAAAAAATCCGGTGAGCGCAGGTGTTCATCGCGCTTCTCATGGAAGGTATTAATGGAGGCGGTCTGCACGGTGATAGCAACCGTGGAGTTTTCAATGTTGTCTTCATCAAACATCAGGGTGCCGGCTACGTCGCCAAAGCGGCCGATCATTGTGCTCAGGCCAAGGTGGTTAACGTCAAACAGCACATTGGTGTGTGACATATCAATGTCATAGCCGACGGGGGCAGCCTGGCTGAGTGGTGCGGTGAGCATGGCTGCAGTCAGTACGGATGCTGTCATGAGGGATTTCAGGTACATATCGGGTGTCTCCGGGAAAGGTTACAGGGATAATAAACGGGTGATTCAGTACGCCATGCTGACGGGTTCAGCCAGCAGCACGGCACTGCCGATTGCCAGCGGCAGCAGGGCGGCGGCAATCAAGCTAAGGCACACAGGCTGTGTGACCGGGCTGTTATAAGATCGGATAAAGGCGATTTTTTGTTGGATACGGTCGGTAAACAGCAATGGCAGTAACAGCAGCAGGGCGATGCCGCTGGCTTTGGTGAAAAACAGCGTCTGGGCGAGAAGGGCTGTCAGTACGGTAATCACGACCAGTTGCGCAGTGGCGCCGAATGTAAAACGTTGTTTTGGCCAGTTAAGCAGCAGAAATCCGCCGATGGCAGCACTAAGAGCAAATGCGGTCTGACCCAGCAGCGCGGAGGCACCGATAATGCTCACGGCACCCAGGCCGATGCTGATAAACAACAGTTTAACCGCGCCGGTTGTTCCGTTAGTGGCAGCGGCACACTGGCGCTGAGCCATGGCTGCCGCAAATATAATGGCAGCAAAATAGCCCCAGCCTGTGGCATCAATGCTGCTGATGCGGCCACCGAACAGCCAGCCCAGTACGGTTAGCGGCATAACCACGGCCATGATCTGCAGTGCTATGTTGCGGGTACTGAGGGTATCAATCAGTAAGCCGGCAAAGCTTGCGAGCAGAATCAGATAGGGCAGTTTTTGTGAGGCTGACCGGGGCATGGCGGAAAATCCCTGAATCTGAATAATGCTGATCAGCAGGCTGGCGGCGATCGCCACCGCAGCAATTTTCTTCCCGGAAGCACTGCTGAAACCAATGGCCGCAGTGAGGGCAAGGCTGAGAATTAACGGCAGTAAAGAGCTTTGAATCAACGGGTTATTCAGCAGTGTTTCCATATTTAATCTTTTACCTGACAGGCCGGCTTAACAGTGAATGTGGCAGTTATTTCAGCGCTAAATTGTCACCAGAGTTTTTCAGTTTGGGGGTGTTTTGTCGCAAGGCTTATCAGGTTGGCTGGCTGATACAATTTGATACACTTTTTTCATTGTTGTGCGGCCCTCTGAACCGATATCCTTGGCAGCAGTGATAACCCTTCCTGTGGACCCGCCAGGCTATGCAAAATACCTCTCATATTCTTGTTGTTGATGATCATCAGGACATCCGTGATCTGGTGGCGCGTTATCTGACGGAGCATGGCTACCGGGTGACAACCGCCAAAGATGGTAAGGCGATGAAAGCGGTGCTCAGCAGCAGTGCGGTCGATCTGGTTATTCTGGATGTCATGATGCCCGGTGAGGACGGTTTAACCCTGTGCCGCCATTTACGTGAGCAGGGGCAGTTACCGGTGATTATGCTGACTGCCATGACAGAGCAGACTGACCGGGTTGTAGGGCTTGAAATGGGGGCCGACGATTATCTGACCAAGCCTTTCTTTCCCCGGGAGTTGCTGGCACGCATCAAGGCTGTCTTGCGCCGCACCGCTGCGTTACCGCCGCAAAAAGAGGCGCTGGCGTCACAGACGCTGCGTTTCGACCGCTGGCTGCTGGATGTCAGCCGCCGGGAGTTGCTGGATTCTGACGGCGTGGCGGTGCCGCTGAGTACCGCAGAGTTTAAACTCCTGTCGACCTTTCTGGCCCATCCGCATCATGTTCTGAGCCGCGAGCAGCTGCTGGACCTTACCCAGGGCCGGCAGGCGGATGTATTCGACCGCAGCATTGATAACCAGGTCAGCCGGTTACGCCGCAAGGTGGAACAGAATCCATCCAAACCGAGCCTGATAAAAACTGTCTGGGGCGGTGGCTACACCCTGACGGCAGAAGTAACGAAGTGTGAGCAGTAAGCGATGATTGAATACCTGAGAAAGAGCCTGCCGGGTCGGGTAATCGGCCTGCTGATTTTGGGCTTTGGCCTGCTTAATGCCGTGACCGTGTACGTATTCTATGAAGAGCGGGGCCGGGCGGTGCGGTTAAGCCAGATGGAAGATCTTGTGGCACGCAGTGTATCTATGGGCCGGTTACTGGATGAGACGCCGTCTGAATTACACGGCCAGATACTGGAGGCTATCTCCACCGACCGGCTGCAGTTTTCACTGAATCGCACCTCCAGAGTGAATCCGGATAACATGGCGGCCCCTGAACATCCGCTGTTCCAGCAGTTACTGGCTTCCAGCCCGGCAGATGACGGGGCTAACAGTTTATCGATCAGCCCCCGTTATTACTGGTGTTATAGCTGGATTAAAAACCTCACCGTGCCGGACTTTACCTTTGGTGAAAATGAAGGCCGCCGGCCGATTGCCATTGTGTCTATCCAGCGGGAGCCGGGTAACTGGCTTAACGGGGTGCTGATGACGCCCAGTTCTTTTCCCGGCTGGATTGCGGCAGTGCTGGTAGCGCTGGCGCTGTTTACCCTGTCGGTGGTGATGGTGGTGCTGATTGTGCGCCGGGTGACCCGTCCGCTGGCGGAACTGATTGATGCCACCGATAAGATTGGCCGGGGAGAGCTGGATGCCGCCATTCCCCTGCGGGGGCCGGAGGATGTGCGCCGGACAACCCGGGCGTTTAACCGCATGCGTGACCGGATTGAACGCTTTGTACAAAACCGCACCCAGATGCTGGCCGCCGTTTCCCATGATTTACGTACCCCTATGACATCCTTAAGGTTGCAGGCAGAGTTTGTGCCTGATCAGGCCGTGCGTGAGAAAATCATTCATACGCTGGATGAAATGCAGGAAATGACCGAAGCGACCCTGGCATTCACCCGGGAAGATGCTACCCGGGAAGAAAGCCGGCTGGTGGATTTGTCTGCGCTGATCGGTAGCCTGTGTGATGATCTGCAGGATATCGGCCTGAATATTGAGTGCAGTGTGACCGATCGCTTGCCCTATATGTGCAGGCCGGTGGGGCTGAAACGGGCGGTAAATAATCTGTTGGAAAATGCCTGTTACTACGGTGGCGAGGCAAGCATACATGTCTGGCAGGGGACAGATGAAGTCATTATCAGCATTCGGGATAACGGCCCCGGGATCCCGCAGAAAGACTGGCAAAGGGTGTTTGATCCGTTTGTCCGCCTCGAAGATTCCCGTAACCGAAATACCGGCGGTATCGGGCTGGGAATGGCCATTGCCCGCTCAATTGCCCATGCCCACGGCGGCGATATTTACCTGCAGAATCTAACCCCGCAGGGCTTTGAGGTGCAGTTACGCCTGCCAGTGCGTTAACGGTGGTTTTTCCGGCGGTTTTAATTATGTAGCATGTCTTTCTCAGTACAGAGATAAAGGGATGTAAGTATGAAACTGGCTATCATAACCGGCGGTTCCCGTGGCTTGGGGGAGGCGCTTGTTAAGCAGTTGTCTGAATCAGCGGAATGGCATGTTGCCGAACTGTCCCGCTCCGGACAGGCTGAAGGACATCATGACTGTGATCTGGCGGATACCGCTGCCGTGGCTGCACTGGCTGCAGAATTGTTACCGGCACTGGCGCAGCGGTCATGGGATGAAGTGCTGTTGATGAATAATGCCGGATATCTGCAACCGATCAGTGCAGTGCAGCGCTTAATGCCGGATCAGATTGCCAGTAGCATTACGGTGAATCAGATATCCCCCATGATTCTGATGGCAGGGTTTGTGTCTGCATTCCGTACTTTTAGCGGCCCTAAGACGCTGGTGAATCTTTCATCCGGTGCGGCGCTGAAAGGGTATGCCGGCTGGTCCCTGTACTGTGCATCCAAAGCGGCAACAGACAACTTCATTCATGCACTGGTGGATGAAGAACAGCATCAGGCTTTGCCATTCACGGCTGTTAATTATGATCCGGGGGTAATGGATACCGCCATGCAGGCGGAGATTCGTCAGGCGGATGAAGCGGATTTTCCGGCGATCCGGCGCTTTCATGATTATTATGCCGACGGTGTGTTACGGCCTGCTGCGGAGGTTGCCGCTGACCTGCTGTTTAAATACCGACAGGGCTTCAGTAACGGCATCAGGTATAGCGTGGCTGACTGAACTTTTCCGCTTTCTGACAGTAGAACTCCGGGGGCGTTACTGAACTGGAGACAGGCGGCAGTTATCACTGCCGCCTGTGTTAGCCTTAGTAATCAGAGATAATCCCGAACATCCAGGGTTTCACCGTGGTGACCGCTCAGCGCTGCAATATAGCCGCTGGCGGTGTCTGCCGCGCTGATGCCGGAGCTGCTGTCCATGCCCATCATTTCCATGGTTTCCTTCACAAAAGCCGGAGCGACTACATTCAGGCGGATGCGGGTTTCTTCCAGCGCGGCTGCCAGCACAAAGCTTTCCAGCGCGCCGTTTACCATGGCAATGCTGGCACTGCCGGGCATAGGTTCTTTGGAAAGAATCCCGGAGGTCAGGGTGACTGAGCCCCCATCGTTGACGAACTCGCTGCCCAGGCGGATCAGATTGATCTGGCCCATCAGTTTATTATCCAGCGCTAACTGATAATCGCTGTCTTGCAGCTGAGTCAGCGGAGCGAAATTCGCCAGACCGGCCGTGGAAATCACCGCATCTACTTTACCTGTGGTGGCGAACATTTCACGGATGCTGACCGGATTGCCCAGGTCTACCTGAACATCGCCGCCATTATAGCCCGCCCGGATTACCTGATGTTCTGCTGAAAGTGTGTCTGCAAGGGCTTTACCTATAGTACCTGTCGCGCCAATGATAAGAATTTTCATCTGTCTCTCCGTTGTAAATCTGAATATTGATCGGTTGATTGTTATGCTAATGCTGTGCGTTAATCAGAAAAACAGTGTGTTTGTGAAAAGATATTTCTCTAAATCAGAAAAATGGTGCTGATGTGGATCTGTTAAAGGCAATGCATACCTTCCGAACCGTGGTGGAACAGGAAAGCTTTTCGGCGGCGGCCAGAAAGCTCAGTGTGGTGACCTCAGCGGTCAGCCGGCAGGTGAATGATCTGGAAGCGCATTTTGGTTGCCGCTTATTACAGCGGACAACCCGTTCCATGACATTAACGGAAGAGGGGCGGGAGTATCTGGCCGGATTCAGTGAGATTCTCGACCGGCTGGCCTCGTTGCAGGATGATATGAGCGAGCGACAGCAGGTGGTGGCGGGCGAGCTGCGGATCACGTCGCCGATGCATTCGCTGTGTTTTGGTTTACAGCCGCTGATCAGCCGGTTTATCCGTCAGTATCCGCAGGTGAAAGTCTCCTGGCTGATCATGAACCGCTTTGTCAATTTGGTGGAAGAGGGGATTGATCTGGCCATTCGGGTGGGTGATCTGCCAGATTCCGGTCTGGTTGCCCGGCGCATCGGTGTCACGCAGGTCTATTGCGTGGCGCACCCGGATTATCTGGCCAGGCAGGGTGTGCCTGAGCACCCGAAACAACTGGCCGATCATCACTGTATTCTTGATACGTCTATCCGACAGCCGGGGCGCTGGCGTTTTCAGATTGATAACGCCACCCGCTATTTCAGCGTTCGTCCGGTGCTTGAAGTGAATGGTGGAGAGCCGGCTGCAGAGTTTGCCGCCGACGGCCTGGGGATTGCACTGTTGCCGGACTTCCTCGTACGTCAGTATCTGGATGCCGGACAGCTCGTCAGAATACTGGATGAGTATCTGATGCCCGCCTCTCCGGTGTCGGTGGTTTACCCGGCGAACAGGGTGATGAAGGCCAGCCAGCGGGCTATGATCGATTTTCTGGTGGACAATTCACTGTCTGAAGGCGAAAAACCGGAAGGCGCAAAACCAGAGTAATCCTAAAGCACCACAAACATCAGAAGCGGGGCGTAAATAGCTGTTCAGACGCCGTCATATCATTGCCAATACCCTGTTCCACAAAGGTGGGCAGTGTTTCCTTTTTGCGGTCAACAGCGCCACATTTTGCCAGCGCCTGACGCAGATCCGGCTTTTTACCCAGATATTCCCAGACGGTACGGATACAGCTGATTTGCTGAGCCCCCTCTGCTGAGAAACCGACCAGCAGACCGGGTAAGAAGCGGGGTTCGCTGTGCTCGGAGGGGTACAGAAATGTGGCGTTCAGGCTGCGGCCCTGGCCCTGTTCCCGCTCGTATATT
Source organism: Aliamphritea hakodatensis (assembly GCF_024347195.1). Taxonomy (NCBI): domain Bacteria; kingdom Pseudomonadati; phylum Pseudomonadota; class Gammaproteobacteria; order Oceanospirillales; family Oceanospirillaceae; genus Aliamphritea; species Aliamphritea hakodatensis. The sequence goes on from NZ_AP025281.1 coordinate 2,166,224, forward strand.
GCGATACGGTTACAACCTTCCATGATGATGCCGGAGTATTTAAGCGTTGCCGGCAGCATAAAGAGCTTATCCATCTGCCGCTCCACGGTTTTTACCAGCCATTTGCCGTCTTCCGGATAGATCCTCGACAGGGAGCGGATGCAATGGCCCTTTGCCGGGTCCGGAATAATGTAGGCGTGATAATACCCTTCGTGTCGCTCAAAAAATCCCGCTGTGGTGTGTTCACTGGTTGTGAGATCTTCAACGATACGCTGAAAGCGGTTTTTACGCTGATCAAACCGCGGCGGCCTTAAGCGGATAATTTCACGGAAGCTGTCTTCACCGAGCATGATCTCATGCTCTTCTACGCCAAAAAAATCACAGATCTTTCTCAGGCTTGCCAGTGAGGGTTCGGAATGGCCGTTAAGGTATTTACTGAACTGCTGCCGGTTAATGCCTGCCCGGCGGCAAATGTCGGATATGGAGTGGCCGTAGCTGCACAGCAGGCGGATATTTTCAGACAGAGCAGACTGACCCATGACAGAGCATCCCGTAAATTAACTGTATTTATATTGGGTTTATGCCAGTTTATGCTCTAAGCGTTCAGTTAGCATCAGTTATTTACTGCTTAACCCATATCAAATTCGAATGATGCTTCATATCATAGATATATCTGCCGGTACTGCTTCACAACGCCGGCGCTGATTATAAATATTCAGGAAGTATTCTATGTCTGCTGATTCATCTGCAAAACCTTCGTATAACTCTGAACTGGAATGGCTTGCAGCCAATCCTGAGATTAAACATATCACTGCTGCCGTGACAGACCTCAACGGGATTCTGCGGGGTAAACGGTTGCCGGTGGCGCAGGCTGAAAAGATTCTTGGGGGCAGTATGCGTATGCCGCCTTCCAGCCTGTCCAGTGATATCTGGGGTGGCGATATCGAAGATAATCAGTATGCGGATCTGACCGGTGACGGTGACGGTATCTGCCAGTACACCGGCCGGGGGGTGTTACCGGTTAACTGGACGGCGGCTCCCCACGCGTTTATTCCGCTATGGATGACCGACGAACAGGGCGAGCCGTTCCCCGGCGATCCCCGCGGCGCGCTGGCCGCGGTGCAAAAAGCCTATGCAGATCTGGGGCTGACCCCGGTGGTGGCGACTGAGCTGGAGTTCTACCTGTACAGCCTTGAAGATGGTCAGCCAGTGGCTCCGTACTCGCCGGACGGACATCGCCAGTTTGATACCAGCGGTTTACTCTCCATTGATGAAATGGATCAGATGGAAGTGCTGTTTAACAACATTTATGCAGCCTGCGAAGCCCAGGATATTCCAGCGGATGCGGCCATTTCTGAAGGCGGCGCGGGGCAGTACGAAATTAACCTTAACCATCTGGCAGACCCGCTGAAAGTGGCAGATAACACCGTGCTGTTCAAGCGTATTATCAAAGGGGTTGCCCGCCAGCAGGGCTACGGTGCAACCTTCATGGCGAAGCCATACGGCGACCGGGCCGGTAACAGTATGCATGTGCATTTCAGCGTACTGGATGCTGAAGGCAATAATATTTTCGACGATGGCACGGAAAAGGGCAGCGAGCGCCTGTTACATGCCGTCGGCGGTTTACTGGAAGCGTTACCACAACTGACCCTGATTTTTGCACCCCATTACAATTCTTACCGCCGTTTGCGGCCCCATTCGCTGGCCCCGACCAGCGTGACCTGGGGCTATGAAAACCGTACCGCTGCTATCCGGATTCCCGGTGGCCCGGCGGTTGCCCGCCGGATCGAGCAACGGGCTGCCGGTGCGGATGCCAACCCTTATCTGGTACTGGCCGCACATCTGGGGGCCGCGCTGGAAGGCATGCAGCAAAAGCTCGACCCGGGCGCGCCGGTGGAAGGCTGGAACTACGAAGCTGAAGCGCCGCAAATCCCCACGGAGTGGGCCAATGCGATTGATTTGTTCGAACAGGGCGAAATGGCGCAGAAGATTTTTGATCCGGCTTTGCACAAACAATTTATCAGCCTGAAGCGGCATGAGCTGGTGGCCTTTAAGCAGCGGGTTTCTGAATTTGAATATGCCAGCTATCTGGAGGACGTGTGATGGCACCGGCATCAACCGGCTATCCTCACAGCTACTATGCAGCCAGTGCTGATCTGCCACCCCGGCGGGCATCACTCGAAGGCAGTCACGACGCGGATATCTGTATTGTCGGTGCCGGTTTCAGCGGGCTTGCTGCCGGGCTGTTCCTGCAGGAACTGGGCTACCGGGTCATCCTGCTGGAGGGCGAGCGGGTTGGCTGGGGTGCATCCGGCCGCAATGGTGGCCAATTGATTAACGGTTTCAACGGCGGCATTGATTTCCTGCAGGACTATTTTTTAGATTGCGGCACTTCAGTGGCAGAGCTGCATCTGGCCGGCGGGGATATTCTCAGAGAAGTGACAGAACGTCACCGGATCGACTGTGATTACCGGTCCGGACATGTCACGGTTGCCTATACCCAAAAACACATGCAGGGGCTGGCGGAAGAAGCAACGCTGTGTCAGCGGCATGACATTCCCGGTTATCAGATGCTGGATAAAGATCAGCTGCAGGAATATGTGGGCTCCGGTGTCTATGCCGGCGGTTTACTGGATGGCCGGGGCGGACACCTGCATCCGCTGAAGTTGGCACTGGGTGAAGCCCGGGCGCTGGAAGATCTTGGCGGCCAGATCTTTGAATACTCTCCGGTAACAGCGATTGAAGAACAAGGGGATCGTCAGCAGGTGATGACCGCCAGCGGACAGGTCATTGCCCGTCAGGTGATCCTTTGTGGCAATGCCTATCTTGGTGAACTTTCCAAACCGCTGGCTAAACGGGTTATGCCGGCGGCGACTCAGGTGATGGCCACCGAGCCGCTGCCGGAAGCGCTTGCAAAAGCATTGTTGCCGGCGGATATGTGCATCGCGGACTGCCGCTATATTCTGGATTATTACCGCCTGTCTGCCGACCGGCGGCTGTTATTTGGCGGCGGCACGGTATACGGCGGTGTAGCCCCGGCGGATATCATCGGCAAACTGCGGCCCAATATGCTGAAAGTGTTCCCGCAACTGGCGGATGTCAAAATTGATTACGCCTGGAGCGGTAATATCGCTATCACCAATAACCGCCATGCCCAGTTGGGTAAGTTGCGGGACAATCTGTATTTTGCCCACGGCTATTGCGGCCACGGTGTAAATGTTACCCATCTGTTCGGCAAGCTGCTGGCAGACGCGATTGGTGGAGACACAGAACTGTTTGATATTTTTTCCCGTGTGCCATGGTCGGGTTTTCCCGGCGGTCAGCGCTTACGGGTACCCTATTCAGTAGCCGGTTCCTGGTGGTATGGCCTGCGGGACAGAATCGGGATTTAGCCTTTCCTGCGACGGCAACTGATAATCAATCGGCCTGAAGAAGGGGGGGCGGAGAGAGAGTTTCCCCGGACGGGCTGATTTCTGATAACAGGCCTTGAAATTATTTGATGTAGCACGGATTATTCGTGGCGATGATCAATCAGGAAAGATCGCTATGAAAACCTCCGTATTTGTTTCTGCCCTTATGTTCAGCAGCCTGGCGTCTGCTGAAATCCTCTCGGTTCACTGTCCTGTGGGCTGCCCGGAAAGCCCCGCCGGCAATGATATGCTGTTCAGCCATTTGTATGCCTTATCGAATAATCCCGATACCAAGTTTGCTGACTGGGTTGCCTATGAAGTGGATGTGGTGAACTTTGGTACCTCACCGGGCCGGGACTGGGCCACTGATCCTTTGCTGGATGAAAACGAAACCCTTGAAGCGAAAGACTATACCGGTGCCCGCAGCAGTGATCTGGAAGCAGACCGGGGACATCAGGCCCCACTGGCCTCGTTCGCCGGTTCCCGCTACTGGCCGGAACTGAATTATCTGAGCAATATTACTCCGCAGGATAAACACCTCAATCAGGGGCCGTGGAAGGCGCTGGAAGATGCGGTGCGCGCCGGCGTCAGCTATGGCAAATCTTTATATGTAATGACCGGCCCGCTGTATGATCAGGCCATGCCGGCCCTGCCGAAAGCGGATGAGCCGCATCAGGTGCCGTCCGGCTATTTCAAGCTGGTGTACAACCTCAAAGGGGAGTCTGCAGGTTTTATTATGCAGCAGAGTGCAGGCCGCAAGGATGACTTCTGTTCCAGCGCGGTCAGCTTCGCAAAAATACAGTCAGAAACCCCATTTGAACTGCCGACCCTTAAGGATTCATCAGCTATCAGTAAACGGCTGGGATGCTGAATGAATGGCTGATATCCGATGCGAAGGGCAATTTAAACAGGTAAAGATACAATTCGGTTGTGTCACGCTTTGTTATTTTTTATGCAAGGCCACCGTTTCCTCGTACTGAGGTATTGGTGCTGTATATTGTTCTTTTTTAATTAACGATTAATGACTTAAAGCGGGCTGTTTTCAGAGTATGGAAGCTTACGTAAACATATCACTGCTACTTTTAACAAAGATACTTTATCTGAGGAATCTTTCATGACGACCCGCCGTATCGGTTCACTGACTGTTTCACCTATTGGCTACGGCTGCATGAGTCTGTCCCATGCTTATGGTACGCCACCGTCCCGTGAGTATGCAGAGCAAATGCTGAACCGGGCTTTAGATGCGGGCTATACCTTTCTGGATACCGCTGCCCTGTATGGTTTTGGTGCCAACGAAACGCTGATCGGGGAGGTGCTTAAGGGGCGTCGGCAGGAGTTTGTGCTGGCCAGTAAGTGCGGTATGTTCCGGAATGAGGAAGGGGTAAGGGAGATCAACGGCCGGCCAGAGGCCATCCGTAAGGTCTGTGAAGCCAGCCTGACGCGTTTACAGACCGATGTGATCGACCTGTATTACCTGCATCGCTGGGACCGTAATGTACCCATTGAAGAAAGTGTTGGCGCACTGGGGGAGCTGGTGCAGGAAGGCAAGATCCGTGAGGTAGGTTTGTCGGAAGTGTCTGCAGAAACCCTGCGTAAAGCCCATAAGGAATATCCGATTGCAGCGGTGCAGAGCGAATATTCCCTGTGGAGCCGCAATGTCGAGATTGCCGTGCTGGATGCCTGTAAAGAACTGGGGACTACGCTGGTGGCGTTCAGTCCGCTGGCGCGTAAGTTTCTCACCAATACCCTCCGGGACCTGAAACAGTTGGAAGAGAATGATTTTCGCAGCAATATGCCGCGCTTCAGCCCGGTCAGTTATGCCTGCAATTTACAGTTGCTGGATGACTACTTGCCTCTGGCTGAAGAGGCCGGCTGTACGCCGGGCCAGCTGGCACTGGCCTGGCTACTGAAGAAGGCTGAGCACATCGTGCCAATACCTGGCACGGCGGTGCTGGCACATCTGGAAGATAATATTGCGGCGGCAGAGATCAGTATCAGCGATGATCTGTTTACCCGGGTGGATGCGGTTATAAATCAGCAGACAGTGGTTGGGGAGCGTTATCCTGAGAAGGCGCAGTCTGAAGTGGATACTGAGCGATTCTGAGCATTGCCGTTGTTGCTTACAGGTTTGCCTGAATCTCCCGTGGCGAGTCGCCGAAGAAACGCTTAAATTCCCGGCTGAACTGTGACGGGCTGGAGTAGCCTACGCTGTATGAGGCTTCGCTGGCCTGAGTGCCGCTCAGCAACAGGGAATGGGCCCGGTGCAGGCGCAGGCTTTTAACAAACTGCATCGGGGACATGGACGTGATCTGTTTGAACTGTTCATGCAGGGTTGAGCTGCTCATGCCGGCAAACCGGGCGATGGTGTCGATGTCCAGCGGCAGATGAAAGTTCTTTTCAATGTAATGCACCACGGGAGCAATGCGGTTGGCACCGGCATTGTTCAGTACACAGTTGCGCAGTACCTCGCCGTGTGGGCCTTTTAATACTTCATAGTAAATTTCCCGGATCAGTCCCGGGGCCAGCACCTTGCGGTCCATTTCATCAGGCAGGCACTCCAGTAACCGGATAAAACTGCTCTGCAGTTTGTCGGTGGCCGGGCTGGAGAGAATAATATCGTCCGACGGCGGCTGTTCCGGCTGTTGTTCCTGCTGTTCCATTTCGATCAGTAACTGGCTGATCACATAGCTGTCTATGCGCAGGCTCAGGCCCATGTAAGGTTTGTCTTCTGCAGCACGGACCACTTCACCTTCCACCGGCATGGTCACTGAGTTGATCAGATAGTTATCCGGGTCGTATGCGCATTCCCGGGTGCCGAAATGTACTCGCTTTTTACCCTGGGCAATGACACAGATACTGGGGTTATAGACCACCGGCTGACGGGGCATGACTTTGGCGGAGCGGTACAGAACCAGGCCGGGTAAGCCAGTCTGGCAAATACCGTCTTGCTGATGAAAACGGCCAATACTGGCGGCTAATTCTGAATCAAACTGCACGTTACTTCTCCCGGCTTATCAGGTTATCTTGCCGAGGATTATGCCATTTCGCCGGGGATATTAACCAGTACCGGAGAGGGTTCCCGGAGTTTTGTGCAAGTAGTACGGAGGATCACACTAACAGCTGATTGCTGATTCCGCGCATATTAAAAAAACACTAACGCAGCGGGCAATACCCTACGCCAATGAAACGGTATTGCTGAATCAGGAGATGTTCATGTCTGTTACTCTTCGTGTTAACGGTGTCGACCAGCAGGTTGATGCCAGCCCGGATACCCCTTTGCTCTGGGTAATTCGCGATCATCTTAATCTTACCGGTACCAAATTCGGCTGCGGGCTTGCCCAGTGCGGTGCCTGTACCGTGCATATGGAAGGCCAGCCGATCCGTTCCTGTGTGACGCCGGTATCCGGTGTGGCCGGTAAAGACATTACCACCATTGAAGGTCTGGCAACGCCGGCCGCACAGGCGGTACAGACCGCCTGGAATGAACTGGAAGTGCCGCAGTGCGGGTATTGTCAGTCTGGTCAGGTGATGGCCGCGACGGCATTACTGGAAAGCAACAAGCATCCGACTGATGCCGATATCGACGCCACTATGTCCGGCAATGTATGCCGCTGTGCCACCTATGCACGTATCCGCCACGCCATTAAAGATGCCGCCGAGAACCTGGAGTAACCGATTATGTTTAACAGACATGCCCTCGCAATGGTTGGCCACAAAGCCTCAGCCGTTACAACCAGCCGCCGTGGTTTTCTGAAGCTGGCGGGTGCCGGTGCCGGTTTATCGCTGGCCATGAAATTGCCGGCAGCGGAGCAGATTTCCGACGCTCAGCAAGCGGGTGAAACCTTTGCCCCGAATGCCTTTTTACGGATTACCCCGGATAACCGGATAACCCTTGTGATGAAACATCTGGAAATGGGGCAGGGCACCTATACCGGGTTGACAACGCTGGTAGCTGAAGAGCTGGATGCAGACTGGGATCTGATTGATCTGGAAGCCGCACCTGCAGATGCTGCCCGCTATAAAAACCTCCACTGGGGTGCGCAGGGTACCGGCGGCAGCTCAGCCATGGCCAATTCATTTTTGCAGATGCGCGAAGCCGGCGCGACGGCACGACAAATGCTCATCAATGCTGCCGCTGAACAGTGGGCGGTGCCAGCGGGTGAGCTGACAACAGCAAACAGTACCGTCATACATACTGCCAGCCAGAGGTCCGCCACTTACGGAGAACTGGCGGATCAGGCTGCAAGCCTGAGCGTGCCGGCGGCAGAGCAGGTGAGGCTTAAATCACCTTCGCAGTTCCGGCTGATTGGCAGAAAGGTCAGCCGCAAAGACCGGGGCAAGAACAACGGCACGGCCATTTTCACCCAGGATATCCAGCTGAATGGCATGCTCACCGCAGTGGTCGCCCATCCGCCCCGTTTCGGCGCGGTGGTCATGAATTTTGATGCTGCTGCCGCCCGTCAGGTGAAGGGGGTAGTGGACGTTGTGGCGATTCCGTCCGGTGTGGCGGTGCTGGCGAAAGACTTCTGGTCCGCCAAAACCGGCCGGGATAAATTACAGATTACCTGGGATGAGCGGGATGCGATCAGCAAAGGCTCAGAAGAATTACTGGCAGAATACCGGCAGTTATCAGCCTCGCCAGGGCTGGTAGCCCGTCAGGAAGGCGATGCGGCAACAAGATTACAGGGCGCTGAAGATCCGTTAGCGCTGGAATTCGAGTTTCCTTATCTGGCCCATGCGGCAATGGAGCCGATGAACTGTGTGGCGAAAGTGACTGCAGATGGCTGTGAAATCTGGAACGGTGATCAGGTACAAACCATGGATCAGGGGGCGATTGCTGCCACACTGGGACTGAAGCCGGAGCAGGTGAAGATCAATACGTTGCTGGCCGGTGGAAGTTTTGGCCGCCGGGCGAACCCATTGTCTGATTATGTGTTGGAATCAGTGCAGATTGCCAAAAGCCAGTCAGGCGTTCCGGTCAAGCTGGTCTGGACCCGTGAAGATGATATGCGTGCCGGTTACTACCGCCCGCTGTATCTGCACAGCCTGAAGGGCAGTGTGAATGAACAGGGGTATCCCCAGGCCTGGCAGCAGCGGATTGTCGGTCAGTCGATCATCAAAGGCACTGCCTTTGAAGCCTTTCTGGTGAAAGACGGCATTGACGGGACATCGGTTGAAGGGGCAGCGGACCTGCCTTATCAGGTCCCGGATCTGCAGGTAGAACTGCACACCACGGAAAATCAGGTGCCGGTCCAGTGGTGGCGTGCGGTGGGCCATACCCATACGGCGTTTTCAACGGAAGTCTTTCTGGATCAGCTGGCCCGTAAAGGGGGGAAAGACCCTTATGAGTTACGTAAAGAATTGCTGGCCGGCCATCCCCGCCATCTGGGGGTGTTGAAGCTTGCAGCGGAGAAAGCCGGCTGGGGCCGTAAACTGCCCGCCAACCGTGGCATGGGGATCGCCGTACATGAGTCATTTAACTCCTATGTGGCCGAGGTGGCGGAAGTATCCGTCGCTGAAGACGGCAGCTTCAGGGTTGAGAAAATTACCTGTGCGGTGGACTGCGGGCTGGCAATCAACCCGGACATCATCGAAGCGCAGATGCAGGGGGGCATTGGCTATGGTCTGTCCGCTGCACTGATGAGTGAAATCACGCTGGAAGACGGACAGGTTAAACAGTCTAACTTCCATGATTACCAGGTGTTACGCATGGATCAGATGCCGGAAATTGAGGTGCACATTGTGCCTTCGGCAGAGCCGCCAACCGGCGTGGGTGAGCCGGGAACACCGCCGGTGGCCCCGGCCGTTGCCAACGCCCTGAGTGCAGTGACCGGTGAGGTGTATACCCGGTTACCCTTACCCCGCAATCTGAAGGCATAAAATTACCTGGGAAGGGCAACGCCGGCAGCGTCGGCTGCCGGTGGTTACCCTGTGGAGGAGTCCGTATATGGCGAATCAGTTATCCGGCCTGCTGGAGCAATGGTATCCCCGCCGGGATGAACTGGAATGGGTGCTGGGGGCAATTTATCAGACCCACGGCCCCTGTTACCGCAAGGCCGGTGCAATGATGCTGTTTAACAGCCTCGGGCAGCAGTTTGGGATGCTCAGCGGCGGCTGTCTGGAATCCGATATTCAGACCCATGCCCGCCGGGTGATGCAAACCGGGCAGGCGGTAACATTGTGTTATGACGGCAGCGATGAAGATGATCTGGCCTTTCAGCTGGGTATCGGCTGTGGCGGTACCGTACATATCGTTCTGCAGGCGGTAACGGCAGACAATCACTATCTGCATCTGGATGCCGTGCGGCAAAGCCTGCAGCAACGGCAGGTGTCGGGTTTGCAGCTGCAAATCCCTCAAACTTCCCTCGGCCAAGTGAGCGGAGGGTTAAGCCGCTTCATAGCTGAACATGAAACGCCCGTTGAAAAGACGGCGCTGATAGCAGAGAACAGTCAGCAATGGCTGCATATTCAGATTAAGCCGGAACCCCATTTGCTGGTGGTGGGTGGCGGCGTGGATGCCCGCCCGGTGGTGGCAATGGCGAAACAGCTGGGCTGGGCCGTCAGCCTGTGGGATCCGCGTCCGGCCAACGGTCGCCGGGAGTTTTTCCCGGAGGCGGATACGATTCTCAGCGGTCCGGTGACGGAGCTGTCGGGCTTTGTAGCTGAAAAGCGGGTCAGTGCCGCCATCCTCATGTCGCACAGTGTTCGTCTGGATGCCGCCGCCCTGAAGCATCTGCAGGCTGCTGAACTGAGATATCTGGCGCTGTTAGGCCCGCTGAACCGCAAGGCAGATGTATTGCTGGAAGCAGGGCTTAGCGAAGTACAGCTGACCACACCGGTTTCAGGCCCGGCAGGGCTGGACATTGGCGGTGAACTGCCGGAAAGCATTGCCCTGTCGATGCTGGCTGAATGTCATCAGGTGTTACATCAGGCAAAAGCCGTTGCCGCAAATGTCCGGCTGAACAGTTATGCGGCCTGATACGCAGGCATCACCGGAAGCATTAGGCATCCTGATTCTGGCAGCGGGTAACAGCAGCCGTTTTGGCAGCTGTAAATTGCTTGCAGACTGCAAAGGTCAGCCTCTGATCAATTATGCCTTGCGTACGGCGCTGGCATTTCCCCGGGCACAGATTCAGGTGGTGACCGGAGCCTGGCATGGGGACGTGGCAGCGGCGATGACCCGCGGCACCGTGCCCCGGCTGCCGTTGCTGTTTAACCGGCACTGGTCGTCAGGCATGGGCAGTTCGGTGGCACTGGGTGTGTCAGCCATGGCCGGGACATGCAGCGAAATATTGGTTCTGCTGGCGGATCAGCCGCTGATTACCCCGGAAGACTGCCGGCAGCTGTTGTCAGCCGATGCCCGGGCGGATATCTGTTGTGCAGAATATGGCGGGAGCCGGGGTGTGCCGGCGTTATTCCGTGCCGGGACGTTCGCCTCACTGATGCAACTGAACGGCCAGCAGGGGGCCAAAGCCCTGCTAAGTAATCCCGCATTCAGCGTTATCGGGGTTGAGTTGCCCCGGGCGGCTAAGGATGTTGATTATCCCCGGGATCTGCACGGTCTGTTCCCGGCATGAAAGCACGTAATTATCCCGGATTGGGTAATTTCCCCTTCTGAAGCCCCCCGTTTTCCCTCAAATCCCGATATGCTGAAAGTATTGTAATACGAGCGTTTTGACAGGCTTGGGTCTTTTGCGCCTGTCTGGCATCTAAGGAGATGATTGCCATGGAAAAACGGATGTTACTGGTGGATGACGACCCGGCCGTGGTTGCGTCATTACGCCGGGTACTGCGCCAGCAGGACTTTCAGTTACAAACGGCCAGTTGCGGCAGTGAAGCACTGCAGATACTGACGGAAAATCCCGCGCAGGTGGTCATGAGTGATTTTCGCATGCCGCAGATGAACGGCATTGAATTTCTCACTGAAGTAAAACAGCGCTGGCCCGGTGCGGCCCGGCTGATGCTCAGCGGTCAGTCTGATTACGAAAGCACTGAAGAAGCGCTGGCGACAGGGGTGGTGGATTTTTATCTGACCAAGCCCTGGGATAACGAAGAATTGCTGGCGGTTATCGGTCAGGCCTTTCAGGGCCGGGACGGTAAACCCGATGTCAGTGCCGGTGGGGATGAAAAGCCTGAAGAGAGAGTCTCACGGGCGGCTGTCATCGCGGTGGATGCAGAAAGCGCGGTGGAAAAGCACAGCCCGGCACCGGAACTGCCTGCCGTATTTGCCCCTGAAGTACTGGCTAAGCTGGGGCAGGATGTCGGTGCCGATACACTGCCGTCGCTGATTGATATTTTCCTTAAGGATGCCACTGGCCGCTTGCAAAGCCTTGACGTCAGTGCGGCTGCGGACGCCGGTAATGTGAAACATCAGTTACATACGCTGGGCAGCAGTTCTGCACTGTACGGGCTGATGAAAGTCTCTGCGTTGGCCCGAAGGCTGGAAGGGCTGTGTGACACTGATATGGAAAAGGTGATGGCTAATCTGCCGGCGTTTGTGAAATTAAGCCGGGAATGCCTGCAGCAACTGGAAGAATATATGGCTGAAGCGGAACCCCGCTGACGGCGATAACTCCCCCTGCTATGTCAGGGGGTAAGCTTGCAGGGTTACGGCGATGTTGCGCCGGCCGGTGCAGTTATAACGGCAGGGCCTCTTCTCTGGCGTAGCGCTCGGTAATCCGGTCAGCTGAGACCGGTCTGGAGTGCAGGTATCCCTGAATAAAGTCACACTGCAATTCCTGAAGAATGGCTTGCTGACCTTCGGTTTCAACCCCTTCGGCGACCACTTTGTATCCCAGTTCTTTAGAAAACTCGATGATCAGCTTAACAAAGGCAGCATGGGTATCATCACTGGTCAGATCATGAATAAAGCTGCGGTCTATTTTGATTTTGTCGACCGATAGCCGTTTCAGATAGGCCAGTGAACTGTAGCCGGTGCCGAAATCGTCAATGCTGATATTGATCCCGATCCCTCTGAGGCGTTTAAGAACGCCGGTGCTCATGCCGGTATTTTTCATGGCAGAGGTTTCGGTGATCTCAATTTCCATCATATCCGGGGTAGCACCGGTTGAGCTGAGTACGCTCTGAATGCGCTCAACCAGTTCAGGGTTACTGAATTCCCGGGCAGATAAGTTAATCGCCACCGGTAAGGTGAAGCCGAGTTCTTCCTGCCAGCTCAGTGCCTGGGCGCAGGCCTGTTTAATCACCCAGTCACCCAGGTCGAGAATCAGGTTACTTTCTTCAGCCAGCGCAATGAATGTATCGGGTGTCAGCAGGCCTTTTTCCGGATGCTGCCAGCGGATCAGCGCTTCAACTGAGACGATCTGCCCGGTGTGTGCGTCCACAATCGGCTGATACAGCAGGAACAGCTGGTTTTCATGGATTGCCTGTACCAGATCCTGTTGCAGTTCCCGTGAATCATTCAGTTTTCTGCCTTCTTCTGCATCATAAAAATGATAGTGGCCCCGGCCTTCAGACTTCGCCTCATACATGGCCATATCCGCCCGTTTAAGCGCCTGCTGCACAGAATTTGCGTCATCGGGCAGCATGCAGATGCCAATGCTGGTGCCGACAGAAATCTGGATGTTGTTGATCAGGAAAGGGGTGCTGAAGGTTTCAAGGATTACCTGGGCGGTTTGCTCAACGTCTTCTTTGCCGGCGACATCATGCAACAGGATTGTAAATTCATCCCCGCCGATACGTGACACAGTGTCTGTCGGTTTGACCGACGCAGTTAGCCGGCGGCTGATATGCTGTAAAAGCGTATCGCCAATGGCATGCCCCAGGGTATCGTTAACCTGTTTGAACTGGTCCAGATCCAGATACATAAAGGCTGTCTGTATGTTGCCGGTACTGATTCGCTGCAGCGACTGTTCGATTCTGTCATACAGCAGGGTGCGGTTAGGCAGCGAGGTGAGCTGGTCGTAATACGCCAGTTGTTTAAGCTGTGACTCTGCGGTTTTAAGGGGGGAAATGTCCGAAAAAATACCGATGTAATTCAGCACCTCTCCCTGGTCATTGTGCATGGCAGAGACGGAAAGCCATTTAGGAAAGCTCTCACCGTCATAGCGTATGCCGTTGATTTCGCCCTGCCAGCTGCCATGCAGTTCAATAGCTTGCCACATCGCTTTTAATGTCGCCGGTTTATGCTCGCTGAGATCTCCGAATTTAGCTTTTGCGCCAATGACCAGCTCTGGCCGGGTGTTCATGATTTTGCAGTAGGCGGGATTGACCTCAAGAATCGACAGGTTCGTATCGGTAATCAGTATGGCTTCATTGGCGGAGCCGAACACCTGACCGGACAGCCTGAGTTTCTGTTCAGCCGCTGCTCGCTGCTGTATTTCGTCCTGAAGTTTAGCGGTCCGTTCCTCGACGGATTTTTCCAGTGTTTGCTGGTGGGTCTGAAGGGCTTTTCCGGTGGTCTGTAACTCACCGACCATCTTGTTAAACAGATGGGTAAGGTCATCCACCTCTTTAATTAAAATCCGGGACTGATGTTTCACCGGAGAAATACCGGAGATTTTGTCTGTGGCGATGCTGGCGGCGGTCTGGCTGATCCGTTCAATCGGATGGGCCAGATGTCTGGCGGCGATCCAACTTAAAAAGGTCGATACTGTTAAGCCCATCAGGGAAATGATGATGACCGCCAGATGGACATCTCCGGCGTTGTCGGTCAGTTCAGCGATGGGTTGAGGTACCATAATGCCCCAGCCTTCGCCGGGAACTGCGGTATGGCCGGCGATCATTTCAGCCTGCATCGGCGGTGAATAAAAGGTACTGACGCCGGTGGTGCCTGCCATCATCTTTTTCACGACAGACAGGGCAGAAGCGTCTTTAGAGGTATGTTCCCATTCTTCATTCGGGTGGGCGACCACCTTACCGGTGGCATCGACAATCATCGAATGGCCACGTTCGCCGAAGGCAATGGAACGCTGGCTTTCTTTCAGATAGGTGGTTTCTAACACGCCTACGGCGATGGCGTTATTGCTCAGTGCCTTGCTGATCAGAAATGTCGGGCGGCCGTGAATACGGGTCAGGTCGGAAAGCTGGGTATTACCGGAGGTATTGCGCAGGACACCTGCCTGAGAAGGGCTTAGCTGAAAGTCGCAGGGGGTGTTACTGAATCGGTTAGTGGCGGTTTTGTCAGGGTAAAAAATACAGGAGGCTGTAATGCCATATCTGCTCAGCAGTGCCTTGCCGTATATATGATATTCAGGGGCCAGCTGAACGGAATTCACAAAACTGAAGGCTGATTTTGTATCGGTAATGTAGCGCTGAAATTCGCGGCTGAGGTTTTTTGCGATGATTAAGTGTTTTTCTTTGACTGCTTTATATTCATTGTCCAGCGAGTGCTGCTGTACCCAGAGTCCGAGCAGCAGAATCGGAATCAGGGAAATCAGTACCAGACAGCAGAAAATGATCGTTTGCAGACGAAACCGGGTGCCTGTAAATGCAGAAAAAGACATTAGCTATGAATCCTGTCATATGCAAAGCAGGTCCTGGGTTCGCAAAGTAAACAGACGGTTGCGGTGGGACCTGAATTATTTTTTTTATACTTATTATTGGTATTCGGCTTGGCGGGTATTCTGCGATTAATCCTGTGAACGCCGGTACTTCCTTTACCCGGGGTTTACACCGACTGAACAACCCGGACTGCCAAACCGGTCAGGTCAGTAAGTTAACTGGAATTACAGGCAATCGTAAATACTTGAAAACAGTGATAAATATGACTGGTTGGTCAGTTTAGTGGATGTGATTTCCAAGCGTACAGCTTAAACCCTGATGCTTACTGATGCAGAGGGGAACAGCGGTTGGCGCGGCTAACTGAATCTGATTATTTATTCGACTACTCATTATGGGGATGTTGTCTGCTAAAAGACTGATTGCTGCACAGAATGTACTGCCGCTATATTTTTACAGCCTGCAGAGGGTGCAGGCTGTCAGTGGTTACAGCCGTTGCTGACAGAACGACTTATTCCTTCCAGCTGTTCCTTTTCCGGTAAATTGTGGCGGCGCTGATTTCCAGATAATGGGCGGCTTTCGGGATGTTGCCCTGACACAGGTCGATGGCCCGTTCGATGGCTTCGCGCTCGAGTTCGGCAATGGGGCGGATAAGTTGTGCCAGATCGTCACCGTTGCCCGGCGCAGGCTGTGGCGGCGGGCTGAAGCTGGCTGGCTGAGTGTAACCGCCGGTGACCGGTTGCGGGGGCATGGTTGAGTTTATCGGTGGTACCGGTGGTATCGGCGCCTGAGCAGACATACGGGGTTGGGCGGTGCTGATGCCGGTCATGCCGTCCAGCGGAGCTGGCAGCATGGCGGTGGTTACCCTGTCGCCGCTGTGCAGTACGACAATATTACGGATGACATTCTGCAACTGACGGACGTTGCCCGGCCAGTCATAGTTGCTGAGGATGTATTCACAGTCCGGTTCGAAACCGGCGAAGGCTTTCTGTTCCTCGGTCGCATACTGGCTGAGGAAGTGGTTGGCAATTTCAATAACATCGTTGTCCCGTTCCCGCAGGGGCGGCAGATGGACCGGTAATACGTGCAGACGATAGAAGAGGTCTTCCCGGAAGTTGCCTGCCTGCACTTCGGCCAGCGGGTCCTTGTTGGTGGCGCACACGATGCGTACATCGACCTGTTCGGTTTTGTCACTGCCGACTTTCTGCAGGGTGCCGGTTTGCAGGAACCGCAGCAGTTTGGATTGCAGTGACATGTCCATTTCACAGATTTCGTCGAGAAACAGGGTGCCGCCCTGGGCCGCTTTGGCCGCACCGTCCCGTTCACCCACCGCGCCGGTGAAGGCACCTTTCACGTGGCCGAAGATTTCACTTTCGATCAGGTCTTTGGGAATCGCACCGCAGTTCAGGGCAATGAAAGGGGCTTTGCGGCGGCCACTGTGCTGGTGGATCGCCTCGGCACATACTTCTTTACCGGTACCGCTTTCACCGGTGATGAAAATTGTTGCCTTGGAGTCGGCGGCGCTGTCGATGATCTGGTATACCCGCTGCATCGCCAGAGAGGAACCGATAAACCCGCAGAACTGATGGCGGTCGATTTCGTTGTGATAGGTCTCAACGATGCGTTTCAGGTTCTGGCTTTCGAAGGTGTTTTTCAGGGTGGTGAGTAAGCGTTCCTGATCGAAAGGTTTAACCAGATAGTCCCGGGCCCCCAGCTGCATCGCTTCAATGGCGGTATTCATGGAACAGTCGCCGGTGGTGATGATGACTTCGGCGGGCTGTTCTTCGCTGCTGAGTTTCTTAAGAATTTCCAGCCCGTTCATGTCCGGCAGGCTCAGGTCCAGCAGGATACCGTCATAGCTTTTCTGGCTCAGGGCCTGCAGGGCAGCGCTGCCGTCGGCCACGCAGTGAAGGTCGTATTCCTGATCCCGCAGATAGCTCTGGCATACCGCTGTCATGGTCGGGTCATCTTCAACAAGTAATAGTGTTGGGGTCACGTTTGGCACAGCAATTCCTCTGCAGAAAGTAAGCCGGTTTCCGGTGTTACCGATAGCGCAGACGCTCAGTCTGGCAGGTACAGAAACCGCTTAGATTGTGATCCTTGTAGCACGTAGAGTAAGCTAGAGATATAAGCGGATCAACCAGTTATGGATGTCTGGCTGACCGGAATGAGTAGTTATCACTGATGACGCAGGGGCAACTTTCCTGGCTAAAAGGAGGCGATATGCAGGTACTGGCCGAGTGGGAATTTCAACCGGATCTGAAGGCCGCGCGGGAGTTGCGCAATAAGCTGGCGGCATTGCTGGAAAGCTTGCCGCCGGAGCAGACCGTTGCCAATGTTCAGGGCTTTTTGCTGGCCTGCAGTGAACTGGTGGTGAATCTGACCCGGTATCCGCAGCCGCGACCGGCGGCGGCCACGCTGCGTTTCTGTCAGGATGAATTCTATGATCAGCTGGAGTTACTGGACGATGGCGGCAGTTTTATCAATTTTAGCCAGCAGTTACAGGATACTTCGCCTTTGCAGGCCGCCGAAAATGGCATGGGGCTGAAACTGCTGGCGGCCAGTTTTGATGATCTCTGTTATGTACCGGCCTGTTACCGGGATGATGCCCGTAATCTGATGCTGGTAAAGCAACAGCGCTGCCTGCCCCGGCCAACCTTGTTGGTGGTGGATGATGATCCCGTCTACCGGGCGGTGGTCAGGGCCTATTTGCAGCCGGACTACCGGGTGCTTGAAGCGGCAGATGTGACGGCAGGGTATGAGCAGGTATTACAGCACCGTCCGGAGCTGGTAATCTGTGATATCAGTATGCCGGAGGCCGACGGTCCGGTACTGTTCGACCGCATGAGGCACATTCCGGAGGTTTCCGGTACGGCGTTTATTTATCTTTCCGGCTGTCAGGATGAAGACGTAATCAGCCGGGCGCTGCAGCGGCCGATTGATGATTTTCTGGCAAAGCCGGTGGCCCGGGATAAGCTGCTGATCAGTGTGCAGCGGACGCTGCTGCGGCGACGGCACCTGACCGAACAGTTGCAGGCGGAGCTGGATCAGAAAATTACTCTTGGGCTGCAGCCTTCCTTACCCCGCGAAATAGATGATTATCAGGTGGCTCTGCGCAGCCGGGTGCCGGAAGCCGGCGGCGGCGATATGGTGCTGTTGCGGGATCAGTTAGTGATCTTTGCGGACCTGATGGGGCACGGCATTACCGCGAAGGGATATGTATATGCGCTGGCCGGTTATTTACGGGGGCTGTGCGCGGCGGCCGGTACTGGCGCGCAGGCCCGGCCGTCACCCGCACAATTGCTGACGCTGGTCAGCCAGGGCTTCAGTGATGACCCGGTACTGGCAGAAACCCTGGCAACCCTGATGGCGGTGCAGCTGAATCCTGCGGGGGAATTACTAATCGCCAATGCCGGCCAGCCCCGGCCGGTATTATGCGGGCCGGATGCCGGCAATGACGCCGCCGTGCGCCAACTGGATATTGATGGCCCACTGCCCGGATTAAGCCTGCAGCAGGGGGCTGAAGCGGTGTACCGGGAATACTGTTTACAGCTCGGTGCCGGGGAACGGTTACTGATCTTTTCCGACGGCGTGCTGGACGCCGCTGAATCGCCTTCTCAAGCCTTTGTCAGCCGGGTGCAGGCCAGTATGTCGATGCCGCTGGCACAGGCGGCGGATTACCTGATGCAGCAACTGCCTGCCGACCCTCAGGGGGACGATATTACCCTGATTCTGCTGGGATGCCGCTAAGTGCTGAAGTTTAAGTTTACAGCGGCTGATTGATCAGGTCTGAGGCTTCTACTTTTTTACGCAGGTAGCCAGCCAGCCGTGGCAGCCATCTGTCGAGGCGTTTTATTTCCCGCAGCATTTCTTCCCGCAGGCCCGGTGAATAGCGGTCATTCATGACGGCACCGCAGAGGGGAATATTGGCCTGTTTCAGTACCTGCCGGGCTTCGTCTATCTGGCTTTCAGTGGTGACATGGGTGACCACATTGAGCATGCAGGTTTCGCAGACCGATGCGATGGTTACCCCGCAAATGGCTCCGTCACTGGAGTGTAGCAGGGGTGGGGTATCGCAGATGATGATGTCGAAACTGTCCAGCGCCTGGCCAAAGAAGCTGCACAGCACTTCGGTATTCCGGAACTCAATGTTATCCGGATGGGTCTGGTCGTGGAGCGGCGCTGTCAGCACCATCAGCCCCGGGCAGCCGGTTTTCTGTAGGGCGTCCTGCCAGCTGTCATCACAGGGGAGCCAGTTACTCTGGCGAGTACCGGTACGCTGATGCAGGCTGGGGGATTCATTATTAAACTCAATCAGCAGTACCCGTTTTTCCGCCTGGGCCATCCGCTGAGCCAGTGCCAGACTAAGCAGTGAGTTGCCACTCTGGGGGCTGGGGCTGGCGATCGCCAGCAGACAGGTACGGTTGCGGATCAGCTGGTTATAAATGGCATCCACTGACGGTGACGTATGTAACTGATGCATGGTCTGACTCCTTATACACTGATGCGTCCTGTGGCTCGCTGCGAGGGTTACAGCCCCAGCAGCTTGGCAAATGAAATCACGGTGACAGATTCCTGCAGGGTACTGACAAAGCGGTGCCAGTTGCTTTGTTCCCGGCTGGGAACATACAGGGTGTCACCGGCCTGCAGTACCGGCAGCTTGCTGTAATCACCGGTTTTCGCGAACGCGACCAGATCGAACAGTCTGGAATGGGCTTCGCCGTCGATCCGGTTGACCACCAGAATGCGGTCCTGCAGGGCGTTGTTTTGCGGGCCACCGGCTTCAGCCAGCAGATCCAGAATGGTCATGTTGCTGTCGAAGCTGTAACGGCCGGGGCGCTGCACGGCACCCAGTACCCGGACAACGGTTTCCTTCGGCTTTTCTAACCAGGCACGGTCACGTTCAGGGATGAAGATGACATCCTCGGTGCTCACCATTGGCAGCATGGTTTCGTCACCGGTGTGGAAGTAGTTGTGCAGGTTCAGATGGGTAACTTCATCGCTGCCGCTGCCCCGGTGAGTAATGCGCACGTTAGACAGATCAGCCCGGGCGGTTGGCCCCTGGGCCGCAGACAGAATGTCCAGAAAATTCAGCTCGTCGTTGAAGGCGTAGCGGCCCGGTGCACCGACCTGTCCGAAGATGTAGATAGAACGCTCGCTGGACTGACGCACCCACTGCGAGCGGTTGTCATTAGGGTCTTTTGGCAGTTCCGGTACCACCACAGTATCGCCGGCATGAATCCGTGGAATCTGACGGATGTCACCGCCTTTATCCAGGAAACGTTTCAGGTCAAATGCAATGGACTCGGTCATATGACGCTTGCCTTTTTTGTGGCTGGCGGTCAGTACCTGCAGGTGGGCGGTATCGGCGCCGGCCAGCGGACCACCGGCGTGGGCGATCAGATCCATCAGGGTCATTTCCGGTGCCCACTCATAGCGGCCCGGACGGTTCACCGCACCGATAATACGGATGGCACGGTTGGGATGAATGTCCAGCCAGCTCTTCTCGTTCATGTCAGATTTTTCCGGTACCAGAATGGCATCACCGGGGTTAATGCTTGGGATCTGGCCGCGTTTCTGACCGTCGATGTAACCCTGCAGGTCGAAGGGTTCCACTGCGCCGTCGGCCCGCAGAATACGGATCTGACGGGTTTCAGCAAAGCGGGTCGGGCCACCGGCAGTGGCCAGCAGGTCATAAAAGCTGCTTTCTTCTTTCATTTCCATGGCACCGGGTTTGAACACCTCACCCATGACGTAAACCGTACGGGCGCCGCCCTGCACCTGATCAGATGCTTGCGGAATGAAGATGGTGTCGCCCGCAAGGATCTCCGGCAAGAGCTCCTGATTACCGGTATCCAGATATTCGCGCATGTTAAACGGGAAAGGCTGGCCGTTATGAATCACCCGGATCTGCTCTATGCCGGCGTAGCGGGTTACGCCGCCGGCGCGCATGATCATATCCATCACTGAAGGGGTGCCTTTGAAAGCGAAGGTGCCCGGACGGTGCACTTCACCGAATACCTTGATGGCGGTATCACCTTCGCCGGCGTCACCGGAAGCGGTCAGAGTACGGGCGTCGAACTCTACCTGGACGTTACCAATCAGGGGAGACGCGGGAACAAAAATAGTATCCATCGGCTGCAGTTTTGGCAGTACCGACAGGTTACCGCTGTCCAGATAATGCTTGTAATCGAACTCGATCAGCTTACCGTTACGGCGGATCTGCAGCTTATCCAGCTGGGCACCCTGTGCCAGACCGCCGGCATGGTTAATCGCCATCTGCACGTTTGAGCGCAGGGGCAGATCAACCGGTCCCGGGGTTTTTACATAGCCCAGCACGATGACGCTCAGGCGGCGTTCCATCAGCACCAGATCAAGGTTGTCCAGATCCCGGTAGATAACCGCCAACGTGGCCCGGATCAGTTCCCGGGCTTCGCTGATGCTCTGACCGTTGAGGTTCAGCGGGCCGGTTTCAGGCAGGTTAATGCTGCCCTGATGATCCAGCTGAAACGGCTTATCGAAGCTGCTTTCACCGGGAAATTTGATCTGTAGCAGATCCCCCGGACGCAGTTCGGGGGTCCCGGCTTGGAGGCTCAGGGCGGTGAGCAGGCTGGTCATCGCCAGCAGCAAAATCATTAAGCGTTTCATAGGATAATCTCCTGATCAATGGAGCGTACGGCGGTGCCGTTGTCCCTGGTGGGTATATCTTTTTGTGCAGCGGCAGGGGCTTCACTGCCGACCGGTTGCATGTCAGTAAAGACGTCTTTGTCGGCCTGCTTAAGCAGATACTCGGCACTGTCCATCGCCTCATTGGCCTGCGGATAAAAACCGGCAACATGCAGGCGCAGGCTGCGGGTCAGTAACAGGTTGATATGCTGGTAAAAGTGCGGATACGTGACCGTCAGTCCTTGCTTGTGATGCACCCGCTTAAGGGCCTGGCAACGGCCGAGACGAAACATAAAGCGCTGTTTTTCCAGGCTTGTTTCGGTATGAGGCCAGCTGTCTGTCTGGGGGTGAACCCCCGGCGTCAGATAGTTTTCCGGCTGGGTAAAACGTTCAGCAACACCGCCCTGACCCGGTTCCACCATGTAGAAGCAACCGCTGCTCAGCAGCAGGCTGCTGCCGAGTAACAGGGTGGGGAATGAAGTAAAGGTTAGTGGTGGCATAGTCTGACTCCTCAGCGTTGAAAACGTGCGGCTTACGCCTGATCCTGTTGTTCAAACAGGCTGATGCATTTATCGATGCGCAGATAACGCATCAGCTCAAGGGGCTGACCGTGTACGCCGGTAATCGACAGATTCAGGTCCTGACTGCGCAGGCGCTTGAACAGGAAGACGATGGCACCTATACCGGAAGAGTCGATAAAGGTAACGTCCTGCATGTCGATGATGACGTCCTGCTGCTGTTCACTCAGGCTGTCGAATTCGCTGCGCAGTTCTTCAACGGCCAGGGCGTCGAAGTCTCCGCTGAGGTTGATGCAAAGCATCGGATTTGAAGTGGCTGGAGTTGTCATGGCGCTTTCTCCTTACAGGTTGAGTCGCTTACCTTAGTAAGAGCAAAGGCCGTGCCAGAAGGTTAAGTTGCTGATTTATAATAAAAACAGAGGATGTCAGCAGGGCGGGTTCGCGTATCAGAAGGGGGATTCGCATTTTGCGAGTCAGTATTAGAGACGAAACCGTGAAGCGCTGATTTTGCTATCAGAGAGCGGACGGTGCAGAGGATGCCCGGCGGGTGCCGGGCTCATTTCCGATGATTACTGGCCCCGGCCACAGACCATCACTGCCACGGTTTGCACCATGATGCGCAGGTCAGTACTCAGCCAGGTAATGAAGCTGCTCAGGCTCAGGGCATAGGCGTGGTCGTAGCCCACTTTTGAGCGGACATCTTCAATGTCCCGGTCATAGCCCTGATTGACCTGCGCCAGACCGGTAATACCCGGTTTCAGGCCAAAGGTACGTTCCGCAAAGAAGGGAATCGCTGTTTCCAGTTTCTGATAAAAACCGGGACGTTCCGGGCGCGGACCGATCAGGGACATATCGCCCCGTAATACATTGAACAGCTGTGGCAGTTCATCCAGACGGGTTTTGCGCAGAAAACGGCCCAGCGCGGTTACCCGCGGATCACCTTTGGTTGCCCATACTGCGCCACTGGCGGCTTCAGCATCTACCCGCATGGTGCGGAATTTATACATCCAGAACAGATGGGTGAAACTGGCTTCAGCATGGCCGATGCGCAGCTGACGGAAGATCACCGGACCGGGGGAGTCCAGTTTGATGGCCAGCGCAATGACCGGCAGCAGGAAAGCGCAGGCCAGCAGGCCGGTGGCGGCAACTGCAATGTCCATGGCCCGCTTGGCAAGCAGAACGGTTTTAGGCACATAACTGTTCAGCGCTGAATAACTGGCCTGATGAGTACGGACAGTTGCTGGGGTAGCGCTACGTGAAGTTGTATTGATTGTCATATTCATGATGTTTCTCCCCGGGCGGTTATGTTGCCCGTTAAATTCATTTCGGGTGGCTGCCGTTAATGGCAGTCTTTACCGGGTATCTTTGCTGACAGACTTCCAGCAACCGCGCTCCAGGCCGACGCAATAGCGGAACATGCCGGTGAAGCTGGCGCGATAGCCGTTTGCCAGATAAAACAGGGTTTCAATCTTGCCCGGCAGCATGCCTGCCGGCAGTTGTTTGCTCAGGGCTGCACAGGCAAATCCCAGTGGTTGCAGAATGCTCAGGGCCAGCAGCATCTGTGACTCAGTGGCCAGCAGGCAGCACAGTAACCACTGCACCGCCAGAATGGCCGGCATCAGTGCCCGCAACGCTTTACCTGAGACAAAGGTAAAGGCGGTGCCTTTGTAGCGTGGCAGTGTCAGTCGGGCCAGACGTAACAGTTGTTGCAGGTTACCGGCGGCGATGCGTACCCGGCGTTTTTCATCCATTTGCAGGCTGGCTTCTTCCAGTTCAAGGGCAACAATGTCCAGCAGGTAAACCCCTTTGTAACCGGCCATCACCATCTGCATGGGCAGAATAAAATCATCATTGATAGTGTCGGCGGGTAACGGTCTGAATAGTGTGCGGCGGAAAAAATAGAGTGCACCGTGTACGCCAACCGGGCTGCCCAGATTCGCTTCGTTACACTTGATTCGGGTTTGGTACTGCCAGTAGTCAGCTTCACCCTGGCTGCCGGGATTCAGCAGTTTATAGGTGGCAGCCACAAAACCGGTTTCATTGTCCTGAAAGGCATGGCTGGCTTGCAGCAGGGCATCAATGGAGATCAGTGCTGAGGCATCACTCAGGGCAACAATGTCGCAATCAAGCTGGCTGATAATGTCGTTAAGGACGGCGACTTTGCCGCGATTTTCACGGAAGTCCTGAATATGTACCGGTAACTGGCGACATTCGGGTTCCCGGGCCGTCCGGCGGGCAATGTCGGCAGTCGCGTCAGTGCAACCGTCACAGGCAATGATCAGCTGCAGTTTGTCTGCCGGGTAATCCAGGCTGGCGACGTTGCGGATTTTATCCGCGATCACCGCTGCTTCGTTGTAGGCAGGAATCACCAGGCTGATGGTTGGCTGCCAGTCTGGTCTGGCCGGTGCCGTGTCGTCCCGGCGGGTATGCCTGCCACCCAGCCGGCCAAGCAGCCACGGATACAGCAGGTGGTGATAGATGATCAGCCCCCAGCAAACTGCCAGTAAGGTGAACAACAGGGTGAGTAACAGGGTATTCATGACGCACCTCCTAACTGCAGCAGTGAGAAGTAAGCCCGGGCAGTGTTCTCCAGGTTGGCGTTGGCAAGAACGAATTTGCGCGGGGTAAACTGGCTGCTGCGGTGCTGACAGCTGAGAATGCCGCTTTCCAGCGCAGCTGCATCGCCGGGAGGTACCAGTACACCGCTGTTTTTACAGACGATGCTGCTGCAGCCACCCACGTCGGTGATCACCACAGGTACTCCGCTGGCCTGTGCTTCCAGAGGTGACAGGGGCAGGCCTTCGTTCAGTGAGGGCAGACAGAAGATATCAATGGCCTGATAAAAACTGGTCATGTCGTCCAGCGCACCGAGAAAATAGACCCGGTTGCTGATGCCCAGCCGTTCTGCGCTGGCCTGCAGTTCTTCCCGCAGGGAGCCGTCGCCGGCCAGCGCCAGAATAAAGCGCGGATGCAGCCGGCTGAAGGCTTCCAGCAGAAACTGATGACCCTTCACGGTTTCCAGCCGGGCGGCACAGCCGATCAGGGTGCCATACTGGGGCAGGTTAAATTTTGCCTTCTTCAGACACTGTTCATCCGGGTGCACCGGGGTGAATTTACGGGTATCAATGCCGTTCAGAATGACCTGTGGCTGGCTGCGGGGAAAATAGCGGGTCAAAACGCTGGCAACCGCTTCGCAGTCGGCCACCAGTGTCGGTTTAAGCAGGCCGATCAGCATCCGCTGTAAGCGACGGTTAGCCCGGGCATTCAGGTGCCAGGCATCATGTTCGGTATGTACGTGCACTTTCAGCCCGGCCAGTTTGGCGGCCATACCGCCATAGAGTAACGGGCCGATATGATGGGTGTGAATGGCGGTGGCCTGCAGCTGCTTCAGCAGACCGGACAGGGCAATGACCGCATCCGGACGCAGCCCCGCCGGTTTATTCAGAAAGTGCAGCTTCTGGCTGTAAGGTTTCAGACGTGGCCAGGCAGCCAGGGCCTGTTCCGCAGTACCCTCAAGGCTGACAATGTGGGTTTCGCAGTGTGTATCCAGCGTACTGATATGGCTTAACAGGTCCAGCGCCATGGTTTCGATGCCGCCGGGACGCAGGTGTTGTACCAGTTGAATGATGACCTGACGCATTGTCCTATCCTCCTTGCCGGTCCGGTTATGAGCCGGACTGGCTGAACGGGTTTTCTGAATGATTGTTTGCAGGCTGAACCGGAATCCGGGCCAGTACCGGCACGGCGAGCATCTCACTGAGGGTGTCGCGGCGGCGGATGCTGGTATCCAGCAGTTCAACCACAGTGGCCAGCCCAAAGCCCAGACCGATACCGCCAAACAGGCCTGCAAGGATAAAAGCGATCAGGGGCAGGTTGCTGGGAGCCAGTGGTTCATAAGGCGGGTCGATCAGTTTTACCCGCTCATTTTCTTCGTTTTTGCCAAGGGAACCGGTGACCTGTGCCAGCTCATAACGCTCGGCCAGGTCGTGGTAAACCTTCTGGCGGATCTGAATGTTCCGGTTTAGCTCATTCAGGCGACGCTCGTGCTGACCGAATTCATTTACCCGGTCCTGCAGCTTGCTGATCTCGTCTGTCAGGGAAGAGACTTCTTTCTCCAGCCGCTGAATGTGGTCGTCGGCTTTCTGTAAACGTTCCAACTGGGATACCAGTAACATGTGCGGGGTGTGAGGGCCGGCATCCTGACCGTTAGAGGTAGCCAGCGCCCAGAGGCGTTCCAGTTGTTCACGGTCCAGGCTTTTGGTGTCCAGACTGCGGGTAGCGGCCATGACCCGGTTGCGTTCTTTCTCCAGGGAACGCAGGTGCGCCAGCACACTCTGAACCTTGCTGTGATTGTCGGTATAACGGGCCCGTAACTGGGTCAGTTCCGCCATCACATTGACGACGGCTTCTTCGATTTTACCGACCACCGGATTGGTCTGCGACAGTCGGATCGCCAGGCTGGCCTGAGCGGCTTTGGCGCCGTCCAGTTCAATGCGGCGCTCACCCAGCAGGCCTTTAAGCGCTGATAAACGGGCAACATTGGCAGAGTGCAGGGTAGGTAACTCACTGGCGAAGCGGTTTTTATATTCCGCCAGTGCGGTTTCGGCGGTAATCAGATCTTTACTGCGTTGTTCCAGTTCTTTGGCCAGAAAGGTTTCAGACTGGGCGATGGATGAACGCTGCGGTGCCAGTACCCGTTCGACAAAAAACATGCTCACCGTAGACAGGGTTTCTTTCATAGTGGTTTTATCTGCCGCGGTATAGGTAATCCGGATCAGGTTTTCACCCACCAGTTTACATTTCAGCGACTTGGACAATTCACTGATGATGGTCGCTTTCTCCTGCTCATCCATGTCTTCATCAAGCAGCTTCATTTTCCAGGCAACACCGGCCAGGATATGACGGCTGTGCAGCAGGGCGTTCAGGGCTTCCATGCGGCCTTTGAGGTTGGTGGCAATGGAGAGGTCTTCAAGAAACGGGTTATGCTGCGCCGCTTCCTGGAACAGGATGGTGGTGGAGGTGGTGTATTTCTTAGGAGAAATGACCCCCACCACAGCACCCAGTACCGGCATCACCAGTATCGGTAGCATGATCAGGTAACGGCGTCGCCATCCGGCCCATAGCAGGCTGGCGATGTTACGAATCAGTGTGCTGCGTAGCATAATCATTCATCCTTTTAGAAATACAGGTTCAGATGACCGGGTTACTGCGCAACCAGAATCTGGTTGTGGGTCATTTGCGGCTGCATATGTACTTCAGCCTTCAGTGCCCGGCGGTCAAAAAAGCGGGACACGCGAATACAGCGGTTCATACCCTGTGCCATGGCGGTAAAGCTGTCGCTGGCAGCAGAGGGCGCGCACTTCAGCTGAACCGCCTTGCGGTGATACTGATTGGCGTAGGCGTTGAGCCGGATGGCCTGCTGTTCAGACAGTTCCATCTGTTGCGGGCTGAAGGTCAGGGTCAACTGAGCAGGTACCTGGCTGTCTGTGTCGGTACCGGCCTGGTGACGGGCATTGTTCAGCAGTTCAGTGATACTGATCGCACCGGCCTGAGAACCGTCAGCCCCCTGATCCAGAATGGCCTGAGGGGTCAGTTGCTGGCTGCCGCAGCCGGTCAGCAGCAGGGTGCTGATTAGCATGCCAAGGGCGGCGGTGCGGATTGTCTCTGGCTGTCTGTTCATTGTCCTTCTCCGTTTTTCCTGTCACAGCGTGGCGATTTTTATCTGTGTACCTTTAAAGAGGGCAATAAGTGGGCCAGAAATATGAGGGAATGGCTGCAGGCTACAGTCCTTGGGGGCTGTCGCAGTTTTGTGATGTGTTTTAGACGGGGTAAAAAAGTGAGAAATCCTGGCGGTTTCCGGGAAATCTCAGAATGTTTCTCAAAATGCGAAGGACATTGCATGACGTCAGGGGTGTGGTATCCGGCCGCTGTCCGGTTACAATGCACCTGAGAGCATACCAACGGCAGCACAGGCAGGACGCCGCCGTTCAGACAGCACAGGGAGTGCGCCATGAGATACGTTTCCACCAGAATTGACCGTTGCCGGACCGAAATTATCGGTTTACTCCGTTACAGCCACTGCGATAACCCTATCTACAGCCTGACCAACCGGATTCATTATCTGGCTTTCCGACTCAGCGATGATGATCTGTCCGCTGCCGCAGTGGTGCGCCGGATCGTTTTGCTGATCGAAGCCCATCAGCAAATCTGCATGACCAAAGATTCCTTTATGCAATGCCTGCGGCGTCAGGGTTACCCGGCCTGTCAGGTATTTATCTGTATTAATGAGCAGCTTGATACACTGGCGCTGATAGCCGGAAAATACCGGCGTGCCGGTTGTTAGTGCCGGCATCCGGTATGGGGGCCATCTTTACAGCGCGTCTAACAGGCCTTTGAGTTCCTGACCACGCTGCTGCCAGCTTTCTTTTTCGACCCGTTGCTGGCGGATCATCCGCAGGGCGTTCAGATCCTGCCGGCTGCAGTAAATCACTTCCAGTTCTTCCGCAAACCCGGCGGCGCAGTCGCTGACTTTGACCAGGTCCCGGTAACCGTCCAGTGCCGGGAAATTGGTACTGACAATAGGGCTGCCTGCGGCCAGATATTCCCGCAGTTTGAGCGGGTTACAGGCTTTAATCTGCGGATTCTGCAGGAACGGCAGCAGGCTGACATCCCAGTGCTGGCTGTAACGGGGCAGTTCGTGATGGGGTTTGCTGCCCAGCCAGCGAATATTGGGCTGGGCCAGCAGGGTCGAAATATCCGTTTTTGCCGGGCCAATCAACACAAAGGTCCAGTGGGGCAGCAGTTTTGCCAGCACCGCAAACAGTTGCTGATCGAACCAGCCAGCCAGTGAACCGTAGAAGCCGGCGACCGGACCTTCGCTGGGCAGGTCTTCGGCACGGGGGGCCGGGGTGCTGAACAGGCCGGTATCCACGCCGTGGGGAAGTAACCAGGTTTTATGATCAGGAAATTTAGCCGCCAGTTTTGAGCTGGCGGTGATAATCAGCTGGCTTTTGCCGGCCAGCTCCTGTTCCATTTTACTGACCGGGCCGTGATCAACCCCGTCCAGCGCGGCGAAATCATCGCAGCAATAGTAGACACAGGCCCGCTCATTCAGCTTGCCGACAACGTCGACGGCGGATGGCAGAGAGGTCCATAACAGCGGTGCCTTCTTTGCCTGCCGGTCAGAACCGGACAGCATTGGCAGCAGTTGGCGGGTCAGCAGCTGGCGGCTGAGGCTGCGGGCCAGCGGGTTACCGGGCCAGGAAATCGCCCGCGGATTGACGATCTGCAGCTGCTCCGGCAGGCTGCTTGCCACTGCCGGGCCGTTGGTTGTCAGTTGCTGCTGGCCGGGCTGCCCCATCATTCTGCTGACTTTTTGCCAGGCCCGGCGCAGATCTGCACGGTTGAGGCGCGGACGGCGCAGCCCCAGCGAGTTGATCCACAGGATTTGCTGTTCTGGCAGTAACTGGGTGATCAGGTGCTGGGTGCTGCTTGGATGCTCGCCCCAGTCTTCACCAAACACTAACATATCAATATTCATGCGACGTCCTCCTCTGTCAGCAAATGGGCACGGTTTTCTTCCCGGCTCTCTTTACTGAGTAACGCTTCCTTTTCGGCAACTGCCTGTTCCGGGCAGCTAATGGCTTTAATGACTCTGGCAGGCATACCGGCAGCAATGACGCCGGCTGGCAGGTCATGGGTGACCACGCTGCCGGTGGCAACAACTGTACCGGCACCGATGGTGACCCCTTTCATCACCGTGACCCCTGAGCCCAGCCAGACATCCGGCTCCAGAATGATGTCACCGACCTGATCATCGGTATCCGGCAGGCCTTTGGCCCGGGCTACCGGATCCAGCGGGTGGCCCGGATAGCCGGCCAGAAAACAGCGGCCGCCCATTCTTACGTTGTCACCCAGTACCACCTTGCCGCCAACAGCAATGGTGGTTTGCCATGAGATACCCACGTTATTGCCAATGATCAGCATCGGGGTTTGTTCGCTGCGCCAGCGGCCGCTGAAGGTAGTCTGGCCGCTGAGCCGGCAGTGACGGCCCATTTCAATGATCAGGTTGCCCTGTACCAGCGGCATACCGCCGAACAGATACAGCTGGTTGCCAAGGCCCTGCGGACCGTGGCGCAGACGGGTGCGGAACATGGGCGTCCAGTACAGAATCCGGGCGGTTTCGCTGGCCAGCTGATTGAGTGTCTGATGCAGCAGGCGCAGAGGCTTATATACGGGGTACAGCGCCGGAATTTCAAACTCACGCCAACCGGTATGCAGTCCGCGAATCACCGTACCCAGCGGGTGACGGGTGGCTTTAACCCAGCGCTTTACGTTATGCAGTGTATTCATGGCATCACCTTTAAGTCTGTGGCCGGACAGTGAGCCGTCCGGCCGGGGAACGGGTGGTGGTTATTCAACCGTGACGGATTTGGCCAGATTACGGGGCTGGTCGACATCGGTACCCTTTGCCAGTGCCGCGTAATAGGCAATCAGCTGCAGGGCAGTGACGTACAGCAGCGGGCTGGTAAAGGGGTCAGACTCCGGTATCTCGATGCATTCCACCGGATCATCGCCACAGGCTTTAATGCTGTGCTTATCGCCGAGCAGGATGCAGCGGCCCCCCCGGGCAACCACTTCCTGCATGTTGGAAAGGGTTTTTTCCAGCAGATCATTGTTCGGCGCGATCACGAATACCGGCACGCCGCTTTCGATCAGCGCAATCGGCCCGTGTTTGAGTTCACCGGCCCCGAAGCCCTCGGCATGGATATAACTGATTTCCTTCAGTTTCAGCGCACCTTCCATGGCGATTGGGTAGCTGCTGCCCCGGCCAATGAAGTAGGCGTCGCGGGCATCAGCCAGACTGTTACCAATGGCCTCAAGCTGGCTTTCCATACTGAGAATCTGCTCCAGTTTCTGCGGTACGCTGGCGAGAGTGGTGAACGCTGCCCGGGCCATTTCCGGCGAAAACTGACGCCGTTGCTGCGCAGCCTGAATGGCCAGGCTGCCCAACACACTCAGCTGTGCGGTAAAAGCTTTGGTGGACGCCACGCCGATTTCCGGCCCCGCCTGGGTCTGAACCGACATATCCGCTTCACGGGCGATGCTGCTGGCAGCAACGTTGACCACCGCCAGCGTTTGCTGTTTATAGCTGCGGGCGTATTTCAGGGCGGCCAGGGTATCGGCGGTTTCACCGGACTGGGAAATAAACACCGCCAGCCCGTGGTTGCTCATCAAGGGTGAGCGGTAACGGAATTCCGAGGCGACGTCGATATCCACCGGCAGGGCGGCCAACTGCTCAAACCAGTACTTGGCCACCATGGCGGCGTAATAGGAAGTACCGCAGGCGATGATGCTGAGGCGGTCGATTTCCATGAAATCCAGCTCCAGCTGATTCTTCAGGTGATAGCTGTGGACCAGGGTGCGGGCCACAGTATCCGGCTGTTCGTGGATTTCCTTATGCATATAGAAACTGTGGTTCTGTTTGCCGGTCTGCTCATGGTCGATGTCGTTATCCACCCGTTTACGGCTGACGGTACGGCCGAAGGCATCCACCAGTTCTATGTCCCGTTGTCCCAGGCAGGCCTGATCACCTTCTTCCATGTAAATGACCTGCGAAGCGCCGTTGCCCAGCGCCATGGTGTCTGAACCCAGGCTCATCTCAGCCTCGCCGCAGCCCAGTACCAGCGGGCTGCCGCGGCGGGCTGCATAAATATGTTCGGCATCGTCATTGAACAGCACACCCAGCGCGAAGGCGCCCTGTAACCGTTCCAGCGCCTGATTAAGGGCCTGAGCAGGATCACTGCAGCGGCTGTAGTAATAGCTGATCAGGTGGGGGATCACTTCGGTGTCAGTCTGGCTGCGGAAAATAAAGCCTTCAGCATTCAGCCACTGGCGCAGTTCATGATGGTTTTCGATGATACCGTTATGTACCACCGCCACATGATCATTGGTATGGGGATGGGCATTCCGGGTATTCGGCTCGCCGTGGGTTGCCCAGCGGGTATGGCCGATTCCGGCGTTCCCGCTGACCAGCTGTTGGCTGAGCAGATCCCGCAGGGCCTGCAGTTTTCCGGTTTGCTTTACGGTTGAGATACCGGCGTCTGTCTGTACAGAAATGCCGGCTGAGTCATAGCCGCGGTATTCAATGTTGCTCAGGCCATCCAGCAGTTCAGGGACGACGTTTGAATGACTGATAGATCCGACAATTCCACACATAATAATTCTCCTTTTAACGGTTACAGTCATGAGTGCAGAAGCCGTGCCAGCCTTGTATATTGTTTAAAATCAATAGGTTAATTAGATGGGCTGTGTTTGGTTAGATGTGCTTTCGCATTTTGAGAGCAGATTTGCGAGGCGTAACCGGTTTCCGGTCGCGCCAGGCAGCATTAACGCTGGCCGGTGGTCTGGCGGTGCAGATACTGGGAAAGCGCCACCGCCAGTGCGAGCATGATGTACAGTGGCCAGGTGAAACCCATGGTCAGAAAGGTGCCGGACACGCAGAAGCCAGCCAGCCCGGCCTGTACCGACTGGGCGCAGGCAAACAGCACCGGGTCGTAGGTGTGGCCGGTGTGGCTGTTACCCGGGGCAAAGCAGCTGCGGCAGCGGCTGCTGATGCGGGCAACCGCAATGATGATGGCAATGAATACCGTAAAACCCAGCAGGCCGGTTTCTGCAAGCACCCCGAACCAGGTGCTGTGTACCGCATGGTTTTTGCCATCCCAGTGGGGGCTGTAATCGAAATAATTTGAGATAAAGTTATTCAGCCCGACCCCGGTTAACGGATGGTGCAGTGCCATGCCGATGGCGGCCTGCCAGGCATAGATCCGGCCCATGGCGGATTCATCGATGCCTTCTTCGTGGGCGCCGCCGGACGCCCGGTCGGTGATGCCGGCAAGCACAAACAGCACCATCAGTGCGGCGCCTCCCATGCCGATCAGCAACGCTTTATTTTGTACCCGGTGCCAGGCATAAATGCCGCTGACCGCGCAGATGCCCAGCAGGCCACCCCGGCTCTGGGTAGCGATAACCGCGCAGGCGACCAACAGAAAACAGATCAGCCCCAGACATTTCCAGAATCTGCCAAAACCTGGTGTCAGCAACAGTGCCAGAGCAAAGCTGGCGGGGAAGAGTAACACCAGAGACAGGTCGTTCGGGTCGCCCAGCATGGAGCCGATACTGCGGCCGATGGTCACCCGGGTGCCTTCCACCAGTTCCAGCCCTAAATGTTTATTACGCAGGGCGACAATGGCCACCGAAATACCGGAAACAATCATGGTCAGCAGCAGCCAGAAGAACTGCCGGCTGTTACGCAGCAACCAGCTGATCGCGAATACCATGGCGGCAATTTTGATATAGGTGCCGGTCAGGCTGCCCATGGCAGCACTGCGGTTGGTGGCCAGCAGGCTGCCAATAATCACCAGAAAGAGAAAGAAGCTGAATACCGACAGTTCGCGGCTCCAGAACATATTGATGCGTTTGGTCAGCAGGTTGACCGCCAGCGAGCCCAGTGTGCCCAGCGCCAGCAACTGGGGAATGTGCAAGGGGTACAGTGCCGGAAATACCTCATGCAGACGGAAGAATGAGAAAGCAATAAAGGCCAGACAGAGTAAAAAAGGCATCTGCAAACCCGCCGCCAGACAGGCAGGTAACAGTGCAATAGCTGCTATCAGCGGGTTGGGAACTTTCACCCAGACCAGTGCGATCAGCAGCAGAAAACTGCCTGCCAGCATGATCTGGGTACGGCGACGGTTCACAGGCAGCATGGTTATTTACCTGTGTTGCCGGACAGCGAAAGTTTCCGGCGCAGGTTGTGCAGCCGCTGCTGCAGCCCGGCCGGTAACAGGTTCAGGGGAATCAGCCCGCTGACAATAACGGCGCAAGCAAAGGCTGCAAAAATCAGCGGATAAATGCCCAGTGTTGACCAGCTTAGCGGTTGTTGAGGTGTCAGGCTGATCAGCAACAGGCTGATAACTGCCAGCAACGTCAGGCGGCGCAGCGGGTAGGGTAATGGCAGGATCTGCTGGCTGATATACAGGGTTACCAGACAACGGCTGACCAGTGCAATGCTGGTGGCCATAATTGCCCCCCAGGCCTGATACAGGGGAATCAGCAACAGGTAGCCGGTGAGTGCCAGCGCTGCAGCGCTGCAGTCGATGGCCGCAGGACGCCAGGTGCTGCGCTGGCTCATGGCACCGAAGTTCAGCGTGGCGGTGATGTTGTGAACCGCCGCCAGCGCCGCGAGCCAGGGAATATATACGATGGCACCGTGATACGCTGCAGGGGTTAGCAGCCTGACCATAATGGGGCCAGCGACGGTAATAAACAGGGCTGCAAACAGGGCGATAACAATGCCGATAGCTGCGAAACGGGCGCAGGCCCGGGGGCCGTCTGCTTCCTTCAG
Source organism: Aliamphritea hakodatensis (assembly GCF_024347195.1). NCBI lineage: Bacteria > Pseudomonadati > Pseudomonadota > Gammaproteobacteria > Oceanospirillales > Oceanospirillaceae > Aliamphritea > Aliamphritea hakodatensis. The sequence continues at coordinate 2,200,660 of NZ_AP025281.1, forward strand.
ACGGCTGAACCGGCGGGCGTGCCACCACAGATCAAACGGCTGGATCAGAACAGCGGTGATCAGGCCAAACTTAGCCGCCAGCGCATATTCGGCCATTTTCGCGGTACCCACACTGTCTGCCAGAATCCAGCGGTCAAAGCTTCCCAGCACAAAACCGGCAATGCCGACAAAAATCAGTGGGCCGCCGTAAACGGAATAGCTGCGAAAACGGGTGAAATCAAAGCGGATCCCGGTGTCCTGATACTGTTTATAAATCAGATAGCCGGCCAGTACGATGGCAGAAATCAGCGTAGCACTGAGGACGCCGGTGACGCCGAATCCCAGGGTCAGTAACAGCACACTGATGGCAACCTGCAGGGCTACTCTGCCAGCGGTGCCTGCCAGATAGAGCCAGGCGAAATTCTGCATCCGTAACCAGGCCAGTGGTACCAGAATTGTGCCGCACAGGGCCAGGCTGAAGAGAATCAGACGGGTATCCGTTTCACTGACATCACCGGGCAATAAACGGCTGACCGGGCCGGCGCACAGCTGACCCAGTACCAGGGCGAATCCCCCAAGGCACAGAGCCATACCAAAAATATTGGCGACGGCTACCTGACGTTCTTCCGGCTTATCGGCACTGCCGGCGTAGCGGTAAAGGGTTTCCGCAAGGCCCATACCGATGAGAATGCTGAGCAAGTCTGCAAGGGTTTGTAACACATCCAGCCGGCCATAATCCGCCGGGGTCAGGTAGTGAGTAGCGACCGGTACCATCACCAGTGCCAACCCCTTGGAAAGGCCGAGTGCCGCCGCATAAATCAGGCTGTACTGTAACGCCTGGGGCAGGTTGTTAAACCGCCGGATAACCGGGTTGCTGATATGTAATCTGCCTGACATGGTGCGGACCCTCCGTGATATAGGTTCTGATAAGTACTAAGCTATATCCGGGCCATTTCTTTATTTATTAGTTAAATCAGTTGGTTACGGTTGATTCTTAAGGTTAGGTTTAGCTTTAGAGGGTAGCGTCGTCCGGGTTTTCGCATTTTGCAAAACAAAATGTGAATGACCTTGGTGTCAGGATGTTATAAACAAAAAAACACCCGGCCAGTGGCCGGGTGTGCCTCCCGGACGGGGGATGTCGGGAGGAAGGGGGGGACAGAAATCAGCTGATTCGGATCAGCTTCAGAAACGCGAACCGTGCCTTTAACTGACGGGCTGTCTGTCTGGCCAGCAGACCGATACCCGCCAGCAGAATCAGCAATACACTGGCGGCACTGTTGCCCAGTTTTGGCATGGGTGCCGCCTGCATGCTGATAACCGTTTCAGTTGAAGGGATGTCGGCAAACATGGCGGTGACCGGGTCAGTCCGGATACGGAACACCGCATCGTTGAAGTCATTATCGCCCCAGGGGCGTTTCAGATCCTCAAAGCCGAGAATGTAATCATTGGTGGCTGACAGGCTGGACATCATGGCCACGTGCCGGGCGTCTTCATCGATGCCCGTATTCAGGTAAGCATCGCTGCTGTTTTCCGGGTTAAGGAAATCGATGGTGTACATCGCCAGATTGTCATGGCCGGTGTCCCAGCCTTTTACCTGTGAGCCGTTCCAGGCATTCTGAATCAGGAAAAAGCCCATGTTAGTGCCTTCACCAAAGGTGGTGCCACCGGTCATTTCAAAGTCGGTGCCGACTACATTGGTTATCGACGCGTCGCCCAGGGTAACCGTATCACCGGCATTGAGGCTGCCGCCGCTGCCAGTAGCAGAGACGTTGTTGAATATCATGCCGGCATTCACGCCACTGACATTCTGTAACTCGCCCAGGCTGATATTACCGGAACTGTTGGTGTCGATACTGCCGAAACTGATGCCATCGAAGCTGTTATCTTCAAAGGTAAAGTAACCCAGTGAGTTGCGGTAACCGGCACCTTCTGACAGAAATGTCACACTGACATGGGCGTCCTCGTTGAATGTCAGGTTTGGGTTGTAGGATGAATTGAGAAATTCCTGGTTAACATCCATCCCTTCTGGCAGGGCGTTGGTAACCTCAGTGAGCAGGCCTGCGGGCAGGTCGATGTTGACCAGTGTGTCAGTGGCATCGTCGGCTGCCAGGGCTAACGGGCTGCAGAATAAGCTGAGCACCATCAGTCGTCGGCTCAGGCGGTGAAAGGTCCCCAGACGCATCATATACCGGCGCTGTCCGGGCGTTCGGAACGGAATGGATGTGTGTGTTTGCATAGCAATCCCCTTAGTTTACCGATGCAGATGCACCTGGGTAGCGACAGATATGGTGGTCTGTCTGAGCAGGCGGTATGCCTGAGGTAATATCTGCAGTTAATGTGCCATTGTCTAACTCCTTGTTATTATTGGTTTTGTCTGTTTGGTCTGTCGCTTTATGCATTGCAAAATGCGAAAAAATACCGGTTTGTCCGCCATTTCTTCTCATTTTGCGAAATAACTTAATTGCTGTTCAGTGGCAAAGTTGGCCGCAATTCCGTCAGCAATCCGGCACTGGCCGAATTCCACAAATGCCACCGGGCCAGGGAAAATGTCTGCGCTGGGGGGCAGCGCACCGACAGGCTGAAAAATGCGGCTGATGCTGCGGAAAAGGCTGCTGACCTGAAACGTGACGCGTCTGATCAGCACTGTCAGTTCCGGGTATTCCGGGTACAGCTGTCCGGCAAAGATAATGCCCCGGGTGACCTGCCTGCCGGTGCCACTGATCTGCGTGCTGAGCATGTTTTCGAGAATATGCGCACCTTCGGCATTCCGTTCCAGCGGCAAAAGGGCAATGCTGCCATCGCAGATGTTATGGGCAAAGCCACTGACCCGGTAATTACCCCGGTTCGCCGGTGACAGTTCACCCAGCTTACGGACAGGCAAACCGTCCAGCCCCTGAACAGCCACTGGCGCAGAGGCTGCCACAGAAGCTGTCGCTGCGGTTGAGTTAATGTCGGTGATACGAATGGCAGGTGCGATCAGCAGGGCCGTTGTCAGTAAGCCCAGTGCCGGTGCTTTTAATCCTATAGTCATAGGAACTGAGTTGATGGCGGTGAGTGCAGGCTTGTGCGTTTCAGGGGAATGCTGTGCCCGTGTTTTTCTGGCCGGACGTACACAAAGCACCGGTGTGATAAACAGCAGGGCGTCGACGATCAGCATGCCGTCGCCGTCATGGATATAGGCATACAATTCCGGCCCGGTGGCCATCAGCGCCAGACGGACGCCGTTGATCACCAGTACTGCGATACACAGCACGGCGGCTCGCAGCAGGTCGGTTTTATTCAGCCGCTGGTGGTACCAGAGGCTGACGCTCAGCCAGAGCAGCAGGGCCAGTGACAGGTTAGTAAAGGCCGAACAGCCGGTCAGAATCAGCAGGCTGAAGCCGTTAGCCTGATTAATCAGGTTGCCTGAGACACTGTACTGATCCCCGGTGGGCAGAAACAGCGCCGATAACCAGGTATCGAATCCCAGAATCTGATCTGCAAAACCGTTCAGCAATAACTGGGTGACCGGCTCCCGTATCGCCACCGAGATCATCAGCCAGGCGGCGGCCCGGGCATAGGGTTGCTGGCTGGTTCGCAACCAGCAGGTAGCCGCAGCGGCGCAGACCAGCCAGCTGAGCAACGCGATGGGCAGCAGGAGCATCAGGGTCAGCAGGCCGGCCATACCGGCGTCGGCGATGCTTCTGTTAAGGCTTGCATGCTGGTGAGTTAAGCCTTTCTGGCGGGCTTTGCGGCACAGCAGAAAGGCGATCAGCAGGCTCAGCCAGATCACCGGGCTGCGGCCAAAGCCCTCAGCCAGCGCCTGCACCAGCCCCTGACTGTAGACAGCGGTAAGGGCTGCGGGTAACAGGGCGTTCAGCGCTGCCAGTGCGCTTAAACCTGCGAAGAAACGGCCGTTCATGAGCGTTCCGCCATCCGGGCCAGTGCCGGCAGTGCCTGACGGTAAACGTCGATGATTTTCGGGCCAACGACATCACAGCTGAACCGCCGGCGGATAGTCTGATAAGCCAGCAGAGACATCCGGCTGTGGTCGCTTGTGCTGTGTTGCAGCCAGTTCTGGATGACCTTTTGGAAACGGATAAAGTTTTGCGGGGCAACCAGCCAGCCATTGTGTTCATGCTCAATCAGTTGGGGCAGAGCACCCACCGCGAAGCTGGCCACCGGTATACCACGGGCCATGGCTTCCAGGGCGACCAGTGGCAAGCCTTCACAGCGGCTGGTAATACAGAGTAAGCCGATATCCTGCCAGTGGTTCTGCATATCAACCTGACCGTAAAAGGTCAGATGGGCGTACTGTGCTTCCAGTTCGGCCCGCATGGGACCATCACCGAACACGGCGACTTCCGGGTGTTCCACGGCGGTGTTGGCGGAAAACAGCGTGGCGGTTATCTGCGCGAAACAGTCCGGGCCTTTTTCGTGTGACAAGCGGCCGACAAAGGCTATTTTCTGGCCGGTGTTGCGGCGGTAACGTTCGGTGTTCACAAAATTGGGCAACTGGTTGCAGTCGCACGGGAGCCGGTCGGCAATTTCCGGGCTTACGCTGATGATCCGGTCTGCCAGTGGGGCACTCAGAGTATCCAGCATACTGTAGAGCTTCAGTCTGCCTTCTCCCAGATCGCCGGCATGATAGGTGGAAACCACCGGCACCCGTGCCAGCCGGGCGGTAATGCGGCCGAGAATGCCGGCTTTGTAACCGTGGGTAGCCAGCATCGACGGATAGCGGCCCAGCATTTTATACAGGCCGTGCCAGCCCGGGCTGATCTGCCATTCAATGCCGGCAGCGTCCAGCTGGTCTTTCAGCGGATGGGGGCCGTAATCCTGTATAAAAATGACCCGTGTCTGATAACCGCGGCGTTTCAGCCAGCCGGACAGATTGAGGATGTGGGTTTCGATACCACCGCTGTTGCGGCTGTCGATCAGCTGAAAAATGATCCAGTCATGTAAGGACATAGTCAGATCTCCTGTCACAGTTTCCATTTTTTTAAATGTGTTTCCTTAACTGTCGGCACGGTTACAGATACGCGCCGGCAGCTTTGATACAGCTGATTACGCAATTTCACGGCCAGCCGATAAAAAACGGAGTTTAATCAGTGGGTTACATATAAGGGGGATGATCCGCCTGAGCAGGATCAGACGGCTGACACAGCGAAATCACTTAAATTGAGAGGCGGTGTAGCAAGTTGCGTGGGGATTTCGCATTTTGCGAATCAATTTGTTATCTGAATCAGGTGGATGTTTTTTAACTTATTGAAAAATATGAATATTTCGAGTTGGCGAGGCTTTTGCACTCTACACATCAGCGATTCATTTTCGCTCTGTTGAGAGCAAAAGGAGAAAGCCCATGAAATATTTAGTGACTGGTGGTTGTGGTTTTATAGGTTCGCATCTGTGCGACTCGTTACTTGAAAAAGGCTATGAGGTCCGGGTACTGGATGACCTGTCGACAGGGTGTGTCGGTAATCTGCCGGATGAAGCTGAACTGATTATCGGTGATGTTGCCAATCCTGAGGTGGTACGCGCTGCAATGCAGGGGGTAGCCGGCTGCTTCCATCTGGCGGCGGTGGCCTCGGTAGAACGTTCATCCACTGACTGGGTTGGCTGCCACCGTATCAACCAGCAGGGCACGGTGAATGTACTGGATGCTGCCCGGACGGCAAATAACGGTAAACCGGTCCCTGTGGTTTATGCATCTTCAGCGGCCATTTACGGCGACAATGCCTCGGTGCCGCTCAGCGAAGATGCATTACCCCGGCCGATCAGTGCCTACGGGGCTGATAAACTGGGCAGCGAGCATCATGCCCGTGTGGCCTGGCTGGTGCACGGTGTACCGACTGTCGGGATGCGTTTCTTCAATGTGTACGGCCCCCGTCAGGACCCCCATTCTCCCTATTCCGGGGTGATTTCAATCTTCATCGACCGGATTATCAAAGGCATCCCGCTAACAGTTTTCGGTGACGGCAAACAAACCCGTGATTTTATCTTCGTGACGGATGTGGTGCGGTTTCTGGTGGCGGCCATGATGAACCACCGGCAGGAAGCAGCCGTTTTTAATGTTTCAACCGGGCAGATGTCATCCATTCTGCAACTGAGTCAGACCCTGAAGCTGGTGGCAGGCTCTGAATCGGTGATCCGTTTTGAACCGGCCCGCACCGGCGATATTGCTTCTTCGCTGGGAGATCCGGGGAAGGCGGTGGCACGCTTTGGCTTACGGGCGAAGGTGGATCTGGGGTTAGGGCTGATGCTGACGCTGGAATCCCTGCGCCGGGAAGATGCCAGCTATCGCCCGGAGCCGGAGCCGTTTTTGTGTGAAAAAGTTGAGCTGGACGAATTATGAGTCGTGGGCAGTCGTACATCTGCGATGGAGTTTATCGCGGGTGTACGACGTTTTATTCATCCTTTGTCTCCCGCTTTGGGTAACTGACAAAGGTTATCTTCACCGCGTGTGCTATTACATATAAGTGGTTGTTTTAGGAAGAATTGACTCTTCACAGCACCAATCATCATAAGGAAACAGGGAATGCTCAGACGGGTTTTGTTAGTGGATGATGAAGCGGCCATGCGGTCAGCCTTAAAACGGCAGTTGCGTGCTACAGAATATGAAGTACTGGTGGCCGGTTCCGGGAAGGAAGCGCTGGACATTCTGGCCGCCACTGAAGTACAGGTCGTTGTGTCTGATGTACGGATGCCGGAAATGACCGGCGATGTGCTGATGACCCGGATTAAACACCAGTACCCTGAGGTTGTTGGAATTCTGCTGACCGGGTACGCCGAACTGAATGCGGTGATCCGGGTGCTGAATGAAGGGGCCGTATTCCGGTTTCTTCAGAAGCCCTGGGAACCGGAGGCCCTGCTGGATTGTCTGCACGATGCCTTTGTTTGCTGGCAGGAAAAGCAGCAGGTGAATGATCAGCATACCTATCTGGAAAATCACGAACATGCCCTGCTGGAAACGGATGCTGAAGGCCGCACGCTGTATGTAAACCAGAAAGCGGTCCGGCTGCTGAACATTAATGAAGACATAAGCGGTGCACCTCTGGAAGCTGTATTGCCGATGCTGCGTCCGGAGCAACTCCTGTATCTTGCCAGCGGTGAGCAGCGGCAGTTGGAAGTGCAGGATAAAACCAACGGCCAGATGCTCAGGGTCAGCAGTCAGGCGCTGCACAGTGAGCGCCGGATGTTCCGCGTTGAGAAACTGTTTGAGCTGGATACCCTGGCGATCCCTGAATTGCTTTCCCGGCAGGAATTACTCTATCAGCTGGACCGGCTGTTGCTCAGCTCCGGCGAACCGGTAACCGCTATTTATCTGGACATTAACGGCTTTCGCCGCTTCAACGACAGCCTGGGGTATCAGCAGGCCGACCGGTTACTGGCAATGATAGCCGCAGAACTGCTGAAAGCTAAACCGGAGGGTGCCAGCCTGGGACGGATGAGCGGTGATGAATTTGCGCTGTTTATCGCCGGCGGGTTCAGCTTGGCGGATATCTGCGGGCAGCTGGAAGCAATGTTGTTGCCGTTCCATGATCTGATTCATTTTGCCGGGCGGGAACTGCATGTGGCGTTCCGGGTGGGCTATGCCCGCTCACCGGTGGATGGCCAGGACGCCGATGAGCTCCTGCGTAACGCACAGGTTGCTGCGAATACAGCCTCCCGTGGCGGACGCCGGACGGTGGTCTGTTATCAGCAGCATATGAATACCCACGACAGTGAGTTTGTGTCCCTGCAGTCGGATTTATACCGTTCGCTGGAGCGGGATCAGTTGTTTGTTCTGTATCAGCCTAAGGTATCGATGCCGGACGGCCGGATTGCCGGGGCTGAAGCACTGATCCGCTGGGAACACGGTACCCGAGGTGTTATTTCCCCGTCGGTGTTTATTCCCATGGCCGAGGAAAATGGCCTGATTGATCCGATCGGAGACTGGGTGCTGGCAGCCGCCAGTGCACAGAAACGGATCTGGGAAGCGCAGCAAGTGCCGGATTTTGTGCTGTCGGTAAATCTGTCAGGGCGACAACTGGAAGATGACGCTCTGCTGGACCGGGTCAGGGATCTGATTCAGCAAAACGCTTTACATGCGTCGCAGATTGAACTGGAAATCACCGAAACCTTTCTGATGCAGGATATCAGCCACAGTCTGGAATTATTAAGAGGGCTGAAAGCGTTAGGGGTGCGGTTGGCGATAGATGACTTCGGTACTGGCTATTCATCGCTGAATTATCTCCATCAGTTACCCGTCGATACCCTGAAAATTGACCGTTCTTTCGTCACCGGATTAGGCCAGAACCACGAAGCATTTGAGCTGGTGAAAAACATTATTCATCTTTCCCATGATATGGGTAAGCGGGTGGTGGCGGAAGGGGTGGAGACCCGGGAGCAGCTGGATATCCTCACCGGCCTGCAGTGTGATGAGATCCAGGGCTTTTTCTTTAGCCCGCCGGTTTCCGCAGACAGTTTCAGGGAGTTACTGGAAAACCAGCCGCTCATCATGCTGGACGTTACAACGGAAGGTGCTGTTCCGGCGCGGATATAAATGGATGAAAGCTCGCTTTGGGTAGCTGAATGCTGGTCAGGGTTTTTGAAGTACGTTTACTATGTACTATAAGAAACAAACAGTTAGGCGTCTGAAAGCCGTTTCCGGTGCCGGGCATGTTAACTAAAGGATGCAAAGTGTATGGAGTTTCCTGAGCGCAGCTTATTGCTGGTTGATGATGAAGCATCAGTGCTGAATGCACTGAAGCGGATTTTGCGCCGGACAAAGTGCACGGTGCACACCGCGGAGTCCGGCCACGCCGGGCTGGCGGTGCTTGAAGAACATCCGGTGGATCTGGTGATCAGTGATATGCGCATGCCGGAAATGGGTGGCGAGGAATTTCTGGCCATTGTGGCGGAACGCTGGCCGGACACTGAACGCATCGTAATGAGCGGCTATTCCGATACCCAGGCCACCATTGATGCCATTAATAAAGGCAAGATCAGCCGTTTCATGACCAAACCCTGGAAAGACGATGAAGTTCTGAGTGTCGTCGCGAAAGGCTTTGAGCTGACCGAACTGCGCCAACGGGCTGACAAGCTGGAAGCGGTTAAAGAACAGAAAACCCGGGAACTGGCCCAGCTGAATAAAACCCTCGAACACAAGGTTGAACAGCGCACCCGGCAATTGCGGGACAGCCACCAGAGCTTACAGAACAGTTACCGCGCGGTGGTACGGATGTTCTCCTCCCTGACGGCCCGGCGGATGGGGCAGGACAGCCGTTATAACCAGAACCTCAATAAACTGCTGCTGTTAATGGCGGACCGGCTCAATATTACCGGGGCCGACCTCAAGCAGCTGTTTTACGCCTGGCAGCTACGCAATATCGGCAAACTGAGTTTCGACGATGAACTGCTGAAACCTTCCTATGTGGACCTGAACGCTGAACAGCAGCGCCGTTTTCAGCGGCATCCGGTGCTTGCCAATGCCTCCATGGTGCTGGTGAAACCCCTGCATGCCGCCGGGCAAATCGTGTTACAGCATAAAGAATATCTGGATGGCAGCGGTTATCCCAATGGCCTGACAGCAGAACATATCAGCCGCAATGCACAGGTGCTGGCGGTACTGAATGACTTTGTTGAACTGATCAACGGCCGTTATCAGCCAAGGCCGTACAGCTCAGAGGAAGCGCTGCAGTTTATCCGTGAATTTGAAGGTCAGCGTTACGATACCCATCTGATCGAAACCCTTGCCGGTGCAGTCGCGACCCTGGCAAAAGAAGGCGAAGCCATTCAGGACGAGCGGATTCTCAGCCACGGCATGAAGCCGGGTATGTCCCTGACCCGGGATCTGCTCAGCGAGCAGGGGGTGCTGTTACTCAGTGCCGGCGCGAAGCTGGATCAGGATACGATTAACCGGTTAACCGAAATGGAAGAAAATCTGGGGGAACAGCTGGAGATATATGTTGACGCCAGTTAACGGTGGCAGCAGGCAGTAGACGTCGCCGGCGGATACACAGGGTACCGGCCGGTGAACAAGGATACATTTCAAGGAGCAGCATGATGAAGAAGTTACACAGTTTACTCATTGCCGGCGGTTTATTACTCAGCCTGGGCGCCCAGGCGGATACCTTTACCTTTGGCATCGTACCTCAGCAATCTGCAAAGAAACTTGCCAAACTCTGGACCCCGGTAACTGCTTACCTGAGTGAGAAGACCGGCCATGACATTAAGTTCACCACCGCCAAAAATATCCCGACCTTTGAAAAACGGCTGCAAAAAGGTGAATACGATATTGCCTATATGAACCCGTATCACTTTACGGTGTTTAACCAGAAACCGGGTTATAAAGCGATTGCCCGGCAGAAGAACAAGCGCATCAAAGGCATTATGGTGGTACGTAAAGACAGCAGCTATGCCGACCTGCAGGGGCTGGACGGTTCCAAGCTGGCGTTCCCGTCTCCGGCTGCCTTTGCGGCCAGTGTGGTGCCCCGGGCGAACCTGACCCAGAAAGGCATCGAGTTTGATCCCAAATATGTATCTTCCCACGATTCGGTGTATCTGAATGTTGCTAAGGGCATTTTCCCGGCCGGTGGCGGCGTTATCCGTACCTTTAACAACACCGATCCGGCGGTCCGTGAACAGCTGAAAGTGCTCTGGACCACCGACGGTTACACCCCTCACGCAGTTGCTGTAGGCCCGAACGTCAGCACTGATGCGGCTGCCAAATTACAGCAGGCGCTGGTGGACATGGCGGCAGACCCTAAAGGGGCTGAGCTGCTGAAGAAGATTAACTTCAAAGCATTCACCCCGGCCAGCGATAAGGACTGGGACGACGTTCGCGGGCTGAACATCACGCTGCTTGATCACATGCTGTAACCGGCAGGCTGAGGAACAGAAGCAGCAGTTATGTCTATTCGGCTGAAGACCATCCTTGGGGTGGCGCTGATTGAGGGTTCATTACTGATCGTCCTGCTGGTGACGATGATGAACTTCATGCGTGATTCGAACTACGAAGCACTGGTGAAGCGCGCCCAGACCACCGCGACCCTGTTCGCCACCACCACCAAGGATGCTGTGCTTTCCTATGATCTGGCCTCGCTGGAAACCTTTACCGATGAAATGCTGAAAAACCCGGACCTGGTCTATGCCCGGGTGCTTTCAGCGGAAGGGGATGTGTTTGCAGAATCCGGGGATATCAGCCACCTGACGGAGCCTTTCCTGGCCGATACTGACGTCAGCCTGGTGGATGACGATGTATTTGATGTCATTGTCGATATTGAAGAAGGCGGTGAAGTCTACGGGCAGGTAGAAATCGGCATTCATATTGCCAGCATTAATCAGGCGATTAATCAGGTTTACACCTGGGGTATGACCCTGGCAACAGTAGAAATGTTGCTGGTTGCGCTGTTTTCATTCCTGCTGGGGGGCTATCTCACCGGGCAGCTCAATGTGTTGCAGCGGGCGGCAAAAGTCATCGGTAGCGGTAAGTTCAATATCAGTATTCCGGTGAAGGGCAAAGATGAAATTGCCGTGGTAGGCGAAGCCTTTAATACCATGGCTAAAAACCTCACCCAAACCAGTAAGCAACGGGACAGTTTTGAAGCTGAAATCCTCGAACTGAACCGTTCTCTGGAAGCCCGGGTACAGCAGCGGACCGAAGAGCTGCAGAAAAAACATGGCCTGCTGATAAAGGCCTTTAAATCGGTGAAAGAGACCCAGGCCAAACTGGTACAGTCTGAAAAAATGGCCGGGCTGGGTACCATGGCGGCGGGTGTGGCCCATGAAATCAATAACCCGGTTGGCTTTGTAAAAAGTAATCTGGGCAGCCTGCAGGCATACAGTAAAAACCTGACAGACTATGTGCAGCGGCTCGATGAATTGCTGAAAGAGCATGATGATATGCAGAGCCTGCAGGACGCACTGCAAAGCGCCCGTGAAGAATTTGATATTGAATACACAGCAGAAGATATTGACCCGCTGATTGTGGAATCGCTGGACGGGGTTAACCGGGTGGAAGCCATTGTCTCCGGCCTGCGCAGCTTTGCCCGGGAAGATGATGAACAGCTGGCGCCGGCAGATATTAATGACGCGCTGAAAAGTACCCTTAAAGTCGCCGCTAATCAGCTTAAATACAAATGCACGGTGCAAGAAGATTATGCCGACCTGCCAGCCCTGACCTGTAACATTGGCCGGCTGAACCAGGTGTTCATGAACCTGCTGGTGAATGCCGGGCAGGCCATAGACGAAGACGGCGAGATTTTTATAGGCACCCGGTTCATTAATAACGAGGTGATTGTCAGCATCCGGGATACCGGCTGCGGGATGTCGCCGGAGGTGCAGAAGCAACTGTTCAACCCGTTCTTTACCACAAAGGATGTCGGCTCGGGCACCGGGCTGGGGCTGTCGATCAGCCATGGCATTATTGAAGAGCACGGTGGCCGTATTCAGGTGCAGAGTGTGGAAGGCAAGGGCAGCCGCTTCATTGTGCGGTTACCGGTGCAGGGCCAGCCATCGGCTGCTACAGCGCCAGCGCAAAAAGCTAAGGTTTCGCCGACACCAAAGGCGCAGGCAGAGGCAAAATCCGAACAACTGGCATCAGATCAGCAGCCAGAAAACGGCGTGTCCGTCTAGCCGGATGATTTTTTTTGGAACTGAATTTATACCGTTATCTATGTAGGTATTGAGTCATTCAGATTGCAGTGAAATCCCAACAGTTATTCATGAAACGGGGCAGCGCACAGTGGGAAAAAGCAGATAAGACGCAGCAGCAAGGCCTGTTGTCATGCTTTGGTAAGAAGATTCCTGTGCCGGGTATGCCGTTATTCGCTTAGCAGCGTCTTGCCGTGAGTAAGACGTATAGGGGTCGCCGGCTGATTTACTGTGGTTTCATAAACCATTCCGGCGGCACCCAGGTGCCATCGATATGTGTATTTCCCCAGCGTGAGATCGCCTGCAGAACGGGCAGGGTGTCTTTGCCTTTTTGGGTCAGTAAATATTTGTAACGTTTGGGCTTTTCCCGGTAGAGCTGTTTGCTTAACAGGCCGTTGGCTTCGAGCATTTTCAGCCGCTCCGCCAGCCGGTTAGTCGGAATGCCTTCCGGTGAGCCGGCCAGCTCTGAATAAGTTTCCTTCCCACAGATTAAGTCCCGGAGGATGATCAGGGTCCATTTATCGCCGAATATGTCCAGCCCGTTGGCAATGGGGCAACCCGAACGAAGAAATTGTTTTTCAGCCGTCATTGTCTTGTCATTCAACTGTTGAGCGTAAATGGTAACCCAGTCACTTGTGATTTTGAAGTAACCTGAATAACCGGCTTGAACTGTGCTGATTCGTGGGTTAGGCTTTAGTTACTTCAAAAACGTAAGTTACATATGTGTCAGTGACACAGTTCAGTCAGGAGGGAAGGTTATGGCAACTTTAACAGGGGAGTGCCTGTGCGGCGAAATACGGTATGAGTGTACCCGGGAACCGGTTATGGCCGGCCACTGTCAGTGCAGGGATTGTCAGAAAATAAGCGGCACCGGGCATATATCAAGCATTGCCCTGCCGAAGGGAAGCCTGGACATTCAAGGGACCCTGAGTTTTCATGATAAAAAAGCGGCCAGTGGCAATATTGTCAGGCGGGGATTCTGCCCGGGTTGCGGTTGCCACATCTATGCAGAGAACAGCGGTTTTCCTCAACTGGAGTTTATCCGCGCCGGCAGCTTGCATGATCCGGAAGCGTTTAAGCCGGGTATGGTCGTCTATGCCGGCAGTGCTGCATCGTGGGATTATATTGACCCTGAACTTCCCGCATTCGAAGCGATGCCTGAGATGTGATCTGTTTCTCTGTAAGCGCCTGAGAGTGCGCACCCTGCGGTTGCGTTTCGTCTTTTACCGCGGGCCGGCGTCATAATCTGAATGAGATACGTAAACCCAACATACAAGGAATAACAGCATGAATACCTGGGTGAAAGAGGCTGTCAGCCAGATAAATGCCGATGCGCACCGCTCGGCGGATACACATCTGTTCAAACTGCCGCTGCAGTCGCTGCCCGGGGTGGATATTTACCTGAAAGACGAAAGTACTCATCCCACCGGCAGTCTGAAGCACAGGCTGGCCCGGTCGCTGTTTTTGTATGCCCTGTGTAACGGCAAGCTGAAAGAAGGCATGACCGTGGTGGAGGCATCTTCCGGCAGTACGGCGGTATCCGAAGCTTATTTTGCCCGCATGATAGGTCTGCCCTTTATTGCCGTGGTGCCGAAAAGCACAGCCCAGACAAAGATAAAGCAGATCGAGTTTTATGGCGGTAAATGTCATTTCGTCGACAAGTCATCTGAAATGCATGAGGCATCGGTGGCGCTGGCTCAATCCATTGGTGGGTATTTTATGGATCAGTTCACCTATGCCGAGCGGGCGACGGACTGGCGGGGGAACAACAACATCGCCGAAAGTATTTTCCGGCAGATGGCCTGTGAGCCTCACCCGATTCCTTCTGTGCTGGTCATGAGCGCCGGCACCGGCGGTACGTCCGCTACCCTGGGGCGTTTTATCCGTTACAAAGGGTATGACACGGAACTGACGGTAGTAGACCCGGAAAACTCCGTGTTTTACGACAGCTACCTGAGCGGCGACCGGCAGCTTACCTCCGCATCCTCCAGCCGGATTGAAGGCATTGGCCGGCCGAAGGTGGAGCATTCTTTTCAGCCGGATGTGATCGATCACATGATGAAAATCCCTGATGCCAGCAGCATTGCCACCATTCTCTGGCTGGAAAAGCTGATCGGTCGCAAGGCCGGAGCATCCACCGGCACGAACCTTTGGGGTGCATTGCAGGTGGCCGAACAGATGGTGCAAAATGGCCAGAAAGGCTCCATTGTTACCCTGCTGTGCGACAGCGGCGAGCGTTATCTTGACACCTATTACGATCCAAAGTGGGTGCAGGACAATATTGGCGATCTGAGTGAGCCTGCCGGAGCACTGGCCCGTTTCACCTAGGTTTTACCGGACGCGCTAATACATTCGGGCTGGCTGAGTGCACATTTTACTGGTTGGCGGCTGTTCTGGCTTATAGAATGGCGGCTTCCTGTACCAGATGTATTCCGTTATGAAAGCGATTATTCTTGCCGGCGGCGTCGGTGAACGCCTGTGGCCGCTGTCCCGCCCGCAACATCCCAAACAGTTTTTAAATCTGCATTCAGAACAGAGCATGTTGCAGGATACCCTTGCCCGTGTGCAGGGGCTGGACGTGTCCGGCTATACGGTTGTTGCCGCAGAAGATCATCGGTTTCTGGTGGCAGAACAGCTGCGGCAACTGGATATACAGGCGGACATTCTGCTGGAGCCGGCGGGCCGCAATACTGCCCCGGCAATTGCACTGGCGGCCCTGCAGGCCCGGCCAGATGAAGTCTTGCTGGTGTTGCCGGCAGACCACGTCATCAGTGAAGCTGAAGTGTTCCGCACGGCGGTTAAGCTGGGGCTGGAGCCGGCGGAGGCCGGCAAGCTGATGACCTTCGGCATCGTGCCGGATTCACCTGCCACGGGATATGGCTATATCCGTACCTGTGCCGACGCACAGCGCACTGAATCTGTTTTTCCCGTCGCAGAGTTCGTTGAAAAACCGGATATTGCCCGGGCAAAGGCGTATCTTGCCAGCGGCGAATATCTGTGGAACAGCGGTATGTTTATGTTTCGGGCAGACCGTTTCCTGAATGTTCTTGCGCACTACCGGCCGGATATTATGGCCGCCTGCCGTGACGCTTTACGGGGTCGCCGGGAAGATCTGGATTTTCAGCGCATTGATATCGAAGCCTTTACCGCTTGCCCGGCGGAGTCGGTGGATTATGCCGTCATGGAGCCCCTGTGCGCAGATGATCCTGACGCAGTGGCCGTGATTCCGCTGGAGGCTGGCTGGAATGATCTGGGCAGCTGGCCGGCGCTGGCCGGCGAACTGGAAACGGATCAGCAGGGCAACCGGACCGAAGGTACCGTGCTGGCATTTAACAGCCGCAACTGCCAGATTCACAGCCAGTCCCGGCCGGTGGCAACCTTAGGGTTGGAGAATCTGCTGATCGTTGATACGCAGGATGCACTGCTGGTGGCCGACCGTGATCAGAGTGAATCTATGAAAGCGCTGCTGGCAAAAGTAAAAGCCGACAGCCGCTTCAGCGATGTGCCCCATGGCACGGTGCACCGTCCCTGGGGTAAGTACCGCTGTATCGATATGGGTAATGGCTATCAGGTAAAACGGATTACGGTAAACCCCGGTGGCCGCTTAAGCCTGCAAAAGCACCAGCAGCGGGCGGAACACTGGGTGGTGGTGTCCGGCATTGCTGAGGTGACTAAGGGGGAGCAGTGTTTTCTGCTGGAAAAGAACCAGTCCACCTATATTCCCATTGGCGGTGTTCACAGCCTGGCGAATCCCGGAAAAATGCCGCTGGAACTGATCGAGGTGCAGTCCGGTGAGTATCTCGGTGAAGATGATATTGAACGGCTTGAAGATGTATATGGTCGCAGTAAAGGTGGCTGAACAGGCGGTCTGACTGAAATCCTGGACTAAGCTGTAAGCCTGATACCTTTTTTCTGAGCAGGAATTCCGGGAGACACAGGCATGATCAAACGATTTCTTCAAGCAACATCACTCTGTTTGCTGACCCAGGCAGGCATGGTGATGGCAGACAATCATGAGCGGTTTAAAGACGTTAAGATTGCGTCTGCCCAGGTCAGTGAAGGCCTGTATATGCTCACCGGTGCCGGCGGGAATATGGCGGTATCCATCGGCAAGAACGGCACCTATCTGGTGGATGATCAGTTCGCGCCGCTTTCAGAGCGCATTCTTACCGCGATTAAAGACCTCGGCGGCGATGTACCAAAATTCCTGCTCAACACACACTGGCACGGTGACCATACCGGCGGTAATGAAAACTTCGGTAAGCAGGGCAGTATCATCGTTGCTCACGATAACGTGCGCGAACGCATGTCGTCCAATCAGTTCATCAAGGCCTTTAACCGCAAGGTTGAGCCCGCTCCGGAAGCTGCACTGCCGGTGATCACCTTCGGTGAAGGGGTGAACTTCCACTGGAACGGCGATGTACTGCGGGTACGGCACCAGCCAAACGCCCATACGGATACCGACAGCTTCGTGCAGTTTAAGGCCGCCAACGTAATTCACACCGGCGATCTGTACTTTGCCGGCATGTATCCCTTTATTGATGCCAGCAGCGGCGGCTCCATTACCGGGGTCATTGCTGCGGCTGATCAGATTCTGGAAGTGGCCGACGTGAATACCAAAATTATTCCCGGCCACGGCAAACTGTCGAACAAGGCAGAACTGGCCGAATACCGCGACATGCTGAAGCTGGTGGAAAGCCGTATCAGCAAGATGATCGCCGAAGGGAAAACCCGCCTGCAGATCGTCGAAGCCAAACCCACGGCGGATCTGGATGAAAAATGGGGTGGCGGATTCATGAAACCCGATAAGTGGGTCAGTATCGTCTATGACGGTTTGAACTGAGAAATAATCTGAAAGGCACCTAACGGGTGCCTTTTTTGTTTGGCAGCCTTTATTTCAGGGCCTTTATTTGGAGGCTTAGGCAAACATCTCCCGTTCATCGCTGAAACTCTTGAACTCCAGCGGGTTACCGCTGAAATCCAGCACGAACATGGTGGCCTGCTGGCCCGGCTGACCGGCATAACGCTGTACCGGTTTAACAATGAACTCCACACCGGCGGCTTCCAGCCGTTGCCGGGTATCCTCAGACTCTGACGGGCTGAGTACCGCGCCAAAATGCGGAATCGGCACCTCAATGTCATCTACCTTGCCACAGTAATCAAGTGCTTCGGGCATCTCGGCCACATGGGCGGATAACTGATTGCCCCAGAAATCAAAATCAACCCAGGTGTCAGTTGAGCGGCCTTCTTCGCAGCCGAGAATATCAATATAGAAACGGCGGGTACTGGCGAGATCTTTCACTTTAAAGGCGTAATGGAAGATGTTAGCCATGGGGTGTCCTTTTTTTAGATTCAGGTGGCTTGCTAAGGATTTTTTTAACCAGCCACGGATTCGTTGTGGCCTGTACCAGCAGGGTAAACAGTACCACACCAAAACCGATTGACTGAATCGTCCACCAGTAGGGCAACTCGGTGGGCAGGGATAATACCAGCGCAATGGTGACCGCACCGCGCAGACCGCCCCAGATCATAATCGGCGGGTAGCGGCTGTCGGTGGGTTGCCCGACAGTAACCCCGTTCAGCCAGACTGACACATACACTGCCACGGTGCGGGCCAGCGTTGCAGCTATGATCGCCAGCACAATGGCAATCCAGCGTTCGGTGAACATCTCAACGGTAATCACAAGCCCCAGTAAAACAAACACAAAGACGTTGGCAATAAAGCCAAGAGACTCCCATACGTGATGCACCTGATGCTCCAGCTCTGCCAATTGCCCGGCGGCGACTTTCTTAAACACAATCGCCGCGAACAGCACCGCAACAATGCCGGACACATGCAGAAAATGCTCGCCGATATAAAAACTGCCGTAGGAAAGCACGATGGTCACCAGAATCAGCCCCGGCAGGGTAACGGAGAAAATGTGCAGGGTAAGGGCGAACAGGTAGCCCATCACCACGCCGACAGCGACCCCGCCGAAGAAGATCTTCATGAACTGAATCACACCATCCGTCACATCCGCCTCAACGGTGCCCAACCCTATGCCCACCAGAATTGTGAACAGGGCAATGGCCGTGGCATCGTTAAACAGGCTTTCACCTTCAATGAGCACATTCAGTTCCGCCGGGGCATTCAGAGCTTTTAGCTGGGCTACAACGGCCACCGGGTCAGTGGCTGAAATCACTGCACCGGTGATCAGCGCCGCGATGAAGGGAAACCCCGGGTGACCTATGCCATAGAAGATAAACACGGCGGTTGCCACGGTAGACACCAACAGGCCAATGGTGGCCAGCGTCAGTACATTGGGCATAAACCGGAACAGAAGTTTTGAATCCAGCGAGAACGCCGCTTCAAAAATCAGCACCGGCAACAGCACAAACAGCATCAGATCCTGAAAATTGCTGGCCCGGATACCACTGTCCCAGCCAAAGGCTTCGACTGACAGCGCCAGAAGGAAACCCAGCCCCACCAGAATAAGCGAATATGGAATATTCACCAGTCGGGTAATGAACAGCCCTATAATCCCGGTGGCCGCAAATATCAGCAGTACAGCAATGATGTCAGTGACTGGCATGTTCAGCTCCTGAAGCACGTGAGTACATTTCATTCTAGCTGTACTACGGGAAGAACGCTGTGATGCCTATACATCATTTTCTTATTTAATAATAAGTTATGAGCCTTGATTGAGATTGTTGACACATTTTTTTCGTGCTGCTACTTTCGTCTGAGCCTTTTCAGACCGGAGATAGATGGGAGGTATAGGAAAGGCAAATCATCAATTAGTGTGATGCCTGAGGACGATGATGATATAAAGAATGTATTGCAGGCCAGTACTGATAATGAGTATCGGTTGCCTGCAGATTACAAAAAATGGAAATTTTTGCCGCAGCATACGGTAGCAGCCGTATCTGCAGGAACATACAGGGATAGATATCAGGGATGAACTCAGTCGCCGCTGAATCACTCGGTTCAGATATACATCAAGAAACACAAAGCCTGCTCAGTGCTTTGCAAATTCTCTGTCAGATTCTTCAGCTGACGGATGATCCTCATACCTTTGAGCGTTCTGCTCAATCAGCACTGTCTGAAGCGCCTGAGAAAGCCTTTACTTCGTTAGGCGAGCGGGTCTTCAGGTTCTCCTGCAGCCTGCGCCAGCGCATCGCCATCGCCGGAGCTCTGGTGGCCGACCCGAAAATCTTCGTATTCGACGAAACGACCTCCGCACTGGATTACGAAGCCGAACAAACAACCTTAAAAAAAACTGCTAGAAATCGTAAAAGGAAGAACCGTCATTATGATCGCCCACCGGCTGAACTGTATGCCGCTATGTGACCGGGTGGTGGTAATGGAGTATGGAGAAATAATAGAAGCTGGACGTCACGATGATTTGGTCCAGAGTGATGGGCAGTATAAAGAGATTTGGACAGTGTAGAGTAAATAGAACAGGCTTTTGTTATGAGATTCTTAAAATAAACGTTTGGGGGGGATATGATTGTATGTAGAAAGTATATTGTTTTTATCGGTGTTTTGGTTATTATTTTATTTGGTTTGTTTTTATTTCGTAAAAATATAATAAGCTATTATCAATTTAGTTCTTATTGTGGATATGATTTTGGCTTTCATGTTTATGAGAAAGTTGAAGTAGATAGCGTATGGCGAGCAAATGATTATTTTAATGCAGCCCTTGTAGCTCAGTTTGAACAGGTTAAGTCTGCGAGATATAAAAAATCAAATGGTGATGTGTTTGAGGTAAAATATGTCGAAGGGGATAAAAAGAATATTATGTCATACTCTAATTTACTATCTGGCTCACTAGAAGAGTCAGAGTATGAACAAGTTAGTGAATCGGAGTTTATTGGTAAGTATAAGGAGATAAAGAAAATAAAATTTAAGTTTATACGGCTGAATGATGGTTTCTTGATGTCTGAATATATTGATTATAAGACAGATTTTATAGGAGATGATTCTGTTTCATACTATTGTAATTCAGATATTGGTTATTTTTATAAAAATATATATAAGATTTTTTAAATTTTAATCTTATCATAAGGTTTATACATATCATTGATAAATGCACAGATAGGTTTGGTTTATGATTTGTATGGAAAAGTGAATAGGATTATTTAAATGTTTGATATAATAGATAAGTCTGCCCTTTTTTAGTAAGAGAGTTAGCGAGAATAAAATTGCTCACAGGGAGTGATTACTAAAAAATAAAATGAGGTAAGATAAAGAGAGTTAATATAAGTAAGGGAATATAGGGCAGTCAGTTAAGTATTAAATTAATTATTAGCCTTTGTTATTTGCTAGGATATTAAAATGGAAGAACTATATCAGCATTACATTGTTTTCAATATAAGAGATTTAGCAGGTTATCTTTATGGGAGTTTTTTTGCACCTGTATATGCTATTGGAGCAGGGGTTTATTTTTATAATCAAAAAAAGATTGATTATATAACTTGCGCGTCTTTAGTTTTTATTATAGTTCCATTAGTTCTATCTTTTGGGTATCTGCGCTTTAATTTTAATAGCTTTTTTATGTTCTTCACCGCAACTTTTATGTTTGTTATTGTTTCCTTATTAGGCTACTTGAAATTAAAGAAAATATTGAACGTGAATGTTTATGCCTTGATTTTTATTCATCTGCTAATGCAGTCACATGCTTTAACATATAAATAGAGATTCTTTGTGAATTGAACTCCATAAATAAAAATTATTAATTTAAATCGATGTACTATGTATTTCTTATTATTTCTATCAGCTGGAATATTGTTATGTGTTTTTATGAAGGTGAGAAAGGTTTGGTATAAATCACATTTAAAGGCTATTGCTATTGTGCTTTTCGTGTCTGCAATTTTGAATTTGTGGAAATATGAGATTGCAGCTGATGATATTAAGGAGACGACTGGATGTTTAATCTCTTTGTACTCTAGTAGTGGGTTAGTTGCAAAATTTAAAAGTGGTGAAGAGGAAACTATTTATCAAAGAGAAGGGGAAACAGTTAGTCTTACAAATGAAGCGCTAAATAAATGCTATAAAATCAAATACTATACGGTTTTCTTTGCAATCAGGTACTTACACTCAATTGAGCTAATTGAAGAGTGACTGACAAGGTGACAGATTTATTTAAATGATCAAACAGTGTGGTTTTAATAAATCTGTGTCTTATTTTCATAGAAGGAATAAAATGCAAGGCTAAGGATGGTTACGTGACGCTAAGTTAGCGGATTACCCGAATAAAAAAATGCGCCCATGTGGCGCATTTTTTATGACTTTTCAGAAGTTACGGCTATTCACCCAGATGTTCGTAGCTGTCGATGAAGCGTTTGTATTTGTGCTGGCCGCAGGTGTAGGGTTGGTATTTCGCCGGGTTGCTGTCGCTCTGGCAGGTGGGCACGACGCTGACTTCAGCATCGAAATCCAGATCGATGAAGAAGGGCAGCGAGTAGCGTTCCCGGCCGCTGGTGTTGATGACCCGGTGCATGGTGGAGATGTATTTGTCGTTGGTGAAGGTTTGCACCAGATCACCGATGTTGACGATAAACGTATCTTCCACCGGAGGGGCGTCGATCCATTCTCCCTGACGGTTCTGGACCTGCAGGCCGCCGTTGTTGTCCTGGCCGAGGATGGTCAGGAAGCCGTAATCGGTGTGGGCGCCGATGCCGATTTCTTCCTGGCGGATATCACCGGATTGCGACGGGTAGTGCAGCAGCCGTTGGATGGTGATGGGATTTTGCTGCAGTTTTGCGAAGTAGTCTGCCGGCAGGTTCAGGCTGAGGGCGATAGCGCTGATCAGCTGTTCGGCCAGTTTCATCATGGCGCTGTGGTAGCGTTCGAAGGTTTCGCGGAACGCTGCCGGTGTGTCCGGCATCAGGTTCGGGCCGTGGAAGGGGGTTGTTGCCGGGCATTCGGCACCCAGGTCAAAGCATTCTTTGTGGTCTTTGGTATTTTCCGGGTCAACGTTTTCCGCATACATGGGAATGTAGCCGCGCAGGGTTTGGCCGGAGTGGCTGATGTGCAGTTTTTGTTTTTCAGCAATTGGCAGTTTGAAGAAGGCTTCAGCCTGTTCGTAGGCGGCCTGTATCAGCGCTTTGTCGACGCCATGGTTGCGAATATAGAGAAAGCCCACGTTTTCACAGATATCGCCGATCTGATTGGCAACCTGTTGCGGATCAGAGCCGTCGAGTAACGGTCCGATATCAATAATGGGAATTTCATGGAAGGAGGTTGATTTACTCGCGAGTCGGGAGTCTGTCTGCGTAGACACGTTGGCACCTGTCGGTTTTAGTTGTTATTTGAGGTGCCAGTATTGCTGTTTTATGGGGTTGGGTTATATCAAAAATGCGAAAGAGTGTCTTAGTGGTGCGAGAAATTAATCCTGACGCAGCTGTGAAGGCTGGATATCGTAAAGATCCTTAAAACATTTACCGAAATAACTCTGTGAACTGAAGCCGGTTGCCTGGGCAATGCTGGCGATGCTGAGGTTGGTTTCTTCCAGCATCCGGCGGGCATGTTGCAGCCGCAGTTTCAGGTAATAACGGTTAGGGGTGGTGTTCTGATGGCGCTGAAATACCATTTCCAGATTGCGCCGGGTGGTACCGATGCGCTGGGACAGGTCTTCGATGCTGTAGGGCTGATCGATGCTTTTTTCCATCAGTTCGATGGCGGCACCCAGACAGGGGGATTTCATGGACAGAGCAAGCATTCGCTGGCTGGCCAGCACTTCTTCACCGGAGCGTATGCGTTCCTGCTGGAACCGTTGCGCCACGTTATGGGCGAAGGTTTTGCCCTGATCCAGACCGATCAGGTAGAGCAGCATGTCCAGCGTGGCGGTGCCGCCGGCGCTGGTGAGTACATTACCATTCACGGTGTAGATGCTGTCCTGCAGGGGGATGGACGGATACAGCTCGGCAAAGGTGCTGCGGTGTTCGTGTACAAGGGTGCAGCCTTTATCCTGCAGTAATCCTGCTTTGGCGAGGACGAAGCTGCCGCCGCTCAGCGCCACGATTCGTACGCCCTTTTGGGAAAGGCGGCGTAGCTGGCTGAGCAGTTGCGGGTCTTCTATTGTAGCTGCGCCTTTATAGGCACAGATGAACACCATTTCAGCATTGTCGCAGGCGTCCAGCCCGTGGCTGACTTCAACAGGTACACCGTTGGAGCTGATGACTTTGCCCGGATGGTCGCCGTCCGTCAGGCTGCAGATCCCGTAACTGTAGATCGGCTGGTCGTCCAGACTGTTGGCAACACTCAGGGCTTCAATCGCCAGCGAGAAAGATGTCAGGGCAAAGCCGGGTAACAGAATAAAGCTGATCTGCTTTGATACCGTTGTGACGGGTTCGCCGGGATGTCTGCTCAGGGTGTTCATACTGTGTTTCGTCCTTTCCTGCTCCGGTTCGGAGCAGGCAACTGCTCAGACCGTTTTTTTAATGCATCAGTAATTCAAACAGTTCGCTGCAGGATTCCGTTTCCGGCAGTGAATCAATGGCCGTGCAGATGGCATCGCGACGGACCTCCGACAGGTTAACCCCGGCCAGTAAATCAAATTTGGCGCGGAACTCTTCCTGACTCATGGCCGTTGCCGGATCGCCTTTTGCCTGGGTGACCGGGCTGGTGAAACGGCTGCCGTCCTGCAGCTCAATGGTTACCCGGCTGAGAATTTCTTCCGGGAAGCGGGCCGACAGGTCATCTGCTTCGGTAATGTCGATTAGCTTACTGACCTTCAGGATCTGTGCATCTCTGATTGCGTCACCTGTAACCTCATTCGGACCAACTTGCCCCCGGGTAATGAGTGCCGCCAGCGGAAAGGCGAGACCGTACTGGGCTTCATCCGCATTGGCAGGAAAATGTCCCTGCAGGCGCATGGATTCATGAAAGGTTTCTACCTGAACGGCGGTGACGGTTTCACTGCTGATTTGCGGATGGTCTTTCAGCATGGCGGTTACGGCGGTCAGAGCCGGCTGCGCCCAGCGGCACACGGGCCACGGTTTGAAGTACTGGGCGTCGATTTCCCAGCGCTGGCCAAGGTCATCCCAGCAGTGTTTGATTTTATCCTGTTCAACGGTTTCGGCCGGCGCACCGGTAATGCCGGCTTCCGCCATGAACAGGGCGTTGACCCCGGCATAGGCGCCAGCACCGTGGGCATCCCGCAGCATGGAGGGGAAGTCTACTAAGCGCATCATCGGACAACGTGGCCCGAAGTATTCGGCAATGCCCAGTGCGTGCATGAACTGTTCTTCGGTCATGTTCATTAAGCGGGCACCGCCACAGACGACGCCTAACCCGGAGAATGCCCCGGAGGCATGATATTCCGCGGCGGTATCCATCAGGGCAACACCGGCCCGCAATCCGGTTTCATAGGCGAGGGTAACGGCTGCCAGAAATTCAGCGCCGGAGATGGCCTTGCCCTGTGCGTGGCAGGCATCGGCGATGGCCAGCAGGGCAGGTACCACGGTAGCACCGGCATGGCCTTTGGAGGTGAAGTGTCCTTCGTGGGCGTCCAGGCTATCGGCGGTAAATCCCCCGGCCCAGGCTGCTCCCATCGGATGTACCGCGCGGCCATCAAACAGCAACCGGCTGCTCAGGCGGGTGGCCGGATAATGGTCGGCGGCGTAATTGCGGATGTTCTGACTGGTGGTATTAGCGGTTGCCCCGGCCATAACGCCGATGATGTCCATCAGCGAGGTGGTGATCAGTTGTTGGGTGTGGGCAGGTACGTCGCTGAAGGTCAGGCTGTTAATGAAGCGGTAGAGGGACATTGTTATTCCTTGCAGATAAACAAATAAAGGCACCCGCAGGTGCCTTTGGTATTCAGGGGTATGTGATTAGTTAGCAGCCGCGCGGGCTTCAGTCAGCCAGTTGTCGTAGGTGCCGCGGTTAGCCGTGATCCATTCCTGGGCGTGACGCTTGATGTCTTCAACAGACTTCTCGCCGTCCTGCATTTTCAGGTTCTGGGCGCTTTCGTCGCTGGCGCTGATCTGTACCAGAGACAGCAGTTTGGTGGCCGCCGGGTTTTCTTCAGCAAACTCTTTGTTCACCACAGACATCACTTTGTCGACCGCAAAACCCAGGTTCTTGCCGTTGAAGCTGGTGTTAACGTCGTTGTTGCCGTCTGGCAGGTCTGTTTGCGGTACTTCCAGCCAGACCACGTCTTTGTCTTCAACCAGTACGCCGGAGATCCACTGTGGTACCCAGGTGTAGTACAGGATTGGCTTGCCTTCGTTGTAACGGGTGATGGTGTCTGCCATCAGGGCAAAGTAAGAACCGCGGTTGTGGTTAACGGTGTCGCCCAGACCATAAGCTTCGATGTGGTGGTCGATAACCAGTTCGCAGCCCCAGCCCGGGTTACAGCCGGTCAGATCCGCTTTGCCGTCGTCGTCGGCATCAAACAGCTTGGCGATTTCCGGCTTTTTCAGATCCGCCAGAGACTTGATGTTGTGCGCGTCAGCGGTTTTTTTGTCGATCAGATAACCCTGCAGTACGCCCGGAATAACGTCACCGGCCTTGACCATGGTGTCGTCACCGCCGGCCTTCTTGTAGAAGGTGTCGTGCAGCACGTCCCACAGGTGAACGGTGAAGTCTGCATCGCCATAAGACAGCGCCAGCATCATGGTGGCGTATTCGGTTTCTTTTGGCTCTTCTACTTCATAACCCAGCTCCTGCAGGCCCGCGATGGCAATTTCACCGCGGAAACGTTCTTCAGCAATACTTGGGAAAATAGGGGTGACTTCCACACCTTCGCCCGGTTTTTCAGCTGCAAGTACAGCACTGGCAGAGGTTGCCAGAGCGGCAGCGGCAGTTAACTGAATAATGCGTTTAGACAGTTCTTTGAAGCGTGATTTGATCATCGCTGGGTCCTCATTTTATTTAACAGTTTTATTGTTGTTGTAAGCGGTTGTGTTGCCGTTTTTATTTAGCCGTCAGGCTGCGGTAGCTGCGTACCAGCAGGCCTGCCGGGCCGGTTTCGTACCAGTGCATGCCGTGGCTGGCTTCTGAACGATCGCCCATGGCCTGAGTCAGGCGGTCCAGGAAGATGGCCAGTAACACCAGGCCGACACCGCCGACGGTGGCCAGGCCCATATCCAGACGGCCAATGCCGCGCAGTACCATCTGGCCGAGGCCGCCCACCGAGATCATGGAAGCGATTACCACCATCGACAGCGACAGCATCAGGGTCTGGTTAATGCCTGCCATGATGGTTGGCATAGACAGGGGTAACTGAACTTTGAACAGCATCTGGCGCGGGGTGCAGCCAAAGGCACGGGCGGCTTCGATCTTATCGGCCGGTACCTGACGGATACCCAGGTTGGTCAGGCGCACCAGCGGTGGCAGGGCAAAGACGATGGTTACCAGTACACCGGGTACGTTACCGATGCCGAACAGCATGACGACCGGTACCAGATAGACGAATGCCGGCAAGGTCTGCATGGCATCAAGACCTGGACGGACGATCTTTTCCAGCCGGTCGCTGCGGGCAGATGCAATGCCCAGCGGAATGCCGAAAATGATGCAGAAGAACAGGGACGTCAGTACCAGTGACAGGGTGGTCATGGATTCAGACCATACGCCAATCAGGCCCAGGAAAATCAGGGTGATGGCGCAGAAGAGGCCCATTTTTTTACCGGCCAGCTGCCAGCCCAGCAGGGATGACAGGATGATACCGATTAACGGGGGGATGGATTGCAGCACGTATTCGGAAAAATCCAGTACCTGATCAATCGGCCAGCGGATGGCGCGGAAGAAGCCACGGAAGTTCTGGACTAAGTAGTTCAGCAGGCTCTCGACCCACTCACCAAGGGGGATGCTGAGGAACTGAAACGGGTCTAATAAACTGAATTCAGACATGATGGTTCGGTCTCTTTTATTGTTGTATTCGGCTTAACTCAGGCTCTTTGGCTCAGGAATGGCTCAGGGTCTGCAGCAACTGGTCTTTGCTGATCACTCCGCAGAAACCGTTTGCCCGGTCGATTACCGGCACCGGGTAATCGCTGTTGGCGACTTTTTTCACCACATCTTTGAGCAGGTCATCGCTGTATACCTGATGATGGCTGTCCAGCTGTGAGGCTTGCAGCGAGGCCAGCGTGGCCGTGGAGCCGTCGGTGGCGCTTAATGGCACCACGCCCTGCAACTGGTTACCGTCATCCAGCAGGTAGCCGAAGCTGTGCAGGCTGCTGTCGAAAGGCTGCACCGTACCGTTAATGCGGATGGCACAGCCGGTATCTGCACAGGCGATATCGCCGGCTTTGAGGATCTTGGTGACATCCACGCCCTGAAAGAAGGTCTCTACGTAGTCATCTGCCGGGTTGCGCATAATCTCTTCCGGTGTGCCGATCTGCACCACCCGGCCACCTTCCATGATGGCGATCCGGTCGCCGATACGGATGGCTTCATCCAGATCGTGGGAAATAAAGATAACGGTGCGTTCCTGTTCCTTCTGCAGGCGGATAAGTTCGCCCTGCATTTCATAACGGATCAGGGGGTCGAGGGCGGAGAAGGCTTCGTCCATCAGCAGGATGGTCGGGTCGTTGGCCAGTGCGCGGGCCAGACCCACACGCTGCTGCATACCGCCAGAAAGCTGGTGCGGATAGCTGGCGCTGTGTTCACCCAGGCCAACCTGATCCAGCGCTTCCTGGGCGCGGCGGTTACGTTCTTCGGATTCGACGCCGGAAATTTCCAGCCCGAACGCGGCGTTTTCCAGCACCGACATGTGTGGCATCAGCGCGAAGGACTGAAACACCATGCTCATTTCCTGACGGCGTACGTCCAGCAAGTCTTCATCACCGAGATTGGTAATGTCTTTACCGTTCAGTTCGATGCTGCCGGCGGTGGGCTCAATCAGGCGGTTCAGCAGACGTACCATGGTGGATTTGCCCGAGCCGGAGAGGCCCATGATGACGAAAATCTCACCTTTCTTTACTGAGAAGCTGGCATCAAAGACACCGACAGTCTGGCCGGTTTTTTCAAAGATCTGATCCTTGTCTGCGCCATCGCGCAACATCTGCATCGCTTTTTCCGGCTGTTCACCGAATACCTTGTACACGTTGCGAATCGACAGGATATCTGTGTTGTCTGTCATGCTGTCCCCGTTTTTATTATTGGATTACATATGTTCAGCAGGCCTGAACCTGCTGATTCACCTTGCTGTTTGCGGGCCACTGACAACAGTTTCCAACGGGCAAGGTGTAAAGAAGTTCTGTTATTTAAATTAGAGATTTTGCAAAAAAGCGTCCAACGACATTATTTGCCTAGAAACCATAACCTGGCGTTATTGTTCATAGCCTGGCGAACGAAATGCGTCACTTAAGTAATTAAAGACTTAGGTTTGCGACAATATTTTGGTTTACGTAAGTAGACAGGAGGGAGGGTATCGGCAGGACGGATACAGGATTTCACGCCATTATCGGCGGTCTGTACAGCTCAGCTGACAGAGGAAAAGGGAAGGGCAGCCGACCGTAAACTGACTGCCCGGGAAGGTTTGGTCAGGGTTACTTACGTGCCAGCGTAATGGCAGCCGCCAGCACCAGCATACCGCCCAGCAGGGTATCGGTCGGCAGGGATTCGCCGATCATCAGCACTGCAATGCTGATCGCGACCACCGGTTCCAGCGTGGAGATGGTGGCGGCATTGGCAGCCCCTGTTTTGGGGGAGCCGCTGATAAAGCAGATTGCCGGTAACAGGGTGGCAAATGCCGCGAGGCTGACAGTCGCCAGCCAACTGGCAGTGCCGGAGGGCAGGCTGACGGGAATTCCAGTGCTCAGCAACGTGCTGCCAAGTATGGCAACGCTGAAGATCAGCGCTCCGCCCAGCATGATCACACAGCTGTCCGCCAGCGGTTGTTTACTGACCGCATTATGGCTGCCGTAAATAATCGAAGCGCCATAACTGAGGGCGGCGAACAGTGCCCAGCCAATGCCGCTGAGATCCCCCTGCAGGTCTGAACCGGCCGCCAGAACCACACCACCCAGCCCCATGACCATGCTTAACAGCCGGGATGTGCGCGGCGGATCTTTGAGAATCACCATGGCATACAGGGTGATAAAGGCCGGGAACGAAAACATCACAATCACTGCCAGGCTCACAGAGGTGCTCTGGCTGGCGGTGTAATACCCCAGTGCAGCACAACCATAGCCGATACCGATAATCAGGTACTGGCGAAATGCCTTACCTCTGGGCAGGGCGATGTTGCGCCAGCGCAGCCAGATCAGCAGCAGAGTGAAGGCAATGATGTAACGGCACAGCAGTAATCCCAGCGGAGTGGCGCCATCCCCGTAGGCCTGAAAGGCGAATAAAGGCTGCAGGCCGTAGCTGACTGCTGCGACAATCACCAGCAGGTAGCCCCGCAGATATTCGCCGGGGCTGAGCGGTGTGGGAAGTGTTGTTTGCATTGTACATCCGTTGTCTGTGGGTCTGAAAAAGCCCTGCCGGTGCCGGTCAGAACCGGCAGGGAAGACGGACTAAACTCTGTCTGATCAGGCCCCGAACGTTTTTCGGGGTGACCAGCTACCATAAAGCGCGTAGCGGTTTACTTGCTCAGCCGGGTTTCCATTGTCTGGCAGTACCAGTCGACGAACTGACATACACCGTTTTCAGCGATTTCGGAAAACGGACCCGGGGTGTAGGAAGGTGAGCCGGTACCGCGGAAGGTTTCTTCTACCAGTTCCCGGTCCTGATCATTGGTGGCCAGCCACACTTTTGTCAGGGCATCCAGGTCGTAGTCGACGCCTTCCTGCGCATCTTTGTGCACCAGCCATTTAGTGGTGACCAGCGTCTGGTCATGGCCCAGTGGCAGAATCCGGAAGCTCAGGGCATGATCCCCCAAAAAGTGATTCCAGGTGGAGGGATAGTTGAAGTACAGCAGGGCACCGATATCTTCCAGGTGCTTGCCTTCGGCATCTGGCGTATCCAGCCGGCCATTCACGGCGGGTTTGCCGTTCATGGTGTAGCTGACGGCACCGGCGGCCAGCGGGATGCGGGTCATACGGTACTGGCCATTTTTCGGGTCCATAACCAGCCGGCTTGGGAAACCGGCCGCTTCGCAGCTGTCCCAGTGGGCGGTCAGTTCAGGGTCATCGTTACCGCCTACGCCGGCTACGGAGAGGTTCTCAACGAAGGAATTCAGCAGTTCCGGGTGATTGGCATCGCAGTGATAGCACTCCCGGTTGTTTTCGAATACCAGTTTCCAGTTGCCTTTTTCAATGATGTTGGATTCGAAGGCCACTTTGCAGTCATCCAGATTATGGGGTGCAATAAACGGCGTGACATCGGCTCGGAAGGCTTCGAAATCCGGCGGGGTCTCAGCAACACACAGATAGATAAAGCTGTTCACCACTTCACAGTGAACCGGCAGGAGGTTGTGGTCGGCGTTGCTGAAATCCGGGCCCATGTTACCGGCGAACAGCAGTTTGCCGTCCAGCCCGAAGGTCCATTTATGGTATGGGCAGACCAGTTTGGCAGATTTGCCTTTGGCGGCAGAGCACAGCCGTGAACCCCGGTGGCGGCAGGCGTTATGAAAGGCATTAATTTCACCCTTGTCACCCCGGACGATGACCACCGGATAGTCGCCGATCTGCAGGGTCAGGTAGTCACCGGCTTTGGGTATTTCGAAGCTGTGGCCGGCAAAAATCCAGTGGCTGTGCCAGATCTGTTCCAGATCCTGCCGGTAGACATCCTGGCTATGATAAAGGGCGCTGCTCAGTGCATAGCGGGGCGGACGCTGGCGGATTAGCTCAAGGGTTTTGGCCTGATCAGACATAGGATGACTCCTGTAAACACACGTTTATTGTTGTTAGAAATACAGTTGCGACACACCCGGATAAAAAACATGGCTATTGTTTTTCAGACCATCTATCGTTTTTAATGCAGCAGGTACCGGCAGCGCTTAAAACCGGAAACCGAATACTCAAACTCCGCTGAAATGGCCAGTACAGAAGGGTTTGCGAGGATTCAGCACGGCACAGGCAGTACCGCTGCGAACAGGGTGTGATAGCGGGGCCAGTGTATTTTTGGCCCGAAAATCGGTAAAGCGACTTTTTATTTAGAGAATTGAATACCTGACGTTATGGTTAAACACGTAGAACCGGATCAGATACTGGTCAAGATGCCCTCGTTACGGGCGGTTAAGTCGTTTGTGGCGGCGGCAAAGTATCAGAATTTCACCCGTGCGGCAGAAGCTTTGTGCGTGACACAGGCGGCCATCAGCCGGCAAATCCGTGAGCTGGAGGCGGCCTTAGGCGTCACGCTGTTCAAGCGTTCCGGCCGGGCGGTTGAGCTGACGGAAGCCGGCAGTATTTTTTACGATGCGGCCTATCTTTCATTTGTGAATATCGCCCAGGCGGCCCAGCGGATTCAGAATACCGGTAAGCGGCGGCAGGCGCTGACCATCTGCTGTACTCCGGCGTTTTCAACTTTTTGGCTGTCATACCGGCTGCCGGAGTTTATTGCGCTGCATCCGGAAATTGATGTGAACATGGTGACCACCAATAACTTCCTGCAGATGGAGCCGGGGGTGCGGCCGGATATCTTCATTAACAAGGCCAGTGATCCGCGGGAAGGTTATCATTCGGTGCCGTTGTTTTATGATCTGATTTATCCGGTGTGTTCGCCCCGGTATCTGGAAGACAATCCCGATATCGTCACGCTGGAAGGCCTGCAGCAGGCGGTGTTACTGAACCTCAGCCCCTTTGGCCGTTCCCAGGTGGCAGAGCATGTGGACTGGGGCGTGTGGTTTGCCTTTCATGATATGGAGCTGGATCAGAGCGATGACAGCCAGTTGCGCATTTTCAATGCTAACGATTTTAATATGCTGGCGCAGATGGCGCTGAACCATCAGGGGGTCTGTCTGGGCTGGAACCAGTTGGTTGAGCACATGCTGGCGGAAGGCCGGCTGGTCCGGGTAGGGGATCACAAGGCGGTATTTAAAGAAAAACTCCATTATCTGACCTACACCGAAGACAAAAGCACTACCCCGGCCTTCAAAGCCTTTATGGACTGGTTTATGGATTGCATTCGCCATGAACCAACGTATATCGGCAAGGCAGATGACGTCGCTGAATCCTAGCCGTGTCTGTTATCCGGATAACGCCATTCTGTCTCCGCAGGATGGCGTTTTTTTATGCCTGTTGGCAGGTGCTGCCGGTCGGTTAATCATTACCTGAGTGATGCTTTTCGGGTTTTTGCCGGTCTTTGATAACTTGTGGTTATGCTTTTTGCGACAAAAAGGTTGATTGTGGGAGTTGCTGTCTCCTCGTTAAGATTTTCAGTATGTGGCTGTCAGTGCAATGCCTCTGACAGCAGGAACAATAAGAATCTTAATGGGTAACACAACTATGCATTTTGAGGGGATTTACACGCCAGTCATTACCCCGTTCGGCGAAGATCACAGCATCGACTATGATGCCTTTGCCGCACAGGTACAGTATCTGGTGGATTCCGGCGTTCAGGGGCTGATGGTGGGCGGTACCACCGGCGAATATTACGTGGAAAGCCATGAAGAACGGGTGAAGCTGCTGGAGATCTCTAAGCAGATTGCCGCTGATAAGGCCATCGTCATCTTCGGCACCGGTTCTGTAAACCCGGATCACTCCATTAAGCTGGCGGAAGACGGTGCCAAACACGGCGCGGATGTCATCCTGCTGGCGACGCCGCCGTACTCTCTGCCGACCCAGCGTGAGCTGGCCCTGCATGCCCTGACCATCGACCGGGCAGCGAACCTGCCAATCATGCTGTACAACTACCCGGACCGTATGGGCGTGAACATGGAAGAAGAATTCTTCGACCGTGTCGGCCGTTCTGCCAATTTCATGGCGATCAAGGAAAGCTCCGGCGACATTAACCGTTTACACATGCTGGCGCGGGACTATCCGCATATTCAGACCGCCTGTGGTATGGATGATCAGGCGCTGGAATTCTTCGCCTGGGGCGCAAAGAGCTGGGTGTGTGCCGGCTCTAACTTCCTGCCGAAAGAGCATCTTGCGCTGTATCAGGCCTGTGTGCTGGAAAACGATTTCAATAAAGCCCGCCGGATTATGTCGGCCATGATGCCCCTGATGCGGGTACTGGAGCAGGGCGGCAAGTTCATTCAGAGCGTGAAGTACGGCGTGACGATTGACGGCCGGTATTCCGGTGAAGTCCGTCGCCCGCTGCGTGGCCTGAACAAAGACGATAAGCGTGCCATGAACCAGGTTGTGAAGACCCTGAAAACCACCATTGCCAGCATTCTGGCAGAAGATTCTGCGGAGCAATAAGCCATGACTGATCTGTTAACTCTGGAAGAATATCAGGCCGTTGCTGCCGATCTTAACCCTGCCAGCATGAGCTTTGTGGACGGCGGTTTCCGCCCGTCAGTGTCGGGTAATACCTTTGAAAGCACCAATCCGGCCACCGGTGAATTGCTGGCCAATGTGGCTGCGTGTAACGCTGAAGATGTGGATTTTGCGGTACACAAAGCCCGTGAAGCCTTTGAAGATGGCCGCTGGAGCAAGTTGCATCCGGGTGAGCGTAAAGAAATCTTAATTAAGCTGTGCAAGCTGGTTAAGCGTAACAGCCGTGAACTGGCGGTGCTGGAAAGCCTGGATTCCGGCAAGCCAATTGCCGACTGTGAAAGCATCGATATTCCGGAATTTATTCATACCCTGACCTGGCACGCGGAACTGATCGATAAAATTTATGACCAG
This sequence comes from Aliamphritea hakodatensis, assembly GCF_024347195.1. Classification (NCBI taxonomy): domain Bacteria; kingdom Pseudomonadati; phylum Pseudomonadota; class Gammaproteobacteria; order Oceanospirillales; family Oceanospirillaceae; genus Aliamphritea; species Aliamphritea hakodatensis. The sequence goes on from NZ_AP025281.1 coordinate 2,234,920, forward strand.
ACCGCACCTGTCGGCAACGATGCCATTGCTATGGTCGTACGTGAGCCAATCGGCGTGGTAGGGGCAGTGCTGCCGTGGAACTTCCCGTTGCTGATGCTGGCCTGGAAAATCGCCCCGGCGCTGGCGGCTGGCTGTTCAATGGTGGTAAAGCCCGCTGAACAGACATCGCTGACAGCCCTGCGCATTGCTGAACTGGCGATGGAAGCCGGCCTGCCGAAAGGTGTCCTGAACGTGATCACCGGTGGCGGTGCTGAAGTCGGCGAACCGCTGGGCATGCATATGGACGTAGACATGGTGACCTTCACCGGCTCGACGGTAACGGGCCGCCGTTTCCTGCGTTACGCGGCAGATTCCAACCTGAAGAAGGTGGTACTGGAGCTGGGCGGTAAGAATCCATGCATCGTCCTGAATGATGCGGAAAATCTGGACAAGGTGGCTGAACAGGTCGTGGCTGCCGCGTTCTGGAACATGGGTGAGAACTGTTCTGCCGGTTCCCGTCTGATCGTTGAGGCGGGGGTGAAAGATGCTCTGCTGGAACGCATTAAAGCCCACGCCCGTGACTGGAACACCGGCAATCCGCTGGACCCGCAAAATCAGCTGGGCGCGATGATCGATGCCGGCCACTTTGCCAAGGTTGACGGTTACCTGCAGCAGGGTAAAGCCGACGGCCATGACGTGGTGCTGGGGGGCGGAACCGAGAACGGAACCTTCATCCAGCCGACCATTTTTGATGGCGTCAGCAACAGTGACGCACTGGCCCGGGAAGAGATCTTTGGTCCGGTATTGTCGGTCATCACTGTCAACAGCTATGACGAAGCAATCGCCGTGGCCAACGATACAGAATACGGTCTGGCGGCATCGGTGTTTACGGCCAATGCTAAAAAAGCCATCCGTGCGGCGCAGGCGGTCCGGGCCGGTACGGTCACGGTTAACTGCTTCGGTGAAGGGGACATCACCACGCCGTTTGGCGGCTATAAGCAGTCCGGGTTCGGTGGGCGGGATAATTCCATTCATGCCCATGATCAGTACACCGAACTGAAAACCATCTGGATCGATCTGAGTGACGATGCAGTCGATGGCAGCGTAGACTGATACGCCGCTTTCGCATTTACAGGCCCTGTCAGATGAACGGCGGGGCCGGGTATTGCCTGTTGTTTGCCCTTACTCTAAGGGCCGGTGACCGGGCTGCCCCGTTAGGAGCGATTATATGAGCAGAACAATCAGGGTAAGCCAGGTGCCGAAAGAAACCGGCCCGGCTGCCTGGAATGAGATTCTTGACGATTCGCACAGTTTTCCGCAGGCCAGTGGCAACATAGAAACCGACTGGCTGGTGATCGGTGGCGGCTTTGCGGGCATTGCTGCCGCCAGACGCCTGAGCCAGTTGACAGGCGATGATATCGTCCTGCTGGAAGCTTGCAAAATGGCCGAAGGGCCCGCCGGGCGTAACAGCGGCTTCATGATTGATTTACCCCACGATCTGAATTCAGAAACCTATGCTGGCGGTAAAGAAGCGGATCTTAAACAGATTATGCTGAACCGGGCCGGGATCGAGTTTGCCGCTGATATGGCCCGTGAGTTTGGTATGCCAGCGCAGGTGTTTGACCCCTGCGGCCGGGTGACCGGTGCCGCCAGTGAGCGGGGCATTGCCCATATCGACAGTTATGTGAGGCATCTGGACGGGCTGGGTGAAGCCTATAAATTGCTGTCTGCCTCAGATATGCAGGCCCGCACCGGCATCAGCTACTACCAGAAGGGGCTTTATACCCCGGGGGCGGTGATGATTCAGCCAGCGGCCTATATCCGTCAGGCGGCCCGTGGCCTGAGCGAGAAAGTACGGATTTTCGAACAGTCTCCGGTGGTGGAAATGAGCCCCGGCACCCCGCACAGGTTACGCACGCCTAAGGCCCGTATCCGGGCGAAGAAGGTGATTCTGGCGGTGAACGGCCATGTCCAGTCATTCGGCTATTACCCCCGCCAGCTGTTACATGTGTTTACCTATGCCTCCATGACCCGGGCGCTGTCCGGTGATGAGTTGCAGCGCTTAGGCGGTGATGCTGACTGGGGCGTGCTGCCGGCGGACCCTATGGGGACCACGGTACGTAAAACATCGGATTATCTGGGCAGTGGCGACCGGCTAACGGTACGTAACCGCTTTACCCTGAATCAGTCGATGGAGATCAGCCAGAAAGATATCGACAGCATAGTGAAGGTGCATGATAAGGCCTTTATTTCCCGCTTTCCGATGCTGGCGGATGTACCGCTGGAGCATCGCTGGGGCGGAAGGCTGTGTTTGTCGTGGAATTCTGTGCCGGCCTTTGGCGAGCTGGAACCGGGCATCTGGTCGGCGGCCTGTCAGAATGGTCTGGGCACCGTTAAAGGTACCCTGTCGGGGATGCTGGCGGCTGAACAGGCGGTATTGGGTGATACTGAACTGGTTCGTGAATTCAGTAACTATGCTGAGCCAAAACGTTTGCCGGTGGAGCCGTTTTTGTCGGTCGGGGCCAACGTTAATCTGCGCTGGAAAGAATGGCTGGCGGGCAAAGAACTCTAGTCCGCCAGCGACCAATTATTATAAGACCTGCAGGGCATTCACCTGCACATTTCATCAGATCAGTAATTGCTTCAGCCTGACGGGAAAAGTTGGGCTGATGCGTGCCTGTTGCTGATCTGTGGAGAGATCTATGACTGATTTTAATACTGCTGATTTTCTGAATCCTGTGGCGACCCAGACCTGGAGCAATGGCCGCCATCTGGTGCGCTGTTCCAAGGTGATTCATGAAACCCATGATGTCTGCACCTTTACCTTCAGCATGGGCCAGCCGGTGCTGTTTTTCTTCAAGCCGGGGCAGTTTGTCACCCTGGAACTGGAAATCGACGGCGAACGGGTGATGCGTTCCTACACCATTTCCAGCTCACCTTCGATCCCCTATAGTTTTTCGGTTACCGTGAAACGGGTGCCGGGGGGGATGGTCAGCAACTGGTTGCACGACAACCTTAAGTCCGGCGATCAGATTGCGGTACACGGCCCGGCAGGGCAGTTTAATTGTCTGGATTTTCCAACGGATAAAGCCCTCCTGCTATCCGGTGGGGTGGGCATTACGCCGGTGATGTCGATGGCCCGCTGGTGGTTTGATACCGACTCCGAAGTGGACATGGTGTTTGCCCACAGTGCCCGCAGCCCGGCGGATATCATTTACGCCCGGGAGCTGGACTACATGTCTACCCGGGTTGAAAACTTTAAGCTGCACCTGATCTGTGAAAAATCAGAAATCGGTCAGGCCTGGGCCGGTTACCGGGGCTATCTGAATGAGAATATGCTGCGACTGATCGCCCCGGATTTTCTTGAGCGGGAAGTATTCTGCTGTGGCCCGGACCCCTATATGAAGGCGGTCCGCAAGCTGTTGGAATCTCTGGGTTACGATATGCGCCGGTACCATGAAGAATCTTTCGGCGCGACCCCGGCAGAAGATGCCAAAGACGCTGAGCAACACGCGGATGAAGCGGATCAGCAGGAAGTGACCGGCGAAATCTATCAGGTGAGCTTCACGGATTCCGGTAACAGCGTCAGCGTGGTGGCGGGGACTAACCTGAACGAAGCGGCCAGTGAGGCCGGAGTGAATATCTCCAAGGCCTGCGGTATGGGTATTTGCGGTGCCTGCCGGGTACAGGTGGTCAGCGGTGAGTATGAAATGGCTCATAACGGCGGCATTACCGAAGAGGAGGAAGCACAGGGGTACGTGCTTTCCTGCTGCACCACAGTGAACGGTGATATGACGATTGATTACTGAATGGCTGAGGGTGGCCAGAAGGGGCTGTTTCCGCTCAGTTTTTAGGTTACTTTAAGTAAACTCTGGCAGTGGGGACGAATCTTAAATGCAATCCCGTCGTCTTGATTTACCCTCGTTAACGGCGATCCGTGCCTTTGAAGTGGCTGCCCGGCGGCAGAGCTTCAAAGCTGCGGCGGATGAGCTGTGTGTGACGCCGGCGGCCATCAGCCGGCAGATTAAACAGCTGGAGGAGCAACTGACCACAGTGCTGTTTGTCCGCGGGCACCGGCAGGTAACGCTTACCGCAGCGGGGGAGCGGCTGTTCCGGGCCACCAATAATGCCTTTGATGAGATTACCGGTGCTACCCGTGAAATCCGTGGCCAGGTGGCCGACAGCTACCTGAACCTGCATGCTACCAGTTCTTTTTCCCGCCTGTGGATGGTGCCCCGGCTGGGCCGCCTGCGGCAGTTGTATCCTAATCTGCATTTACATCTCATGAGTGTGGAATCGACCCCCGGTGAAGCAGATAAGTTTGATGCGGCCGTGACCCTTGGGCTGAATGAGCTGGCGGGGTATCAGGCGGACTTCCTGTTTGCGGAAGAAATTTTTCCGGTGTGTACGCCGCAGTTTTTAAAGGACAACCCTCAGGCCGATTCTCTGCAGGGGCTACAGCAACTGCCGTTACTGGATCTTGATCCGGCATTCTGGCAGGCCCGCTGGTGGTCCCCGGTGGACTGGCATTTCTGGCTCCGCCACTGTGGCGTGGAGAATCCCAAGGTGAAGGCGCAAATGTACTTCAGCCATTTCCCCATGCTGCTGGATACGGTACTGGAAGGGCTGGGTATCGGACTGGGCTGGCGGCACCTGACCGATGAACTGCTGAGTAGTGGTCGGCTGATCCGCCCGGTAGTGGAGAGTTATGCTGCACCGGAACGTAAGCATTATTTTGTTTGCCGTAAGGAGCTGGAGGGTGAGCCGGGTATGCAATTGTTAAGAAACTGGCTGCTGGAAGAAACAGCCGGTTTGCGCGGATGAATCAGCCGGCCAGCCTGAACAGTTCTTCCGCTGTATTGATGCTTTCCCGGCGCTGACAGAGTTTAAACAGGCTAAACAGGTTTCTGGCGGTGGCATTACCTTTGTTACTGACCATGCGTCTGAGGCCGGCTTCCTTCATCTCCATTTCAGCGGCAACTTCAGCGAATCCCTGAGTGGCATTGAGATAATCGCGAAGGAATGAGTTACCCACTGTAACATCACCTTCCAGATAAGATTCCAGTGCTTCAAGCAGAAGGGCTTTGCGGTATTCAGGGTTTTGGCAGAGTTCCATGACTGTTTCTTTGAACTCACGGGTTAGGGGCATTGTATTAGCCTTTTCCTTTACCGCGTTTTTTGCTGGCCGGTCAGATACATGGTTGAGGCCATAAGATGTCGGTATTACCCCTAAATTATTTATATCTGTATTGTGCAGGCAGGCAACATTAAAACCATATTTCTCCGGGTCAGAACGCATCTGATGATGGGTATAGATACCGCACAGGCTGCAGAAGTAATGTGTGGCGGTCCTGGTGTTAAACCGGTAGACAGATAAGTGTTCTTTTCCGCGGGTAATTGTTAAGCCGTTCAACGGAACCGATGCCATTACTGCTCCGCGTTTGTTGCAGATTGAACAGTTACAGCGGTTCAGTTCCTGAAGACCATGGGGGAGGCTCAGTCGTAACTGTACCTTGCCGCAATGGCATGAAGCCTGATGAATATCATTGTTGCCCATAGTATTTACCCCGCTTCCCTGAAAGGTATCGTACGTTGTTTGTTATCGCTTAACTTACTTTACTCCGGGTTGTATTTCCTCCCAAAACCATAAAGTCGGTTTGGGAGGAATGTCGCTTAAAAAGGCAATGGCAGCTTGGCGGTCCGGCCGCCGTCGACGGTGAAGGTCTGGCCGGTGACAAAACCTGCTGCGTCACTGGCGAGAAATGCCACCATGGCACCGATATCGGTGGGCTCGCCGGTACGGCCAACGGGGTGCATGGCATACAGGTCCTGCCTGGCCTGATCAGGATTTTGCTGAGCGTTGATATAGTCGTTGCTCAGGTCTGAGTTGATCCAGCCCGGGGCAATGGCGTTGCAGCGGATGCCGTCATTACCCAGGTCAACGGCCAGCGCGCGGCTGAAACCGTGAACACCTGCTTTGGATGCACAGTAAGCGGCGTGGAGTGGATTCGCGCCAAGGCCTTCAATGGAGCCGATATTAATGATGCTGCCGCCACCTTTCGCCCGCATCTGGCCCAGCAGGGCTTTACACAGGAAGACCGGGGCGCGCATGTTCACCGTCATCATGCGGTCCCAGTCGGCTTCGGTCATATCCTCCAGCGCCATTTCGAACATAAAGCCGGCGTTATTCACCAGTATGTCGGCCCCGCCCAGATTGCCTGCGGCGGCAGCAATCTCATAGGGGGCTTCCTGTTGCAGCAGGTCGGCCTGAATAAAGGCGACGCCGGGATGGCTGTTCAGTTCATCGTCCAGCGGCTGGCGCTGGGCAATCAGCACCCGTGCGCCGGCTTGCAGTAACTGTTCGCTGATACCCCGGCCAATGCCCCGGCCACCGCCGGTGACAATGGCCAGTTTGTTATCGAGATTAATCATGTGGTGTTCCTTTTATCCGGAAACCGGTTTGGCACCGGTGACTTCAACGGTTTCCCCGGCGATGTAGCGGGCTTCGTCTGAGGCCAGAAAGGCGATGACATCGGCAATGTCTTCGGGTTCGGCAATGCGCCCCAGAGGCACGGTTTTGTTCAGTTCTTCCACCGCTTTATCCGGATCAAGGCCACGGCGTTCAAAGCCGGAGCGGATCATGGGCGTATTGATTTCATGGGGGCAGACAGCATTCACCCGGATACCCAGTGGTGCGCAATCCCGGCCAAGGTTTTTGGTCAGTGCTGCCACTGCGCCTTTGCTGGTGCAATAGGCTACGTGCGCCGGGCCGGGGTAGGTGCCCCAGACGGATGAGGTGTTCACAATGGCCCCGCCGTTCTGTTTCATATGCGGGACGGCAGCACGGCACAGGAAGAACACCGCGTTGAGATTCACGTCCATGGCGGTGAACCACATGTCATCGGTGGTTTCCTCAACGGTGCCCCGGGGAATGATGCCGGCGTTGTTGAGCAGAATGTCCAGCCCGCCAAAGTGTTTCACTGTGTGCTCAACCACCCCGTCACAGTATTCCCGCTCCCGCAGATTACCGGCCAGATAACTGATATCTGCAGGGTTGCGGCCGGTTTCTTCGGCAATACGGCGGGCGACCTCAGCACAGGCTGATTCATTCAGATCTGCAATCATGACGTTTGCGCCTTCACGGGCAAAGAGTCTGGCCAGTGTCTGGCCAACACCGCCGGCACCGCCGGTGATCAGGACGGTTTTATTTTCAAAGCGCATTTCGTTCTCACACTGTTAGTTGTTTAGGGGCAGTGTGCGTTGGAAGCGCAGGGGACGACAAACGACTTATACAGCGGTTTCAGATTACTTCAGGTTAAGTGTGGAGGCGGGGCTGCGATTACTGTTCGGAGGAGAAGCTGGCGGTAAAAGCCAGTTGGGACGCGCTGTGTGTGAGTTTAAATCAAGTTACAAGCTAAGGTTTTGGTCTAGCTTTAAAGGTTGGGGGTGTTCATTAATTAACACTGAGGAGGCAAGTATGAGCATTTCAATGGAAGTAATGGACGAAATCAGAGCCGCAGATGAAGCCTTTACCGAGGCTTATCATAAAGGCGATGCAGCTGGTTTAGCGGCACTTTATACAAAGGACGGTGAATTTATGCCGCCAAATACAGATATTATAAAGGGACGTTCAGCCATCGAAAAACAGTTCCAGAGCTTTATGGATATGGGGGTGAAGGAGATTAAACTGGAAACCACCGAACTGGATGGATTTGGTAATACTGCTTTTGAGATTGGTAAATATATTCTGGAAGATACTGACGGTATGGTTCTGGACCGGGGTAAGTTTATGGTGATCTGGAAAAAAGAATCTGACCACTGGAAGCTGCACCGGGATATGATTAATTCCAGCATGCCTGCACTGCACTAGATGAGTGAGTCCCTTGTATTCAAAGGGGAAAAGACGACTGCCCGGGCGTGACCGGGCAGTCGGAAGCTCACGCTTATTTATCGGCTGTTATTTATCGACAGTAGCAAAACCCTGATGCAAGGCATGCACTATCTTGTCGACTTCTTCTGTACCGATTGTCAGCGGTGGCGAGAGGATAATCTTGGTGCCGACCGGGCGTACAATCACACCTTCCTGCAGCGCCACTGCCGCTACCTGATTGGCGAATCCGCTCATCGGATCGATCGGCTGACGGGTCTTCTTATCGCTGACCAGATCCAAGGCAACCATCAGACCTTTACCGCGGATTTCACCGACAGACGGGAAATCCAGCAGCTTAGCCTGCAGTTTTTCTAACAGATCCGCACCCTGACGGCCGGCGTTCTCCGGCAGGTTCTCTTCTTCAACAATTTTCAGTGAAGCTAACGCAGAGGCGCAGGCCACCGGGTGACCGGAGTAAGTGTAACCGTGCATCACAGCGCCGCTGAAGTTGTCACAGGTTTCAATGCCTTCGGCAATGCGCTGATTGATAACCGTTGCACCCAGTGGCACGTAACCGGAGTTAATGCCCTTGGCGAAGCACTGGATATCAGCAGCCACACCCCAGCCACGCACACCGAACATGCTGCCGGAGCGGCCGAAGCCGGTAACCACTTCATCGGCGATCAGCAGAACGCCGTATTTATCACAGACTTCACGCACCAGAGGCCAGTAGTTAGCCGGTGGCACGATCACACCGCCTGCGCCCTGGATTGGCTCGGCGATGAAGGCAGCGACGGTATCCGGGCCCTGGAAGACGATCTCTGCTTCCAGCTGTTTCGCGGCCAGTTCACCCAGTTCCTGCGGATCTTCAGTGTTCCAGGGATTGCGGTACAGCCATGGGGTATCAATATGGATACAGCCGGGCAGGACAGGTTCATAGTTGGTACGGAACACGGTGTTGCCGTTCACGGAAGCCCCGCCAAAGTGTACGCCGTGATAGCCCTGTTTCAGGGAAATAAACTTATAGCGCTGGGCCTGACCCACTGCTTTCCAGTACTGGCGCGCCAGTTTAAGGGCGGTTTCAACCGAATCAGAACCGCCTGAGCAGTACATAACCCGGGCCATGCCTTCCGGTTCCAGCATGCTGATGATTTTGTCCGACAGCTCGGTTACCCGTGGGTGGCTGATGCCGTCGAAGATCTGGAAATATTCCAGTTCATCCAGCTGATTTTTGATTGCGTCTTTCACTTCGGTACGGTTGTGGCCAACGTTGACGTTCCACAGGCCGCCGACACCGTCGACCAGCCACTGGCCTTCCTGATTTTGAACGTAGTTGCCGTCACCCTTAGTAATAACGATGCCGTTGCGTGCCCGCGGGTCACCCGGGTGCACCATCGGATTCCAGAATGTCTGTGCTGGGCTGTTTGTACTCATTATTTGCTCCAGTGTTTTAGTAATTGTGGGGAGAAAGTTTCAGTGCTTAATCGTGGCGCTTTCTGCTGAGTTAAGTATCTCCGGGGCGGTTCAGATGTATATCAACCAGATGGTTGATGTGCCCGGCAGGGGGCATCCTTTACCATCGCTGTAAGCACTGAAAATGGGCGGGAACCCCTGCTTACCTGTGTATGTAAACAAACCTTCTGAAAAGTGATAAACCTCCCATGACCACCGACACCACACGGCTGCTTGATGACCTGCAGCAACGTAACCTGATCGCCCAGAAATCCGGAGATGATGAGGGCTTCACAGAGTATTTCTCACAGCCGGGAAGGGTGGTCTACTGTGGTTTTGATCCAACCGCAGACAGTCTGCACGTGGGGCATCTGGTCCCTTTACTGATGCTGAAACGGTTTCAGCTGGCCGGTCATAAACCGCTGGCGCTGATCGGCGGTGCCACCGGTATGATTGGCGATCCGAGCTTTAAAGCCACGGAGCGCAGCCTCAACAGTGCCGGGCGGGTGGCCGAATGGGTGACAAAACTGGGGCGGCAGATTAACGGTATTCTGGATGCGGATACCCCGGACAGTGCCGCCCGGATCGTCAACAATGCTGACTGGATGGCCGGCATGGATGTGCTGACGTTTTTACGGGATGTTGGCAAGTATTTCTCGGTGAACAGCATGATCGGCAAAGAGTCGGTGAAGCAGCGCATTAACCGTCCGGAACAGGGCATCTCATTTACAGAGTTTTCCTACAGTTTGCTGCAGTCGTATGATTTTTCTGAGCTGAACCGCCGTTATGACTGCGTCCTGCAGATTGGCGGTAATGACCAGTGGGGCAATATCACCGCCGGGATCGACCTGACCCGGCGGATGAACCGGCAGCAGGTGTTCGGTATGACCCTGCCGCTGATTACCAAGTCAGACGGCACCAAGTTCGGCAAAACTGAATCCGGCACGGTCTGGCTGGACCCGGCAAAAACCTCACCGTACAGCTTTTATCAGTTCTGGCTGAACAGTGCGGATGCCGATGTTTACGAATACCTCAAGTATTACACCTTCCTCAGTGTAGAGGAGATCGACCGGATTAAAGCAGGGGATGAGCAGCGTAACGCTAAACCGGAAGCTCAGCGGATTCTGGCGGAACAACTGACCTTACTGATTCACGGTGAGCAGGGGCTGGCGCAGGCGCAGCGGATATCCCAGGCGATGTTCAGCGGTGATCCGCGGTCCCTGACGTCGGAAGAACTGCAGCAACTGAGTCTGGATGGTGCGCCTGCATTAGCGCTCGGTGCTGATACTGATCTGCAGGATGCGCTGACTGAAGCCGGACTGGCGGGATCACGCAAAATTGCCCGTGAGCTGATCAGTGCCGGCGCGGTACTGTTAAACGGTGTGCCGGCTGAGGCTGCTGATATCCGGCTGGATAAGGCGCAGGCACTGCACGGCCGTTATTTCCTGATCCGTAAGGGGAAGAAGCACTTTTGTCTTGTAGAAGTGGAGTAAGCTGCTATCTGCAGTGCGGTTTTAATAATGATACCGGCATGAAATGATCACGATGGCTTTCTTTTCAATGACGTAAACGAGCCTGTTGGTTTCATCGATTCGTCTGGACCAGAAGCCGGAAAGGTTTTCCTTAAGCGGTTCCGGCTTTCCGATCCCTTCAAAAGGAGCGCGTTTTACATCGCGAATGAGTTTGTTGATACGTTTCAGGGTTTTCTTATCCTGCGTCTGCCAGTACAGATAATCGCTCCATGATTCATCAGTCCAGCTGAGCAGGCGGTCAGTCATCGGTCAGTTCCCGCGGACTGGTTTTTCCCTGTTTGTACTGTTCAATGGAGCGGCTCAGATGGGCAGCGTTGGCCGGAGAACGTAACAGATGAACAGTTTCAAGAAGACTGTTGTAATGATCCAGAGACATGACAACAGCATCTTCAGAATCTCTTCGGGTGATGACCGTTGTGTCTGCATCATTGACCACTTCATCCAGCACGTTTTTCAGATTGTTCCGGGCTTCGGTAAATGTAATGACTCGCATAGTGTTTAACCTGTACTGTTAATGGTACAAGTCTAGTCCGGTAAGCGTTATATGTACAGTTAACGGTACATGTGAGTGGGGGCTTGTTTGTTACCCTAGCTCTACAGCTGCCAGTTTTACAGTTGGCAGTTCTGGCGGTACACCAGGTTCGCCACTTCTGCCTTGCTGTTCACGGCCATTTTGCTGAAGATGTGCTGCAGGTGGGTTTTGATGGTTGCCAGGCTGCAGCACAGGTTCTGTGCAATGGACTTATTGGGCAGGCCCTGGGTCACCAGCTGTACCACCACCCGTTCTTTGGCTGTGAGCTGGTAGTTGTCGCAGAAATCATCAAAGCTGGTCAGGGTCGGGGTGGAGAGGTTCTGTTCCAGTGAGTATTCAATGAAGCGGTGCAGGTGCTGGATCTTTTTCAGATCTCCGCTCATCAGTTCCGGCTGATCTTTAGAGGTAAACAGTGCCGCGCCGGCAATCAGTTTACCGTCCACGTGGAAAAACAGCTCAACGATATCCTGAATGCCCCAGGGGGTGACAAAATCCCGGTAGTAGGGATGGGTATTGCGCCGGTAAGGCTGCACCAGATCATTCATTTTAACCACGTCGGCGTGGCTTTCTTTGAAGTTAGCCGGGTAGAGAGGATCGGATCTGTAAAAGTCTGAGAGATACTCCCGGTGCATCAGCGGCTGCATTTGATGGTTCTTGTAACACATAGGCTTTGCGCGATCATCCAGCAGATAGGTCACCGCGTGGCTGGCATCCGTGACACCGGTTAGCAGCGTCAGACATTCGTCCTGAAACTTATATAAACCTGAAAGGCGTTGTTGATTGATCTGGCCCATAGCCGTTACCTCTAAGCACAAGCTGTACGTATTACTATGAACTGAGAGTAGCGGAAAAGAAATAAAAAGTTAACATGTTAATTATAATTTTCTGATCTATAGAATAAGTAAAAACAATTCAGTTGGAAAGTCTGGCCTGCTTTAAGGGATGCCGGTATAACTGCTCAGGCCCTGAAATTTTACCGGCACACAGGAGGTGAGGATGTACAGCGATAAAGACAATATAACTGACTTAGCGGCGAGCAGCGCGCATAAAGCGCTGGTGCATAAATTCTATGAAGTGCTCTGGGATGCCCATGACAAACAGGCGATCCCTGAAGTACTGCATGAGGATTTTGTCTTCCGCGGTTCGCTGGGGCAGGAGAAAACCGGCCATGCGGGCTTTGGGGAATATGTCGATATGGTCCATCTGGCGCTGGGTGAATATAGCTGCATCATTGAAGCGCTGGTGGCAGAAGGGGATAAGGTATTTGCCAAAATGTCTTTCACCGGAATTCACCGTAACGACTTTATGGGCTATGCGCCCACCGGAAAACGGCTGACCTGGCAGGGTTGCGCGTTGTTTACCTTCAGAGGCGGTAAAATTGCGGAAACCTGGGTGTTAGGTGACCTGAAAACCCTTGAAAACCAGCTGCAACAGAATTTACAGTAAGTCTCGTATTTTCAACTCTTTGAAAGGTTTTATATGTCTGCACCGGATGCCCTGAAATCCCCTGAAATGTTACGTCATCTGGACAACGTAATGGCCAGCTATATGCGGTTTTTTGATGAGTTGCTGATCAGCGGGATAAGCAGGGAAACCGACAGCATTGCTGAGCATCTCTGGCGGGCAGATTTTGTACTGCTTTCCCACGGAGGCGGCAGCGATCCGGTGTTTAATTTCGGTAACCGGATGGCGCTGGAGCTGTTCGAAATGGACTATGCCGCGCTGACCGCACTGCCTTCCCGCCAGTCGGCGGAACCGGTTTCACAGGAAGAACGCAATCAACTGCTGGCACAGGTCACGGCGTTTGGCTGCATTGATCATTACCGTGGGGTCAGAATCTCAGCCACCGGCAAGCGTTTTTATATTGAAAATGCCCGGGTCTGGAATCTGTATGATCCGGAAGGTAACTATACCGGGCAGGCTGCTATGTTTCGGGAATGGACTGCTCTGGAAGAAAAGCCGGCCTGAAAGCAGGGCCGGCTGTTATCAGTGTTTTACCCGTTACGGGGTAACCGTCTGGCGGTTTTTCAGCTGGCTCCAGGCGTAAATCAGAATTGAGCCGACGGTCAGCGACAGCAGTGTCAGACTGATTGGCCGGGTCAGGAAAATAGTCAGATCACCGTTGGATACTCCCAGCGCTTGTTTAAAGCGGGTCAGGAAGACCGGACCCAGCACCAGCCCCAGAATGATCGGCACCGCCGGAATATCATTTTTACGTAGCATATAACCGAAGATGGCAAAGCCCAGCGCGATCAGTGCATCCGAGAACTGGTAGTTCTGGCTGTAACTGCCAATGAAGCCCAGTACCAGAATAAAGGCACCGATAAAGCGGCCACGGATGCGGGTCAGGTTGACGATCCAGCGGGTAGCAACGGAGAGATACAGGAACACGATCACGTTCATCATGAACAGGGAAATGTACAAACCGGATATAAACTCAGGCCGCTCAGCAAACAGGGTTGGCCCCGGGATGTAGTTGTGTACCATGAATACCGCCAGCAGCATGGCCATCAGGGCATCAGCCGGAATGCCAAAAGCCAGCAACGGAATCATCACCGAGGCGGTAACCGCGTTGTTGGAGGTTTCTGAGGCGATCAGGCCTGCGGGTTCGCCGTTACCGAAGTTTTCCGGATTCTTGGAAAACTTCTGCGCCAGGGTATAGGAGAAAAACTGCGAGCCGAATTCGCCCACCCCGGGTAACAGGCCCATGACGACCCCCAGTGTGGCGGAGCGGATCACGGTAATCTTGTGTTTCAGCAAGGTCAGCGCGCCGCCAAAGAAGCCATCGCCGGTCAGTTTAGTGACCTGTGAATCGCCACCTTTCTGGGACAGCAGCACAAAGGCCTGAGACATGGCAAACAGGCCGATCACCGCTGGGACAAGCGGAATGCCGCCCAGCAGCCATTCCTGATCAAAGGTGTAAGTCTGGGTGTTATAGGAGCGGTCTAACCCGACGGTGCCGAGAAAAATTCCCAGCCCCAGCATCATGGCGGCTTCAAGTACATGTTTACGGTGCGCGAGGACCACGAAGATCATCCCCAGTACCGCCAGCATGGCAAACTCTGCAGAGCCGAAATGGGTCGCGATCTGTGACAGCAGTGGCGCCAGTAACACCAGTGACATCACACTGATAATGCCGCCGACGAAAGAGGCTGTGTAGGCAATCGACAGGGCTTTCTTACCTTCGCCCCGTTTGGCCATGGGGTAGCCATCATAGGTGGTTAATACCGCCACCGGGGTGCCGGGGGTATTCATCAGAATGGCCGGAATCGCACCGCCATACCAGGCACCGCCATAGACCCCTAACAGCAGGGTGACGCCTGCTAAGGGTTCCATTGAAAAACTCAGCGGCAGTAATATGGCCATGACACCGGCAGGTTCCAGCCCGGGAATCGAGCCGATGGTCACGCCGATCAGCGCGCCGATAAGAATCGCCAGCAGTACATTTATGTTGCTGACTTCAGATAAACCGAGCAGTAAGGTTTCCATCATAAATCACCTGAACCTTATAAATACTGATTGGCAAAAGTTGCCAGATCTTCCGGTAACAGCTCATAGAGCCAGACATCCGGTAACCAGACACTGACGCCGACCCTGAAGATCAGGATAAGGGCGCTCACCGTGCCGAGGGTGCAGGCAAACCAGAACCGGTCCAGCAGGCGGCTGAGCCATAACAGTGTGGTGACGAACATCAGGGTCGCCAGGGCAAAACCGAATACCGAGAGGGTGTTGATGTAGAGAAAGAATAACGCGCTGGAAAACAGCGCCACCCGGTAGTTACTGAGGGTATCCAGCAGGCTGTCGATCGGGTCGATGCTGCGCAACCAGATCAGCCGGAAGGAAATCATCAGCCGGACAGCAGTAAAGATCATCAGCACACTCAGGCCAATTGCCGGGCCGATCATCGGCTGGGTATACCAGCCCCGTTTGGTGGTGACCCACTTAGCTTCTTCGGGCAGCAGGATCAGCAGGGCAGCAGCCACCGCCAGTAACAGCCAGTAAATACCGAAAGTACGCTGTTCCGTGAAAGGGGTATCTTGCTCAGCGCTGGCGGCATCGCCGGCATCGCTGCTGGCAGGCCCGGCTGGTTTGTCTAATGGGCTGTCTGTAGCGTTCATAGGCAGGTCGCTCCTGGCAGGAAAGTCATTGCAGATTGCACATAGCAGAAACAGACAGGCCTGCCGCCGGTACTGTCAGAGGGATGACCGGCGGCAGGCGCTGCGTGTGTGATTACTGCTTCATGAAGTCCAGCAGATCCTGAGCGGCGTCGTAGTCGTCAGACACAACCTGCTCAGCTTCCGCACCGGCGATCCAGTAAACACCGGCACCGGTGGTTTTAGCCAGTTCCTGAGCGCGGTCAGAGGCCATGGTTTTGGCGGCGATTTCAGCAATGCGTGCCTTGATTTCCGCAGAGGTACCCTGTTTTACGAACAGGCCGTTCCAGGTGGTCTGGCTGACGCCGGTCTGTTCATTCAGGGTGGGTACTTCCGGCGCGATGCTCAGGCGGTCACGGGTGATGGCTGACAGCAGTTTTACATCACCGGATTTCAGGCAGGCAATGATCTGCTGAGTGGTGGTGTTGATGACGTCTGCATCGCCATTGGCCAGGGTAGAGCAGTCGTTGGAATCAAAGGGGGCATCGGATGAGAACTTAATGCCGATTTTATCCGCGGCCTTAAAGGTAATCGCGGTTGGCAGCGCCTGATAACCGAAGTGACCCAGCGAAACCGCGTTGTTCTTAGAATACTCGGCCAGTTCGCCCATGGTGTTGTAAGGAGCATCCGCCTTGGTGGCGATAACAAAGGGGTAATCCAGGAAAATACCTACCGGCTCAAAGGTTTCTTCATTGAACGGTGCATTGCCTGCCAGTACGTGGGTGGTCAGAATGTCTGCCACAAAGGAACCTATGGTCAGGCCGTCAGCCCGGGCACGGGATACATCCGCAGCGCCAACCACACCGGCACCGCCGGGTTTATTTACTACGGAAGCCGGTTTGCCGGTTTCTTTGGCCATATCCTCAGCAACCATACGGGTGAGGATGTCTTCCAGATCTCCCGCAGGCCAGGGTACAACGAATTTAACCGGGCGGTTGGGGTAATCGGCAGCCTGTGCCTGAGACATCAGTAAAGGCGTTGCAGAAACACTTGCTGCAACAACAGCAGTAGAAACCAGATTTATTATTTTTTTCATAATTACCTCTTCTTATTATGGGATTGCGCATCCTCGCTGCGCGTATGACTGAAACGGTTATTTTTCTTTCCTGAGGGGTACGATCAGTACCGGTACCTGACTCTGATGGATGACCTTCTGGGCGGTTGAACCCAGAAAAATCCGCGAAATACTGTTGCTCTCCCGGTCACCCATGACGATCATGTCTGCCGCCAGGGTTTTTGCCTTATCGAGAATGATTTTATGAGGCTGGCCGATAGAGACTTTGATGATGGCCGGTTTGGGCAGCGCGACACCGGCGTCCAGTTCACTCTGAACGAAAGATTCGATGCGTTCTCTGATCCGCAGTTTGCGGCTTTGCATGATCTGCTCGCTGTGTTTCTTGCTGAGCTTTTCCGGCAGGTAGTCTTCGATGATGTCTTCGGTGAGCTCGCTGATGGGCTCGACCGCATGTAAAAAAATAATTTCAGCGTTGTGTTTAATGGCTTCATTCACCGCATAGCGGAATGCCGGGCGGCTGCCCTGACCCAGGTCAGATGCATAGAGAATTCGGTTAATGGTTTGCAGCATGGTTATACCTTTGCAACGCTGAGTATCATTGCTACCTATTAGAGAGGATCGGTACCACAAAAAATATCAACCGGATGGTTGATATGTGCAGATTAACGTGGCGCAGCAAACGACCGCCATCTGCATAAAAAAAGGGCCCGAAGGCCCTGAAAATACTGCCATATGGCAGTAGCAGATTTACCGGTTTGGAGACCAGTGCCAGTACCTGTAACGGTACCTGTAACGGGGCAGTGCAGGCCCGCAGCTGTATTGCCAGAGTGTATGTCTGGGGCCGGTCAGAGTGATGTGCCACCGGCCATACAAACTGCGCTGTGTCATTGCTGGCTCACAGGGGAACACAGCGCAGGGCAATTACTTATTGATGTTGATGATTTGCGGCACGGTGTATTCCAGCAGACCGTCCAGCCCGAACTCCACCCCGAAGCCGGACATCTTGCAGCCACCAAAAGGGGCATGGGGCAGCACTTCTGCATGGCCGTTGATCCACACCGTCCCGCATTCCAGCTGAGCGGCAATTTGCTGAGCCGCATCCAGATCTTTCCCCCAGACAGAGCCGCCTAAGCCTACGGCGCAGTCGTTAGCCATACGGATGGCATCGTCCACTTCGCGGTAGGCAATGACGGGCAGGGCCGGACCAAACTGTTCTTCGTCCACCAGACGGGTACCGTTACTGACGTTGGCGACAATGGTTGGCGGATAAAAATAGCCGTCACCGGACAGGGCTTCACCGCCGCACAGGATCTGACCGCCACTGGCGGCTGCATCGTCTACCAGCTCGCTGACGATCTTCAGCTGGTTGGCGTTCTGTACCGGGCCGAAGGTGGTGGTTTCAGCCATGCCATCGCCAATGGTTTGCGCCTGTGCCATTGCAACCAGTTTGTCGCAGACCGCCTGATACTGGCTTTCATGCACGTACAGGCGTTTCAGGCAGGCACAGGTCTGGCCCATGTTCAGGAAGGCTGTCTGGAACAGGCCTTCAGCGATGGCGTCGATATCGCTGTCCGGCAGGACGATCGCCGCATCATTACCGCCCAGCTCAAGCGTCAGACGCTTAAGGTTGCCGGCGGCACTCTCCATGATGCGCTGACCGGTTGCCGTCGATCCGGTGAACACCACTTTCTGAATATCTTCATGGGCACTGATGGCGTTGCCGATTTCCGCTTCGCCGGTGACGATGTTCACCACTCCGGCAGGCAGCACTTCATTCATCAGTTCCACTAACCGCAGGGTGTTGAGCGGTGTCAGGCCGGAGGGCTTGCAGACCACGGTATTGCCGGACCGCAGTGCCGGAATGATGTGCCAGATGGCGATCATCAGTGGCCAGTTCCAGGGCGTGATTGAAGCCACCACACCCAGCGGTTTGCGGTGGTTTTCTATGCGCTTGTTCGGGCTGTCTTCGATCACTTCAACGGGAATCTCCAGATCCGCCGTATAGCGTGCCCATGCCAGCGCGCCCTGAACTTCCATGTTGGCCAGAAACAGCGGTTTGCCCTGTTCCTGAACAATGATTTCAGCCAGCTCATCGGCGTGCTGTTCAATTTTATCGGCGATCTGACGGATCAGTGTCTGACGGCTTTCATGGCTGCTGTACTGCCAGGTTTTAAAGGCGGTACCGGCCGCCGCGACGGCTTCATCCAGCTGGGCCACCGAGGCCAGCGGCGCCTGTGCAACCGTCAGTTCGGTGGCAGGGTTAATCACATCAAACAGGCCGGCAGCACCGGCAACAGACTGTCCGTTGATGGTCAGTTGAATTGCGTCAGACATAGCGTTTCTCCCGGGTGACGGCCAGAACCTTATATAGGGAATCTGCAACTGGCGTCACCGTATTATGGTTGTTGTTAAGGATCAGAAGGGCACGATGGCCAGTAACTGGAAATAGGTGTTGGTGTCGGTGTTGTCGACTACGCTGGTTTTGCTGTCCGGGGTATAGAAGCCCAGCAGCGGGCTGATGATCAGGTGATCATTCACCACCCATTCGGCGTAGAGGTTAACTTCCCGGGCATCAGAGCGTTCTGCCCGGCCGGTGGTATCTTCAAAGTCAAAATACAGGGCACCGAGGGTCAGGGTGTCGGTGGGGTTGGCCTTCACACCTACGTGATGCACGTCCACCCCGGTGTTGCCCGGGCCTGCAGCGGAATAGTTGGCCCAGACCTCACCCTGAAACCAGGTCCCGAAGCCACGGTTAAAGCCGGTAAACAGGCTGTCGTATCCTTTATCAAAGGTGCTGTAGCGGTAGTTCACACTCGGCGACCATGGCAGGTCGGCGAAGGTCCAGCCGGCTTCCGCGTACCAGGCATCGGCATCGGCGCTGTTATTGCCCTGTTCCTGGGTGGCGAATTCGGCCGACAGAAACAGATTTTCAACCCCGGCGTTACCCTGATATCGCACGCTCATGGTTTCCTGACCGTCACGCTGCAGGTTATCGAAGTTGCCGCCGGCGATGCCGGTCGGGTCGGTATCCAGCCCTTTCAGGTAAAACGCGCCAAAGGTGCCAATGTCGCTGACATGTTCAACATTGATTCCGGCCATTTCCGGGCGGCCCTGAGCTTTGTTGTCGGATTCGAACCAGAAAAGATCAGTGCGTAATCCTGTCTCGCCCCCCAGTTTCAGGACGGCGGTTTTATCAAATGCCTTGCGGCCTGCCAGCCAGTAAGCGCCGCCACGGTTTAAATCTGAATCGACACCGTTACCGAAGTTCAGGGCGTCATCGTTAAGGATGAAGCCGTCACCGATGGTGACGATCTGGCTGCCGATGGAGAAGTCCACCATGTCGTTGCGCCAGCCGCCATATACCTCTTCGAACCGGGTCTGACGTTCGTCACCCAGGGTGGTGCCGGAGGCTTCACCGTCGCCCCACGCGCCGGTGGTCAGGGCATTAATTGTGCCGTACAGCTGGCTGTTGTTGCTGAGGGTGGTATGGCCGGAGAAACCGTATTTAATGGCCGCTTCCTGCCACTGGGGGCTGCTGTCGGCATTGCCGTATGACTGGTCACTGCTGAAGGTACCGAAAATCGCTTCGATATCCAGATTCAGCTGATCGCCTTCTTTGTCGATTAAATTAAGTGCATAGCCCGGGGTGCTGATGGTTGCTGCTAACAGCAAAGATGAAAGGTAATGACCCTTTTGCAGTCTCATCAAGTTTGAACCTCTGTCTTATTATTGTTTGGTCAGCTGGCAGCAGGTACTGGCAGCCTGAGGTCTATTTAAGAGCAAAGCGCAAAAGGGGGTAATCAACCAGATGGTTGATCCGGGCGTATTTTTCAGAATGGAAGGCGGGGCGGTTGCTGACCGGAGGGCCGGCCAGCAGAGTCAGTTGGCTTATGCTGAGCTATTCTTTACTGAACTATTCTTTACTGAACTATTCTTTACTGAACTATTCTTTACTGAGCTTTAGATACACCCCTAGCGCCATCAGCAGGGCAACGGCGGCCATCATCATCCATACGGCGTTGAGCACCTGGGTATCGCTTTCTGCCAGCAGGGATTTAAACATCAGCAACAGGGATTCAATGGAGATTGCGATGACGATTGCCGACATGAAACGGGTGATGGTCCGCCGGGAAGTATCGTGGTGGTGGATGTCTTTGTTAGACAGCACTTCTTCTTCGAGAATGGTTTTGCCAAGGTCGAAAATTGCCAGCCCGAGGGTAATCAGGATGACGATACCGAAGGCACCGGTGGTGACGTCGCTGGTGAGCTGAAATACATCCAGTAAGGATTTTCCCGCCCCCGCCAGCAGCAACAGGGAAACGATGACCAACAGCCCGCCGATGATGGCGTATACCCCCTGAAAAGCCGGATGTACCCGCTCCCGTAACTGATCCCCCTTGAGGTAAGAAATCAGCCGCTGCAGATTAAAATTCAGCACCACATAGCCGGTGACGTCTCCGTGGCTGTTCTGAATTGTCTGCACGCATGAGATAGCCAGTTGGTGAGTGGCGCTGGACAGGTAGGGTTCCGTGACGCTGACATCCCGGTCACGGTGCTGCAGGATCTGCATATAGGGCCGCTGGCTGCGGTCACGGCCCTTGCCGGGCTGACGGCGCTTGCGGTAACTGACGTGAGGGCTGAAAACAGTATCCATCAGTTGCACACCGTGGCTGTCCAGGCTGTACATCAGTTCGATGAAGGGGTAATTCTGGCTCAGACGCCGTACCGCCTGCTGTTGCTGTTCCTGATCAGAAAGCAGCTGTGCGCCGCTGAGGCTGGCCATCATGGATTCCATGAGGCTGTGCACAGCCTTGCTGTATTGCTGGTAATGTTCCAGCAAACGTAAATGGTTCTGCATGGTTAGTACTCTTCATTATGCCCTCTGACCGGATGGCTGGCAGAGTGCAGTGGGTCAAAGATCCGGTTAATTCAGAGAGAGTACAAAGCAGCGGTCGTCAGGCCAGATCTGTTGTCTGAGCCTTTCTTTGGATGAAGCGAGTGAAGATGTCTGAGTAGAGGTGTCCGGTTGCGCAGGGGCAGGTTCAGCCGGTTCTTCAGGGCTGGGTTCCGGCTGGAGAGGGGTAACCGTATTCTGTTGCATAGTGTAACTCCGAGATCTTTAATTGTTGTTGTGTGCCGCAGCGGTTAACCGCTGTCTGATAAAAAGCTTACCTCAGGCCAGATGGGCGATTGGTTTGAAATCGCTGCATCTGTGGCTGATTGAACTGAATTTATACTAACTAACCGGTACTAAAGTCTATTGATGAATATTTATTGGGAGATAAAGTTTTCTGATAAAGGTGCAGGCGAACAAAGCGGGCACCGGCAGCCCGCCGTACAGATAAAGCCAGATTGGGTAAGTGTCAGCCGGCCTTACGCCGGCCACGGGAAGCAAACGCGCCGAGGGCGGCATTGGTCCTGAGCAGGAGGTGGAGGAAGTCCTCCTGTGACATGACATCGGCGACAGGTTCAGTACCGCGCTGAATGTCGTCAACAGTGTCCAGCTGGCTGCCGTAAATGATGTAATCAGCAGGGTGGCCGTAAGGCACCACCTGCAGTCTGCTTTGGGTGTACAGTGCGATTAAACGCTGTATCTGATCGGCGGGTACGCCAATAAGGGAAATGCGTTTGCCTTTGAGCATAGTGTATTCATCCTTGAACAGTTGTAATGACTGTGTCACGGAAAGAATAGGTGGCCTGTTAGACCTGTGCAAAATAAATGTGCTACAGATATCTGCAAAATGGGTATCTGTAGCCTTCATAGCCGTAAATTTACGACCAATGTCTGAGGTGTTTTACGGTCTGCGTTTACAGGAGAGCCGTGGCAGAGCAGGCATTCACTGCCTGCTGTGACCGTCCGGATGAGTATTGGAGGCAAACGGGTGCGTCCGTGATAGCAGGTGTGTTTCCGCAATGACTAGCCCGGCTTTGTATTGCTCCTGACCAGAAGATCGAAAAAGTCTTCTTCTGACATGACATCTGCGATGGGTTCGGTGCCCCGTTCAATCAGGCTGATACTTTCCAGCTGGCTGCCATAAATAATGTAATCCGCCGGCTGGCCATACGGAACAATCTGCAGTTTATGCTGGCTATACAGCGCAATCAACCGCTGAAGCTGGCCTGGCGGCACGCCAATCAGTGAGATACGTTTTCCCTGTAACATTGTGCTTATCCTTAAATGATTTTCATTAGCGCGGGGTGGCCAAAAAAATTTGCTGGCCCCGGAGTCTAAAAAGCACAACTGAAACAGGTTCAGCAAGGGTATTTCTTTGTAAGTGAAAGGATTGTTAATCAGGCAAGGCTGGCGCTAAGGTGACTGTGCCTGAAATAGCGGATTTCAGGCACGGTGTGGTTAGCTGAGGCCCAGGTAACGGCGTGACTGATGGCAGGCTCTTGCAATCAGATCGGCGGTCAGTTGCCGGGCGGTTTCCGTTTCCTGACGGTCCTGAATCCAGCCGAGATAGGTGAAGCCCCGGGCGGTCAGGAAGGTTTCCAGTAACCCAAGGTCGTCTTCAGTCAGTGGCCGTAACTGGCAGTAACCTTCGGTCAGGGCGGTGCGGGCAATGTCGTAGTCCGGTTCCCGGAGCACGAAATACAGGGCGGTGGCCAGTTCAAACATGTGCCAGCCAAAGCCGGCATCGTCGAAGTCCAGCAGGCGAACTGCATCGCCGTCGGTCATCAGGTTTTCCGGGACAAAATCCGCATGGATCAGGCTGTAGTTCCGGGAAGACTTTTCCAGTGCAGACAGCACATTTCTGACTTTATCTCTGGCCTGCAGTAGCAGTTCCCGCTGATCAGGGGTTAGCTGGGGCAGTTCCCAGAAGCGCCCCCAGAAAGGCTGTTCGCCCACCAGACCTTCCGCATCCCAGGCATGGCGTTCAAAACCGTCGGGCAAGCTCCACTGGCTGGCCTGATTATGCAACTGCGCGGCGATCTGGCCGATCTGCCGGTAGGTACTGCGAATGCTGGCACTGTCTTTCCCCAGCCCGTGCTCCACGCTGCCCAGCTGCTCGCCACTGATCCAGGCAAACAGATCAACACAGCGGGGTTCCGGCACGGCATCGGTTTGTACGCTGACCAGTAACTGACCGTCGGTGGTGGGGATGACTTTGGGCACCGCGATACCGGCGTCATCCAGCGCCGCCATCCACTGCAGTTCAGAGCGTAGGGCTGCGCTGCTGTGATACCCCGGCCGGTGAATGCGCAGCGCAAAGGTGTTATCTGCAGTGGTAATTTTAAAAACGGCATTCTCCCGGTATTTAATCAGGCTGATGCTGACAGGTGTCAGATCCCAGTGCTTCAGGGCTTGCCGGGCCAGCAGTGCCAGCCGGTCCGCCTGTTGCTCCGGGCTGAGGCCGTAAAAATCATCCATGGACCAGTTCCTCCGAAACCTGTTGCAGTACTTTATCCAGTGTGTGCAGCAATACATCAGCATGTTCCGGCTGGAAGGGCATCGGCGGGCGGAGTTTGAGAATGGCGTCATGGACGCCGATGGTGCTGATCAGTACGCTCTGTTCTTTCATCAGGTTGATGATCCGCCGGGCCTGTTTTTTGGCCGGAGTTTTAGTCACAGGATCTGTGACCAGTTCGACTGCAAAGAACAGCCCCCGGTCCCGTACTTCGCCGATCAGGGGGTATTTAGTTTGTAACTGACGTAACCCTGCTGCGACGTAATCACCGGTGCTGACGGCGTTTTCCAGCAGGTTATCCTGCTCCAGTGCATCCAGTACGGCCATGCCGACTGCACAGGATACCGGCGTGCCGCCAAAGGTATTGAAGTACATAGAATGTTCAGTGAAGGCATTGATCAGATCACCACGGGCGACAACGCCCGCCAGCGGGTGGCCGTTGCCCATGGGTTTGCCCAGGGTGACGATGTCCGGAGTGATGTCATACCACTGATGGGCCCACCAGTGCTTTCCGGTGCGGCCAAAGCCGGCCTGTACTTCATCGGCAATCAGCAGGCCGCCGGCCTTGTGTACCAGCGCCGTGGCTTTTTCCATAAATCCGGCAGGGATGTTAAGCAGGCCTTCATTGGCAAAATCCGGACACACCAGCATGCCGGCAAATGGAATGCCTTCAGCGGCGAATTCATCAATCGCCCGGGCGATCTGTGCGACATAAGCATCTGCCAGTTGTTCCTCCGCTACACCTTCGATACCCCGGTAGCTGTCCGGAATGGCAAAGGCTTTTACCCGTTTGGTATGGCGGGATTCCGGCATGAAGCCGGTGCCGATTTCAGCCACCGCTTCGGTATTGCCGTGATAGGCGAAATCCGTGACGATAATGCCCTGACCGCCGGTATGATGCCGTGCCATGCGCAGGGCCAGTTCGTTGGCTTCGCTGCCGGTGCAGGTCAGCATCGCCATGCTGAGGGAATCCGCAAAGGTGGCACTGAGCCGTTCGGTGTAGTCAATGATGTTGTTGTGCAGATAACGGGTGTGCACGTTCAGGGTGCTGGCCTGGCGGTGCATGGCTTCAACGACCCGTGGGTTACAGTGGCCCACGTGGGGGACATTGTTGTAAACATCCAGATAGCGTTTGCCGCTGTGATCATAAAGCCAGACACCTTCACCCCGTACCAGATGCAGGGGTTCGTCATAAAACAATGGGGTATGGGGGCCGAGTACGTTAATTCTGCGGGCCAGCAGATCCTGAGCAGGTGTGTGTGTAGGAGCGTTTTGCATAACAGATACCGTCAAACTGTTGAATCAGCGTTTGAGTATCCGGCTTATCAGGTTTGAGGAGCATCCATCAGATGGTTGAGAGGGCTGATTTATACGGTGATCAGCCAGCCTGCAAACGTTGCAGGCTGCGGCTGACCAGTTCGGCCCGGGACTGTACGCCGGTTTTCTGAAAGATATGGTGAAGATGGGTTTTAACCGTGGCCAGGCCAAGGTTCAGTTCGGTGGCGATTTGCTTGTTGTTGGCACCGCTGATCAGCAGTTCAAGTACGTCCAGTTCCCGTTCGGTGAGCTGATACTGCTGGTGAAAGCCCTGACGCTCCTGTTGCCGGCGGGGCAGGTAAACCGTGTTCAGGCTGTACTCCATAAAGGGCTGAACACTGTTCAGCAGTTCCAGCTCAGAAACCGTGAAATTTCCCAGAGCTTCCGCCCGCAGGATGCTCAGGATGGCGACGATTGTGCCCCCGTGGCGGAAGAACAGATCGGCTACATAGCGGTGATCATTGGGCAGCATGAATTCCTGATAGTAACGGCTCTGTTTCAGCAGATGTGGTGCAATCTGAGAGTCCAGCGTGGCTACCCGGGTATCCTTATCGCGAAAGCGGTCCGGGCTGAGGGGGTCCATGGTGTTGTACTTTTGGGTGTACTGCTTCTCCATATCCTGACAGCCGTTAAAGATGACGGCACCACGGTGTTGCATACCCGGTTCAACCAGAAAGAAAACCGCATTGCTGACGGGTAACAGGCTGCTGATCAGGGACAGGCTCTGGTGCTGGAATTGATGGGGAATGCGTGGGGAGGCAGTCATACTGAATACACCTGACGGGATTTATACGGCTGATAATTCAGTTAACATATTAACTATGTAATCAGAATGCAAGGCAAATCATGTTATGACTCCCCCACGTTGGTGCGGGGGAGTGTGTGCCGGCCTGTTACAGCTTGTCGATCAGTTGTTTCAGGTTGCTCTTTAAAGTGGCCGTTTGTTGCGGGCTCAGGTCGCTGAGCAGTCTGGTTTCTTCTTCCAGTGCCAGCTTCTGCAGGCGGCGGGCCATGTCCGCACCGGATTCGGTGGCTTTGAGGGTGTCTTTGTCCTTGTACTGGATCAGACCTTTTTCCATCATCCAGTCAGCGGTCTGGCGCAGGCTGATTTCCGGCTGCATGACAAGATCAGTCAACTGGTCGATGGCCACTTCCGGCTGGTTAACCATGCGGGCCAGGATACGCCATTCTTCAGGGGTTACATCGCACTCGTGGTTCAGTTTCGGATACAGCTGGGCGCTGAAACGCTGGTAGGTTTCCCGTACCAGATACAGCAGGTAGTCGCCAACGAAGTCGTTTTCCGGGGCGGTGACAGTTTCTGCCTGATTCTGCATCATTTCCGGATGCTGGGCCGAGACTGCATAGCTGCCACGGGCAAATACCAGTGGTTCGGTTTCACTGTGATGCCGGTATTCTTTCACTTCACCCACCAGAATCAGATGGTCACCGCCTTCATAAACCGCCCAGGTGTTACATTCGAACTGCGCGGCGTAGTCGTCCAGCAATGGCACACCACCAATGCCGGTGTGATAGTCGGCGTTGGCAAATTTGTCTTCACCGCGGCTGGCAAAGTTATTGGAGGTACTGACCTGTTCGCGGCCCAACACGTTTACTGCAAAGTGTTTAGCGTTCTGAAAAGCACTCAGGCTGTTGGCGCCTTTATCGATGCTCCACAGCACCAGTGCCGGCTCAATGGATACAGAGTTGAAGCTGCTGGCGGTGACGCCAACCGGTTTGCCGGACTCATCCAGCGTGGTAATCACGGTGACGCCGGTGGGGAACTGGCCCAGTGCGCGGCGAAAATCTTTAGCATCGAAACCTGAAGCAGACATAGATATTACTCATTATTGTAGTTAGTTGGGCGGTCTGATGTGGCTGGCTGAAACCCGTTCAGGTCAGCATGGCTGTGTAAAGCACCAGAATACGCATTACCTGAGAAAATTATAGGCCTGTTGTGAAATCTATGAATATATTTTTCATGGCTTCACTGGTACTTTTCATGTAGGTGCGTTTTTCCAAAGCTGCAAAAAATACCAGATTTTTAACCGGTATCCATCTGTATTTACAGGTTTTTCCGTTTGTCACGGTATTCGCTGGCGGTCACACCTGTATTTCTGCGAAAGAAACGGGCGAAATACGCAGGGTCTTTGAAGCCCAGATGGTAGCCAATTTCGGTGACCGGTGCGGTCGAATAGGTCAGCAGCCGGCGGGCTTCCTGCACCAGCCGGTCCATAATCAGCCGTTTTGAGGGCTGACCGGCAAGGCGGCGACAGATGTTATTCAGCCGGGCTTCGGTAACACCAATCTGGTCTGCGTAACGGTCCAGCGTCAGGTGCTCCCGGAAATGGTTTTCGATCAGTTCATTGAAGCGGTGAAAAACCCGTACATCTTCCTTCTGGGTATTCTGTTGAGGCTGGCCCTGATCCGCGAGACGGGATATATCGATCAGCACCAGTTGCAGCAAAGCCTGCTGGGCCCGGGCGTGTTGCAGGCTGTCTGGGTTATTCTCCGCAGACATCATTTCAAGCAGCCGCAGCATCCGGCTGGCGGTTGCATCATTGGCGGATGTTTGCAGTTCAACACATAACGGCTGGCTCATTACTCCCTGACTGTTTGGCTGGTCGATTTCGCCAAGCATTTCCCAGATCTGTTGCTGGCGAACGGTAATCACATGGCCGGTCGCCTGATCATCCGTAATAAAGGCATGGGGGACGGTCGGGGGCGTCAGGAAGAACATGGGCGCCCGGGCGGTGTAACTGACCTCATCCAGATGCACCCGCACTGTGCCGCTGAGTACCACGTGTAACTGGTAGAAACGGTCGTGGTAATGCACCGGCATATTCCGGCCAAAGAAGTCCGCCAGGTTCTCCAGACGTTCATAATGAATGTCAGCTTCTATATAACGCTGATCATACACCTGGCCAATATGGATGTTGGGAATGGCATCCTTCTGGCGGGTTTTGAGGGGGGCGGGCCGGGTGCTCATAGTTCGCTGTAAAGTCCTGTCAGGCGTTGTTTTATCAATATTAGTACAAGCCAGTGAAGCAGAGTACTGTGAGGTATGCTTGTTAACTGATTGAAATTAAGGGTATTTATCCTGTTGCTGCTTGGCTTGTAATTAGCTATTTAATTAATATATTAACTTATATGCCTTGTCAAAAGTACAACAAAGCCACTGAAAGATCCATTCTCCTGATCCGCCGTGCGTTGCAAACTGTCATCATCCTGCAGTAACCGTTATCCGGTAGCTGCTTAAAACAAGAATCACAGTGAAGGTAGCGACATCATGCACAGGCCTAATCCATTACTCGATAAGCTTCAGGAAATTCTGCCCCGTATTGCAGAGAATGCCGCACAGGCAGAAGAAGCCCGTACCGTACCGGAAGAGAACATCCGTCTGCTTAAATCGGTGAAGTTTCACCGGGCTTTACAGCCTAAAGCCTATGGTGGTCTGGAAATATCCCTGCCGGAGCTGACCGACTGCATCGCAGCCATTGCCGGTGCCTGCGGCGGTACCGCCTGGGCGGGTAGCTTGCTGGCGACTCACAGCCATCAGATGGCGATGTTCTCCAAACAGGCGCAGGATGAGTTCTGGGGCGACGACCCGGATGCCACTGCCAGCAGCAGTATCGCACCCTTCGGTAAGGTACAGGAGACCGAAGGCGGGGTGCTGTTCAACGGCGATATGAAGTGGAGTTCCGGCTGCGACCATGCGGAATGGGCCATTCTGGGTTTCCTGCGTGACGGGGAAAACGGCGAGAAGATTTACAGTTTTGGTGTCGTGTCCCGGGATGACTACGAAATTGAAGACGATTGGTATGCTGCCGGGATGCGTTCCAGCGGTACCAAAACGCTGAAGATTAAACCGGATACCTTCATTCCTGAACACCGGATTGAAGCGGCCAAAGACATGATGACCGGTAAGTCTGCAGGTTTTGGCCTGTATCCGGACAGCAAGATCTTTTATGCGCCATACCGGCCGTATTTTGCCTGCGGTTTTGCGGCCATCGGTCTGGGCATTGCTGAGCGTATGCTGGAAGTGTACCGCAACATCACTAAAAACCGGGTCCGTGCCTATACCGGTGCGAAAGTGGGTCATGCCACCCCGGCACTGATGCGTCTGGCGGAATCCACCCATCAGGTGGCGGCAGCCCGGGCGTTCATGGAAAAAACCTGGGATGAGCATAAAGAACTGGGTGAGCTTAAGCAGTATCCGACGGATGAACAACTGGCCTTCTGGCGTACCAATCAGGCCTATGCAGTGAAGATGTGCATCGAAGCGGTAGACCGGGTCTTTGAAGTGGCTGGTGGCAGTTGCTGGTTCAGCGATAACGAAGCCCAGCGTCTGTTCCGGGATTCCCACATGACCGCTGCCCATGCCTATACCGACTATGACGTCTGTAAACAGATTCTGGGCCGCTCGCTGATGGGGCTGGAGCCGGACCCAACCATGGTCTGATCTGACGACCTGTTGTTAAAGATAACCCGCGGCTCGGAAGAGTCTGCGGGTTTTTGCGTAGGTAAATTTTCAGGAAATTGCTGATATGCAGGACTTTACGTACATTGTTTCCCTCACCAGCCCGACTTTTTTGCTGATTGGTCTGGGCTTTCTGGTGGTCCGGCTGGGCTATCTAAGCCGTGATGCTATCCGCACCTTTGGCTGGTTTGTGATTAATTTCGGTTTACCCGCCGCGATGTTTAAAGCACTCAGTTCCCGGTCGTTTCAGGACATCCTTCACTTTGATTATCTGCTGATCTTTGGCCTGGGTTCGCTGCTGTCATTTCTGACCCTGTTTGGGATTGCCCGTTTACGGCGCAAATCGCTAACCGAGTGTGCCATGTTTGGCCTGGGGGGGAGCTTATCCAACAGCCTGATGATTGGTTTTCCGATCATTATGCAGCTGTTTGGTGAAGCCGCACTGGTACCCTTTGCTCTGACGCTCATTGTTGAGAACTTCTTTATTTTGCCACTGGCGCTGGCGCTGGCGGATACCGGGCAACAAAGCAATGAAGGTTTCTTCCGGTCACTGGGTGCAGCGCTGCCTCAGTTACTGAAAAATCCGGTGGTGATGTCAATCGGCGTAGGGCTGGCCAGTGCGCTGACCGGCCTGCAACCGCCGGCGTTTGTTGGCAAGGCAATCGATATGCTGGCGATGACGGTGGGTGGGCTGGCTCTGTTCACCATCGGCGGCATGCTGGTGGGGCTGCGTCCGGCGGGGATGGTAACGGATATTTCCGTCATCGTACTGGGCAAGCTGATTCTGCATCCTTTATGCATTGTGCTGATGATCATTCTGATGCCGCCCATGCCGGCACTGTTTCAGTCCGTAGCACTGGTGCTGGCCTGTATGCCGATGTTCAGCATTTATGCGGTGTTTGGCCTGCGTTACAACATGGGAGAGCTGTGTTCTGCGGTTCTGCTGCCGGCAACCCTGCTGGCATTTTTCAGTATCAATCTGATGATCTGGCTGGTGGGTGCCGGCGCAGCTTAAGCGGTAACTGTTAGCCTTTATGGTGAATATTATAAAATTAGTTAACTTGTTAACTAATTTTATTTGGAGTACTCTGCAGTAAATACCAAAACGCTTATCAGTGGGCAGCCAGAATATGACGGGCTGCCGGCTAATACGATAATTAAATTAATACGGGTAAGTTATGAAATTAGAATTACAGGACAGCAGCTTGCTGAAAACCCAGGCCTTTATTAACGGTGACTGGGTTAACGGTGATGCGGGTGAGAGTTTCGCGGTATACAACCCTGCCAACGGTGAGAAAATTGCCGACGTTGCCAGTGTCGGTCAGGCGGAAACCCGCCGTGCCATTGAAGCGGCTGAGGCGGCAATGCAAAGCTGGAAAGCCCTGTCTGCGGCACAGCGTTCTGCGGTGCTGGAAGCTTGGCACGCACTGATCCTGGAAAATCAGCAGGATCTGGCGGCGCTGATGACCCTGGAACAGGGTAAACCGCTGTTTGAGTCGGTGGGCGAAGTTGCCTACGGTGCGTCTTACCTTAAGTGGTTCGCCGAAGAAGGTAAACGGATCTACGGCGACATCATTCCTACCCCACAAACGAACCGCCGCGGTGTGGTGATAAAACAGCCTGTGGGTGTGGTGGCGGCGATTACACCCTGGAACTTCCCGAATGCGATGATCGCCCGTAAGGTGGCGCCGGCGCTGGCGGTGGGTTGTGCCATTGTGCTTAAGCCTGCGGCGGAAACACCTTTGTCGGCGCTGGCGCTGGCAGAGCTGGCGAAACGGGCCGGCTTGCCGGATGGCCTGTTCTCGGTGCTGCCAACATCGGATGCAGTGGCGGTGGGCGGTGAAATGACTGCTAACCCGGTAGTTAAAAAGGTGACCTTTACCGGTTCAACGCCGGTGGGCAAACTGCTGATGAAACAGTGTGCAGATACCGTTAAGCGTACTTCCATGGAGCTGGGGGGCAATGCGCCGGTCATCATCTTTGACGATGCGGATCTGGACGCGGCGATCGAAGGTGCACTGGTTTCTAAGTACCGTAACTCGGGTCAGACATGTATCTGTGCCAACCGCTTGCTGGTACAGGACAGTATCTACGATGCTTTTGTTGAGAAGTTTACCGCTGCCGTGAACGGCTTCCGTCTGGGGCAGGGCTTCGATAAAGATACTACCCACGGTCCGGTCATTACGGAAAAGGCGCTGAATGATATTCACGCCAAGGTCGAAAATGCCGTGGCTGAAGGGGCGACGGTAGTGACCGGCGGTCAGCCATCTGAGCTGGGCGGTAACTTCTATGAGCCGACAATCCTGACCGGCGTAAATACGGATATGCGTGTGTTCCGTGAAGAGATCTTTGGCCCGGTTGCGCCGGTCTTCCGCTTCTCCACTGAAGAAGAAGCCATTTCGATGGCAAACGATACCGAGTTTGGTCTGGCCGCCTATGTGTATACCCAGAATCTGGGCCGTGTGTGGCGGGTGTCAGAAGGGATCGAGTACGGCATGGTGGGGGTGAATGAAACCGCCATCAGTTCTGAAGTCATTCCGTTTGGCGGCGTTAAGGAGTCCGGTCAGGGCCGTGAAGGTTCCAAGTATGGGCTGGATGATTATCTGGAAACCAAGTACATCTGCATGGGTGGTCTGTAAGCACCACCTCATATACAGCCCGGACGCCGTGCCGGGCTGAACCGTTTTATTTCCGTCAGAGCCTGTTTGTATAACCCCTTAACAGGGGATGGGCATTTTTATATAAATACTTAATATGTTAATTAGTAGATATTGATTAAGATATTAAGTATATTTGGTGAGAGATAGTTAAGATGTTATCTGTTTCGGTAAAAGACACAGATGACTCGCCTGATGCCATGGTATCTGGCCTGAAAACAAACCTATTGAAAAGGGCACATACATGTTAACTCCGGAACAGATCAGCGATGCTGCTGAACGCCTGTACAACGCAGAAAATGGCCGCCAGCAGATTCCTGCGCTTACCCTGGATTATCCCGGGATGGATATGGATGACGCTTATAAAATCCAGAAAACCTGGGTTGACCGTAAGATTGAAGAAGGGGCCAGCGTTAAGGGTTACAAAATCGGCCTGACATCCCGTGCCATGCAGATGGCAGTAAACATTGATCAGCCGGACTACGGCGTGCTGCTGGATGATATGTTCTTTGCGGATGGCGCTGAAATTAAGGTGGATGACTTCCTTGATCCGCGCATCGAAGTTGAACTGGCATTTGTGCTGAAAGACCGTCTGGAAGGCGACAACATCACCATGTTTGATGTCCTTAATGCCACCGATTACGTGGTACCGGCGCTGGAACTGATTGCGGCTCGTTGCCACCGTACCGATCCGGAAACCGGCTATACCCGCAAGGTACTGGATACCATTTCTGACAATGCGGCCAATGCCGGCATCATTCTGGGCGGCCGCCCGATCAAACCGATGGAAATGGATCTGCGTTGGGCAGGCTCTTTGCTGTACCTCAACGGTCAGATCGAAGAAACCGGCATTGCTGCCGGGGTGCTGGGCCATCCGGCAAACGGCATTTGCTGGGTGTGCAAACGTTTTGCCCCGCACGGGGTGGCGCTGGAGCCGGGTCAGGTGATTCTGTCCGGCTCGTTTACCCGTCCGGTACCGGTAAAAGCCGGTGATACTGTGCATGCAGATTACGGCCCGCTGGGCGGTATCTCTGTGAAGTTTGTCTGAGGGGCGGGCTATGTCTTCTGAATTGCAAACCGATTACAGCACACAGTTGCCGGTGAATACCTTCAAGCAGGGGCTTAAAGGCGATCAGCCTTTATGGGGGCTGTGGCTGGGGCTGCCGGATTCAAGCTGTGCCGAGATTCTGGCCGGTGCCGGCTTTGACTGGTTACTGATCGACGGTGAACACGCGCCTTTCGAACTGGGCAGCACCATGCGCCACCTGCAGGCAATGGCACCGTATCCGGTATCGGCCATTGTGCGCCCGGAAGAAGGCCGCACGGCGTTACTGAAACGTTTGCTGGATATCGGCGCGCAGACGCTGCTGATTCCCATGTGTGATACCGCCGAACAGGCCCGTGAGCTGGTGCAGGCGGTGAAGTATCCGCCACAGGGCATCCGTGGGCTGGGCAGTTCGCTGGCCCGTGCCGCTAAATGGAATAACGTGCCGGGGTATCTGCAAAAAGCCAATGATGAAATCTGTCTGATCGTTCAGGCGGAAACCACCACCGCGATGGAAAATCTGGCTGAAATTGCTGCGGTTGACGGGGTGGATGCAGTCTTTATTGGCCCGTCGGATCTCTCTGCCTCGATGGGCCATGTGGGTAATCCGGATCATCCGGACGTGGTCGCTGCCATTGAGCAGGGCATCGCCATCATCAATGCCGCCGGTAAAGCCGCCGGTCTGCTGTGTATTAATCCGGCGAAAGCCAATGACTATGTCGCCAAAGGGGCCCGTTTTGTGGGCATTGGCGTCGACACTCTGTTGCTGGGCAATGCCGCCCGGCAGTTAGCGAAAAGCTTTAAAAACGGCACTGCAGGCAGTGCTGGCGCTGGTCAGTCCAGCGGTTATTAATCAGGTACAGAAACTATGAATAGCAATCCGATTGTTAAAGGCAAGCTGGTCTGCGTGGCATTAAACGATGCACAGCAGCTGGCCGCGATGCAGGCTGAATTCAGCCAGGCACCTTATAAAGCAGCACCGACTCAGCCGGTACTGTATTTCAAACCTCATAACACCTGGAATACCGACGGCGCGGTCATTGAATGGCCGGCCGGGGAAGCGGCCATGGTGGTGGGCGCCAGCCTGGCGGTGGTGATGGGTCAGGAATGCTGCCGGGTCAGTGCTGATGAGGCTCTGAACTTTGTGGGTGGCTACACCCTGTTACATGATTTTTCCTTACCGGAACAAAGCTATTACCGCCCGGACATTAAGGGTAAATGCCTGGACGGCAGTGCGCCGGTAGGCGCAGCGGTGGTGGCTGCAGATCAGGTGGCTGATCCTGCGGCACTGACCGTTGTCACCCAGGTGAATGGCGAGACTGTCAGTGAATTGCCAATGAGTCAGTTGGAACGCAGTGTGCCGGAGCTGATCAGCATCGTGTCCCGCATCATGACCCTGCAGGCCGGTGATGTGCTGGCGGTGGGTTTCCGTGGCGAGCGCACAGCCGTGCAGCGCAGCGACCGTGTTACATCGGCCATCGCCGGTGTGGCAGAACTGAATAACCAACTGGCTGATTAAGGGGCAGACGATGAAACACGCACGCGTATTACATAACGGTGTTGAGCTGGATATCACCGTAGATGATGCTAACCGTCTGTTACTGGCTGACGGCACCGAACTGAATGAAGCTGAAGTCACCTGGCTGTGCCCGGTAAAACAGCCGGGAACGATTTTTGCGCTGGGGCTTAACTATGCAGATCACGCCTCTGAGCTGGCGTTTGAGCCGCCCACCGAGCCGCTGGTGTTCTTAAAAGGGGCTAATACCCTGACCGGCCATAAGCAGCCGTCTTACCGCCCGGATGATATTGAATTTCAGCACTATGAATGTGAGCTGGTGGCGGTGATTGGCAAAGCAGGGAAGAACATCGCCCGCGAAGATGCCATGGATTACATCGCCGGTTACACCGTCTG
Source organism: Aliamphritea hakodatensis (assembly GCF_024347195.1). NCBI lineage: Bacteria > Pseudomonadati > Pseudomonadota > Gammaproteobacteria > Oceanospirillales > Oceanospirillaceae > Aliamphritea > Aliamphritea hakodatensis. The sequence goes on from NZ_AP025281.1 coordinate 2,270,271, forward strand.
TAACGACTTCGCCATCCGCGACTATCTGGAAAACTACTACCGGCCGAATCTGCGGGTGAAGAGCCGTGATTCCCTGTGCCCGATCGGCCCGTGGCTGATCGATAAAGACGATGTAGGCGATATCAGCAATCTGAAACTGACTACCCGTGTCAACGGTGAGCTGACTCAGGAAGGCAGCACTGCTGACATGATTTTTGATGTGCCGTTCCTGGTGGAATACCTCAGCAAGATCATGACCCTGCAACCGGGTGACATGATTGCTACCGGTACCCCTAAGGGCCTGAAAGATATGCAGCCCGGCGATGTGGTTGTCTGTGAGATCGAAAAGGTCGGCGCACTGGAAACCCATATTGTGTCGGAACAGCATTTCTATGGCGACAAGTATTAATCAAGACCCGGAGATATAACGATGAGCGAAGCATTACAGCAAAACATTGCCAAAGCCGAAGGCTATCTGGCACGTTTTAAAGACAACACTCTGGGTCACTACATCAATGGTGAATGGACTCAGGGTGCCGAAGGCCAGACCTTCGAAAACACCACGCCTACCGACAATACTTCACTGGGCTATGTGGTGAAAGGCACTGAGGCGGATGTTAACGCCGCCTGCGAAGCGGCCCGTAAAGCCTCCGCTGAATGGGCGGAAATGCCTGGCGCTGCCCGCAAGAAAATCCTCCATAAACTGGCGGATGAAATTGAGAAGCGTGCCGAAGAGATTGCGCTGGTTGAGTCCATGGACTGCGGTCAGGCGCTGCGCTTTATGCGTCAGGCGGCGGTTCGCGGTGCGGCTAACTTCCGTTTCTTTGCGGACAAAGCCCCGGAAGCCCGTAACGGTTTATCCCTGCATCAGGATCAGCACACTAACTTCACCGTACGTAATCCGATCGGCCCGGTGGCGGTGATTACGCCGTGGAATACTCCCTTCATGCTGTCTACCTGGAAGATTGCCCCGGCACTGGCGGCGGGCTGTACGGTGGTACATAAGCCTGCTGAACTGAGCCCGCTGACCGGTGCCATTCTGGCGGAATGTGCGCAAGCTGCCGGACTGCCGAAAGGTGTCTGGAACATGGTCAACGGCTTCGGTACCGAAGTGGGTAAAGCCCTGACTGAGCACCCGGCGATTAAAGCGGTGGCACTGGTGGGCGATTCCGCTACCGGTAAGCTGATTCAGGCACAGACCGCTTCGACCCTGAAGCGTCTGCATCTGGAGCTGGGCGGCAAAAACCCGGTAATCGTGTTTGATGATGCCGACTTTGACCGTGCACTGGATGCCGTGGTGTTCATGATCTACAGCCTGAATGGCCAGCGCTGCACCAGCTCCAGCCGCTTACTGGTACAGAGCGGCATTAAAGACAAGTTCATGGCCGCACTTAAAGAGCGGGTTGCCAATCTGAAAGTGGGCCACTCACTGGATCCGGCAACCGAGGTAGGGCCGCTGGTACATACCGGCCATTACGCCAAGGTAACCGGCTACTTCGACACCGCTAAGGAAGACGGCGCAACCGTCGCTGTGGGAGGCCATTCTCTGCGTGACGAACTCGGCCCGGGTAACTACGTTGCCCCGACCCTGTTTGTGGATGCCAATAACAGCATGCGCATTGCGCAGGAAGAGATCTTTGGCCCGGTGCTGACCGCCATTGAATTCGAAACCGAAGAACAGGCTGTCGAACTGGCAAATGACACCATTTACGGTCTGGCCGGCTACATCTGGACCGCTAACACCGGCCGCGCCATGCGCATGGCCAATAAGGTGGAAGCGGGCATGCTGTGGGTGAACTCGGAAAATAACCGTAACCTGCCATCGCCGTTTGGCGGTGTAAAGATGTCCGGTGTGGGCCGTGACGGCGGTGACTGGAGTTTCGATTTCTATATGGAAACCAAGAACGTCTGTATTGCCCACGACTTGCATAACGTGCCGGTACTGGGACGCTGAAAAAGCCCGTATGTACAGGGCCCGGCAGCCTGCCTGATCGTGGGATTGGCTGCCGGCTTTAACCTGTCATGATGGCGGCTAAACAGGAGGCAAATATGCCACATTTTATTATGGAATATTCAGCCAATCTGGATGATGATCTGGACATTCCGGCGTTGTTCGAACAGCTGAATAACACGGCCATCGCCACCGGGGTGTTTCCCATTGGCGGTATCCGTACCCGGGCTGTTCGCTGTGAGCATTATCGAATCGGTGAAGGTGATCCGGAGAATACCTTTGTGCACCTGACGGCCAAAGTAGGCTCGGGGCGTGATCCGGAGGTGCTGAAAGCCGCGGCAGATAAGGTATTCGCCACTTTTACCGAATGCCTGCAGCTGGTTTTTGATAAGCGCTACATGAGTATCGGATTTGAGATGACTGAGCTGCACCCGGTACTGAATTACAAACAGAACAACATCCATCAGAAACTGGCCAGCCGCTGAGGCTTGGTAAGTGCTTCTGAGGATACTGTGATTTACCAACCGTCTGTGCTGAAGCGCAGGCGGGAAACAGGATTCTGAGTACTTGCCGGGAGAAGAAAAAGACCCATAAGAAGAGCCTTTAGCAGATTGGGCCATGGTCGTATTTCTTCTCTGTGTCAGGTACATAGAATTGAATAATTAACATATTAACTTTATAAGTGTACGCAAGCTGAAATATACCTTTGAGGACAGAATAATGAGTATAAAAAAACTTCTCACAGCAGGATTACTGACCGCACTGGCCAGCGTCGCCAGCGCAGAAACAAGCTTACGGGTGGCGAGCTGGTTGCCACCGACCCATACCCAGAACACCGTTGTCTGGCCGACCTGGGCCAAGTGGGTGGAAGAAGCCACCGAAGGCCGGGTAAAGGTCGTTGTTGAATATGGTATGGGCCATCCGAAAACCATGTTTGAGCTGGTGGAAGACGGTGTGGTGGATGCCTCTTTCAGCTACCACGGCTATGTGCCGGGCCGCTTTAAACTGACCCAGATGGTTGAACAGCCATTGCTGGGTACCAATGCCGAGGCGGCTTCAGTGGCGCACTGGCGCATCCATCAGAAGTATCTGGCCGACGCCAACGAGCACGACGGGCTGGAAGTGATCGGTCTGTTTACCCATGGGCCGGGTCAGATTCAGCTGGCAGAACCGATTGACTCCCTGACAGAGTTGAAAGGTAAGAAGATCCGTCTGGGCGGCGGTGTGCAGGGTGAGATCGGTCACCGCATGGGTGTGACTGCCGTGGGTGCACCGGCACCGAAAGTGTATGAAATGATGCAGCAGGGGGTGATTGATGGCGTATTTATCCCGCTGATCGACCAGAAAGGTCTGCGTCTGAAAGAAGTGGCCCGCAATGTGGTGGCCCTGCCGGGCGGCATGTACATGGGCAGTTTCTCAATCTTTATGAACCCTGATTTTCTGGATGATCTTGATCCGCAGGACCGTCAGGCGATTCTGGATGTGTCCGGCGAAAAACTCTCTGCCATGGCCGGTCGCGCCTGGGATGCCGGCGATAAAGACGGTCTTGCCGCTGCTCAGGAAGCCGGTGTGAACGTCATCATGGTCAAGCCGGATGATGCCTTTGCACAGGAATTTATCAGCCTCACCAAAGGCATGGACGACGCCTTCATTGAATCGGTTGAAGACCGGGGTGTGGATACCCGCAACGCATTGCAGGAACTGCGTGAAGTAGCCCGTAACTATAAGTAATGTGCGCGACGGATATGAGGTGGCTCCTATGGCATTAACTGCCTGGGTGAACGCGCATTACGAAGAACAGGGGCCGGTTGTCTGGCTGGCCTTTGCTCTGGAACTGATTGCAGCGGTAACCCTGTTTTTTCTGATGGCGCTGACCTGCGCTGATGTGATTGGCCGTTATTTCTTCGCGGATGCGGTCGACGGCACCACTGAACTCACTGAAATGGCCATTGCGGTACTGGTATTCGCTGAAATGCCGGTGGTGACCTGGCGGGGTGGCCATGTGGTGGTGGACATTCTCGACCGCTGGCTGGGCAGCCGGATGATTCAGGTACTGGGTCTGGTATCCGTGTTGCTGATCAGCGGTTCGCTGTACTTTCTGGCGGTACGGATCTGGGAACTGGCGGCCCGTTCAATCCGGCGTGGCGAAGTGACTGAGTACCTGCAGGTTCCGGTGGGCTATGTGGTGGAATATATCGCCATGATGAGCTGGATTACCGCCGCTGCAATGCTGACTTACGGCGCGTACCGGCTGATTACTCAGCCCCGGGATTAAGACAGGCAGTTCAGATTTAGCGCCACAGGCGCATGGGGTATTCACTCATGATGATTGCATTAACCGGCTTTTTTATCCTGTTGGCGATGATCGTTATCGTCCGGGTACCCATTGCATTCGCGATGGGGCTGGTAGGGTTTTTCGGCTTTGCATTTCTGCAGGGCCTGACGTTCGACAATATGTTGGATTTCCGCTGGACCGGCGCGTTATCCATGGCTTCCAAGCGGGTCATTGATACGGCACAGGAATATAGCCTGTCCGTGATTCCGCTGTTCATCCTGATGGGTAATCTGGTAACGAAATCAGGCCTCTCTCAGGAACTGTACCGGGCATCCTACGCCTTTCTGGGGCATCGCAAAGGCGGCCTTTCGATGGCAACGGTGGTGGCCTGTGGTGGTTTCTCGGCCATCTGCGGTTCCAGCCTGGCAACGTCGGCGACTATGGCAAAGGTAGCCATGCCGCCGATGCGTAAATACGGCTATGCCGACTCACTGGCCACGGCCTCCATTGCTGCCGGTGGTACCCTGGGGATTCTGATTCCCCCCAGTGTGATTCTGGTGATCTATGGCCTGCTGACAGAAACCAGTATCCGTGAACTGTTCGCGGCGGGTTTTATTCCCGGCATGCTGGGCATTCTGCTGTATCTGGGGGCGGTGCGGTATGTGGTCTGGCGTGACCCGGAGGCTGGCCCCTGTGGCGAGAAATTCAGCTGGCCTGAGCGTCTGGAAGCTTTAAATGGCGTTTGGGGTGTGCTGATTCTGTTCAGCGTGGTGATGGGCGGTATTTATCTGGGCATTTTCACGCCGACGGAAGCGGCAGGCATCGGGGCCGGCGGTGCATTCCTGATTGCCATGTTACGGCGCAGCCTGAACTGGGGCAGCCTGTTTGAGATCCTCACGGATACGGCGCGCACCTCGGCCATGCTGTTTGCGGTATTAATCGGCGCGCTGATTTTCTCCAACTTCATTAACCGGGCGGGCTTACCTGCTGATCTGCTGGCCATGGTGAACAGCCTGGAGCTGTCTCCGATGCTGGTGATCGTCGTTATTCTGCTGATCTACATTGTGCTGGGCATGGTGTTCGAGAGCCTTTCGATGCTGTTGCTGACGGTGCCGATCTTCTTCCCGCTGGTGCAGAGCATGGGCTTTGATCTGGTGTGGTTCGGCATTGTCGTGGTGGTAGTTACCGAAATCAGCCTGATAACCCCACCGGTGGGGATGAATGTGTTTGTACTCAGTGCCGTATTAAGGGACGTTAAGGCGGGTACCATTTTTAAAGGGGTTACCCCGTTCTGGTGTGCCGACATTATCCGTCTGGTGCTGATTACCGCCGTTTCATCTGTTGCACTGTTCCTGCCGGAACTGCTGTACCGTTAGCAGCACAAAAGGAGTGATACATGATTAACCGAATGAAAAAGGTGCTGTACGCATCCGATATGGAAGAAGGCTCACGGCCGGCACTGCGGGCAGCCGTGGCGGTGACCGGCGGGCATCCTGCAGAAATCAGTTATCTTCACGTGCTGGCGTCGACCCATAAAGACAATATGGTGCTGCAGACGTTGCTGAAGGATGACGACATGCGGGATATGTACCGGCAGAGCCTGACGGATCTGAAGCAAAATCTTGAACAGCGGATTGCCGGGTTTCTGGCGGACGAGAGTGCCCAAAGCCCGTTGCCGGATGCGCTGGAGGTGAACTCTGTCATTGTGGAAGGCACCCCGTGGAAAGCGATCGTAAAGCAAGCAGCAGCCATGGAGGCGGATGTGATTGTCATGGGTACCCGAACCCATTCCACGCTGGGCAGTGTGATTCTTGGGTCAACTGCTACCAAGGTAATGCAGAACGCCGGGCGACCGGTATTAATAGTACCCTTGGATTAACCCTTGTAAGTCATTTTGTTTCGGCCTCTTCAGGCTGTGCTATGTTTAATACTGTTCATTTGTTGCACGTAAGTTGCCCGATGAATGGTATTACAACATAGCAGTAAACAAGGGACTCACGGTTATGGATGACTTCAGAGCAACGGCTAAGCTTCCCGTCTTTAATATTCTTATTCGCGCGTTTTCATTATCTGTCAGGCAGTTCAGTATGCTGCTGCTCTATGGAATGCCGGCGATTTTATGTCTCGTGATCGCACAAATTGTAACCTCGGTGCTCCTTACTGCAGGCGTTACTCAACCGCCTTTTTTCTTACTGCTGGCTGGCTTTTTGGTTGTTAACCTTAGTATTCCTCTGGTGATGGTAAGTTATCACCGGATTTTCCTGCTAGATGCTAAAGAGGTGTCTCAAAGTAGGGTGTTCCGCTGGACCATGACCGAAACCCGGTTCGTGCTCTGGTGGGTGTTGATTTGCAGTGTTGCAATAGTGGCTATCATACCCTGGGCGATGCTGATGCTGCCCGCTCTGGCTAAAGTCCTGGGGCCGGCAATGGATAATTTGTATTTTCTGTGGTTACAGACCTACCTGATGTTTTTACCTTTTATCTATCTGCTTACCCGGTTTGCTGTGATGTTCCCCGCAATTGCCATCAATGCAGAAAATCGCAGTCCCGTGATTGCATGGCGGCTAAGTCGGGGGAATGGCTGGCGTCTGTTGATTCTGATTGGACTGTTGCCAGCCCTGACTGATTTGATGAATATCGCGTTGCAGGATTTCTCCGGGCTGGCAGTACAGGTGTTACAAGTGGTTGTCTGGACGGTCTGTGGCGTACTGGAGGTGGCAATTCTGTCCCTCAGCTACGCCTGGCTTCGGGACAATTGTTCTCCGGAATCCGGGCAGATCGCGGTGGATACGCAAGAGCGGGTTTAACGCCTGCTACTCAGGCGAATGGCACCTGCAACAAACATCATCAGGGTGGCTGCCAGCCATACTATTCCCAGTTCTAAAATCAGCGGTGCGACCTGGGTAACCAGCGCGCCGGTGATCAGCTGCATAAACCCTAATAAACCTGAAGCTGCTCCCGGGGCGATGTCACTGCTGGCAATGGCCGCAGACTGATTATTGGGCTGGCTGAGCCCCCGGCCATAGGTGTAGAACGCCATTGGCAGGAATAGCAGAAGATAACTCAGCGTCGTGGTCGACAGGCCTGTGATCAGCAATCCTGCGAACAGGCTGAGCGCTGCACAACCTGAAACTGCGTTGCCCAGAAAAATCATTCGTGCAATGCCCAGATTTGCAGAAAGTCTGGCGGCGGTATAACTACCAGCCATAAAGCCCAGTGCGACGATTAAAAACCAGTTACCGAAATCTGCTGAAGTGCCCTGCATCTGGCTAGCAACTATGTAGGGAGCAGTTCCGATAAACAGGTAGAAGCCGCAGGCAATCAGGGTGGCTGATGCGCTGTAACGGATATAATTGCGGTTACAGACCAGCTGTTGGTAGCGTTGCAGTACAGTGCTGAGACGAATACGGGTGGTCAGCTTGATGGCGGTTTCAGGAACGATGAGCAAAACGATCAGCCATGAAAGGCTGCTCAGCAGCAGGGAAAAATGAAACAGCACTTGCCAGCCAAACAGTAAATTAAGCTGCCCACCGAGTGTGGGGGCAATGGCCTGTGCCAGTGCAATCGAAAGGGTGATGTAGCCAATTTTACCGGCAGCCTGAGAACGGCTGTAGCAATCAAGCATGATAGTGCGGGCCAGCACCATGCCGGTACAGCCACCGGCAGCCTGTAATACCCGGGCAAGCAATAACGACTGCAGGTCATCGGCAAATGCACCCAGTAAACAGCCGGCAAAGTGCAGGGCGATGCCACATAGCAATACCGGCTTTCGTCCAAAGCGGTCTGCCAGCGGTCCGCATATAAGCTGGCCGAATGCCAGTGTCAGCAGATACAGGGTCAGGCTGAGCTGAACTTCATCGGTGCTGACGTTAAGGTCGGCTGCAATGTCTGGCAGGGCAGGCATGAGAATGTTCAGTGCCACCGGGCTGACCATCGACATGACCGTAAACCAGGCAATGCCGGGCAGATGTGCGCTTGCAGGGTTTTGCTGTGTAGTCGGGGTCATGTTACGGGTTCTGCAATTCAGGAAGGGCTGCGATGCCAGCAGCGGCACAGGCCTGATCCTGTGCTTCACTGGCGCCGGATACGCCAACAGCGCCGACCATCTGACCCTTGTATGTTACTGGCAGGCCACCGCCGAACAGTATCATGTCCGGCTGTTGTGTCAGGCCTGAAAGCAGGTGGGGTTTATCCGCCAGCCGCTGTTGCCACAGGTGAGTACCGAAGCCAAAGCTGGCGGCGGTATATGCTTTTTTGCGGGCGATGTCTGTGGAGGGCAGCGGGGCGTGGTTAATCCGTTGCATGGCCAGTGGATTGCCGTGGCGATCCAGCACCCATACGCAGATCTTGAGCTGATGTTCGCTGGCATACTGGCAGCTTGCAGCGCAGATCTGTGAGGCGCTTTGCCAGCTAAGTGAGCTTTCTTCGGTGAGCATACAGATTCCACTCATAAAAAATGGCCGGGCAGTCAGGCTGGCCGGCCATTGGATGTTTTAGTATTTAAAGGCTGAAGACGACGTTTACCTGACCGGTACCGGAACTTGGGAAGTATTCACCGATGACTTCACCTTTGCCCTGATAGTTGTCCCAGCCCAGTGCGCCAAACAGCATGGCGGTGTCGTGCATACCGCCTTCGCCGGAACACAGTTGTGCGTACTCCGGCAGCATCTTCAGGAAGGTGCTGATGTCTCCCTGCTGCCACAGGTCCAGTACCCGCAGATCGACCTGACGGTTAAATTCTTTGGAGATGGTGAAGGTACCGTTATTGGCTTCGTAATCGTCGTTGTCCCAGATGCGGTGCGACAGGGAGCCGGAAGCCAGCAGCATGACGTTGCTGTCACTGGCTTCAATGGCTTCGCGAATGGCTTCGCCCAGTAACTTCGAAGATTCCAGACTGTGGACGGTACACCAGCCGGCAACGGACACCACTTTAAGGTCTGCTTCCGGGTTCATATAGCGCATTGGCACCAGAGTGCCGTATTCCAGATCCAAGGTTTCTACCTGATGAGACAGGGTAAATACGCCTTTTTCGGTGGCTTTTTCGGCGATCAGGTCGCCAAGTGCCGGGTTACCGGTGTATTCGTATTCAAGATTCTGAATGAAGTGCGGGAATTCATGGCTGGTGAAGCTGCCTTTAAAGTGTTCCCCGGAGTTAACATGATAACCAGCATTGACCAGCCAGTGAGTGTCTATAACCACGACGGTGTCGGCCCCGGCTTCACGGGCACGGCGGGCAATTTCCCTGTGGCCGTCAATGGCTTGCTGGCGGCAGCCTTCCAGCTTACCCGGACGTTCAGAAAGCAGCATGGTTGGAACATGGGTGATTTTTGCCGCGAGTACAATTTTTCCCATCGGAGACCTCTCAATCGTGTTTATTCTTTTTAAAAGTAGTGTCAAAGGGTGACAAGTTAAAATCAGTATATAGCGAATAAGTTAATATGTTAACTAAATTTATAAGGTCAAAGTTATGAATATTGATCTGAATTAGGGTTTCAGGGAAAAGTACAACGGCTAAGGCTTAAAGTACCAGTGGTTGGGGGGATACCATCCGGGGGAATAAAACCGGATGGTATGTGTAACAGACTGAGCTGAAACGTGCCCGGCGGGTATATCAGCAGAGTTGTTCAGGGTTCCAGTTCGGAAAGCTCTTTAAGCATGCCCATCAGTTCTTCAAGCTTGTCTTCACTGTAGCGCTCGATAAAGGCGGCATAGGCGGCTTCTACCTCAGGGCTCAGGCGCTCGAACAGGTCGTAGGCTTTGTCGGTCAGGCTGATGAGTGCCCGGCGCTGGTCTTCATGGCACTTACGGCGCTGGATATAACCCTGTTGTGCCAGCCGTTTCAGTATACCGGTCAGGCTGGGGCTCAGAATGCAGCAGCGTTTTGCCAGTTCCTTGGACTCCAGCTCCTTATAGTTATACAACGCCCGTAAAATCCGCCATTGCTGTTCAGTTAAAGAGTTGTCATGAAGCAGGGGCCGGAAGAACAGCATGGTGGCTTCCCGTGCCCGGAGAAGTTGAAGGGGTAATGAGTCTTCAAACTTGCGCATAAGTCATCGCTTAAAAGTAATTAATGTATTAACAAAGATGGTATCGGGGGCACTGCGCAAAGTAAACGGCACCCGGCTGCGGGAGCAGGTATAAATGGTCGTAATGGTGAATAAATCATTATTTTTATATGCATGGCGCATGATGGAAATAATCATTATGCATTAGATGAATGTCTGATCAGTGGATACAGTGAATGCTGAATTACTTAATATATTTACTGATGAGGTGCTTATGCCTGTATCCCGCCGACGTTTTACCGGCCTGGCCGGTCTTTGGGCTGCTTTATCTGCCTTGCCTGCCTGGAGTGCTGAAGAACCGGCCACTGAAGCCGGTTCTGTTGGCGGGCTAAATCCGGATAATACGGGCAGGAAGGCGCCGGCGCTGTTTATCGGCCATGGTGACCCGATGAATATCCTGCAGGATAACCGCTTCACCCGGGACTGGGATACGCTGGCAGCACGTTTTGATTCAGCAGAGGCAAAACCCCGGGCAATCCTGATGGTTTCGGCCCACTGGGAAACCCGTGGTGTGGCAGTTTCTGTAGCTGAAAACCCTGCCATGATTTACGATTTTTACGGCTTCCCGGATCAAATGTATCAGCAGAATTACCCGGCGCGGGGTGCACCGGAAATCGCCGCTGGCCTGACGAAGGCAATTCTCTCCCAGCCGGTAATAGCCGATCCCCGTCAGGGGCTGGATCACGGTGCCTGGTGCGTGCTGATGCGCCTGTTCCCAAAAGCGGATGTGCCGGTGTTTCAGTTCAGTCTGTCGCGCAATATGAATGCTGCAGCACACTATGCGCTGGGGCAGGAACTTCGTCAGCTGCGGGAACAGGGGGTGATGATCATCGGGTCAGGCAACATTACCCATAACATGCGCAGTTGGCAGCAGGATTACCGTATGGGCCGTACTCATGTGGTGCACGACTGGGCAAAATATTTTGATGATCAGGTGACTCAGCGGATCAACAACCGGGAATACGCCGCACTGGCAGATTACCTCCGGTATGGCCGCGCGGCGCAGATGTCGGTACCCACACCGGAGCACTATCTGCCATTGTTGTATGTGGCTGCCAGTGCCTATGAAGCCGAGCAGGCGGAGTACTTCGCAGAAGGCTTTGAGGCCGGCTCGTTCTCAATGCGCTCGGTGCTTTTTAATGGCTAGAGGCTTGATCTGATAATCCGTTGAAAATACGAATTTTCACGGCATCGGTTTCCTATTGTTGGCGCGAAACGAATAAAAGAAAAACCGGCATTTCGCCGGTTTATTTATGCGCTGGAGAGTGTTTAATATCCCAGTGGATTCTGCTTTTGCCAGTTCCAGTGGTCTCTTACCATTTCATCAAGGTTATACTTGGTTTTCCAGCCTAACTCTTTTTCGGTAAATGCAGGGTCGGCAAAGAATTCGGCGATGTCACCGGCCCGGCGTTCTGCAAATTTATAATTAATGGTTTTGTTTGTAACCCTTTGGAAGGTATTCACTACGTCGAGAACTGAGTATCCGTGACCCGTTCCCAGATTATAGGCAACGCAACCGTGTTTACCTGAGTCTTTAGTGATTTTTTGCAGTGCTGTTACATGTCCCTGCGCGAGGTCTACTACATGGATGTAGTCACGAATACCCGTGCCATCCGGAGTAGGATAGTCGTTACCAAAAATGCTCAGGCAGTCCAGTTTACCGCTGGCAACCTGTGCTACATATGGCATCAGATTGTTAGGAATACCTTCAGGGTCTTCCCCGATTTTACCGGTATGGTGTGCGCCAACCGGGTTAAAGTAACGCAGTAAAGCAGTGTCCCAACGTTTGTCTGCCAGCGTCGCATCCCGTAACACTTCTTCTACCATGAACTTAGTACGTCCATAGGTGTTAGCCGGGCGAAGCGGGAAGTCTTCCTGCAGTGCCGGGGTGTCAGGTTCACCGTATACAGTCGCTGAAGAACTGAACACAAACCTGAAGCATTCATGTGCCGCCATGACTTCGCAAAGTGTAATGGTGGCTGCCAGATTATTTTGATAATACTTCAGCGGAAAGGCCATGGATTCCCCCACGGCTTTATAGCCGGCGAAGTGGATCACAGCTTCAATGTTATTTTCTCTGAAGATGACGTTCAGCAGTTCTGCATCTGCTACGTCACCTTCAACAAGGCCGGGACGGGTACCTGTGATGCTCTCAATGCGGTTAAGGACTTCCGGTTTTGCGTTACTGAAGTTATCGAGGATGAGTACGTCGTAGCCGGCCTGAATCAGCTCTACGCAGGTATGGCTGCCAATATAGCCGGCACCGCCGGTAACCAGGATTGTCATGTTGTGCCCTTATACCTTAGGTGTGGTATCCATTTTTCCAGGCAAAATTATACAGATTTTTCGTGCTACTGATAATTGTTATATCAGCGATAACAGCCACTTTCTGAAATACTCTGCGCCCTGCTTGGGGCAGTCTGTTCCGGTTCCAGCATCAGGAACCGGGAGGTGGTTTCTACGCTGGTGCTTACCGGTTTTACCAGCAGGCCACTGGCCAGATAGTCATCCACCAGATTTTCCTATCCCAGCGCCAGACCCTGGCCGTTCAGGGCTGACTGGATTACCAACAATTAGTTGTTGATGTTTATCCGCTGGGCAGGAACCAGGCGTGTTCTTAATGCGGCCAGTGTTGTTCAATGGTTTAGTGAGTTAATCAGATCAGCCATTGAAAATACGAATTTTCATGGCATCGGTTTCCTATGATTCGGGCGAACGTAAGGTTGAAAGTTATGAAAGTGCTGCCCATCAGGGGCAGCATCTTATAATTTGATTAAATAATATTTCTGGCTTTAAGTGCTTCCATTATTTCATCAGCAGCTTCATCAGGTGTCATCTCTGCCGTATGAATGTTGCACTCCGGACTTTCGGGCTCTTCATATGGGGAATCGATACCGGTAAAGTTTTTCAGTTCTCCGCGACGTGCTTTTTTATAAAGCCCTTTAACGTCCCGGTCTTCTGCGATTTCTAATGGGGTATTTACAAACACTTCTATGAATTCACCGTCCCCGACAATTTCTCTTGCCATTCGTCTTTCTGAGCGGAACGGTGAGATAAACGCTGTGAGAACGATCAGGCCTGCATCTACCATTAATTTGGCGACTTCCGAAATTCGACGGATGTTCTCGACACGGTCCTGATCAGTAAAACCAAGATCTTTGTTGAGGCCGTGACGAACATTATCACCATCCAGCAAGTAGGTGTGGTGACCGGCTGCAACGAGTTTCTTTTCAACCAGGTTGGCAATGGTTGATTTTCCTGAGCCGGAAAGGCCCGTCATCCAAACAATGCATGGCTTCTGTGACTTCAGATCTGCCCGGGTTTGTTTATCAATATCGACATGTTGCTTGGTGATATTGGTGCTTCTGCGCAGTGCGAAGTTGATCAGACCTGCACCTACCGTGTTGTTAGTCATCCTGTCAATAAGAATGAAGTTGCCGGTGTCCTTGTTTTCTTTGTAGGGATCAAAAGCAATGTCCTGATCCAGGCTGATATTACATTCACCAATAGCGTTCAGTTCCAGGCGCTTGGCAGCCAGATGTTCCATTGTATTAATGTTAACCTGGTATTTTATATCAGTGATTGTTGCTGTGACCGTTTTAGTGCCTGTTTGCAGCAGGTAAGCACGACCGGGCAGTAATGCGTCTTCATGCATCCAGATAATAGTCGTTTCAAACTGTTTGCCGATTGATGCAGGTTCCGAGGCAGAGGTAATAACATCCCCCCTGGATATATCGATCTCGTCCTCAAGTGTCAGCGTCACAGACTGGCCGGCAACGGCCTGTTCAAGGTCACCGTTGTAGGTGCTGATCTTATCGATTTTGCTTGCTTTACCGGAGGGCAAAGTGCGGATCTTATCTCCGGGTTTGATGATGCCGCTGGCAATTTGTCCGGAGAATCCTCTGAAATCTAAATTCGGACGGTTAACCCACTGTACGGCCATGCGGAAAGGCGATTTCTGCATATGTTCGTCGTCTATCTGAACAGTTTCCAGATAACCCATCAGGGTTGTACCGTGATACCATGGCATGTTGCTGCTTGGTTCGGTGATATTGTCGCCCGCCAGTGCCGACATTGGAATAAAACTAACCTGCTCAATGCCAATCTGTTTAGCAAATTCGCTGTATTCATCCATTATGGTAGTGAATGTGTCTTCAGAGTAATTCACCAGATCCATTTTATTTATAGCAACAACAATATGGCGAATGCCAATCAGAGATACCAGATAACTGTGTCGGCGGGTCTGGGTCAGGATACCTTTGCGGGCATCTACCATCAGAATAGCAGCATCTGCAGTGGAGGCTCCGGTAACCATGTTCCGGGTGTATTGCTCATGCCCCGGAGTATCAGCAACAATAAACTTGCGTTTATCTGTTGAGAAAAACCGATATGCTACGTCAATTGTAATGCCTTGCTCACGTTCAGCGGCAAGGCCGTCAACCAGCAGGGCGAAGTCAATCTGATCACCCTGGGTGCCAAATTTTTTAGATTCTGCCTCTACAGCCTGAAGCTGGTCTTCAAATAAAAGTTTTGATTCAAATAACAGACGGCCGATTAAGGTGCTTTTACCGTCGTCAACGCTGCCGCAGGTGATAAAACGCAAAAGACTTTTTTGTTCATGATTGTGCAGGTACTGAACAATATCTTCTGAAATCAGGTCAGATGAGTGTGTCATTAGAAGTATCCTTCTTGCTTCTTTTTCTCCATGGAGGCTGCGGAGTCGTGATCGATCATTCGGCCTTGTCTTTCAGACGTTTTAGACAGGAGCATTTCCTGGATGATTGCTGGGAGTGTATCGGCGTCTGATTCCACTGCGCCTGTCAGCGGATAGCAGCCAAGTGTTCTGAAACGTACTTTTTGCATGACAGGTATTTCATCTGGCTGCAGGGGCATGCGCTCATCATCAACCATGATAAGCGTTCCGTCCCGCTCTACAACCGGGCGTTCAGCGGCGAGATATAACGGAACAATAGGGATTTCTTCCTGATAGATGTATTGCCAGATATCCAGCTCAGTCCAGTTAGATAGTGGGAAGACTCGGATAGACTCTCCCTGGCGTTTATTTGCGTTGTAATTTTTCCATAACTCAGGCCGCTGATTTTTTGGGTCCCAGCGGTGGTCGGCTGTGCGAAATGAGAAGATACGTTCTTTAGCCCGGGACTTTTCTTCGTCTCGACGGGCACCCCCGAAGGCAGCATCAAATTTGTATTTATCCAGCGCCTGCTTAAGGCCTTCGGTTTTCATAATATCGGTGTGTAGTGCCGAACCATGGGTGAAGGGGTTAATGTCTTTTTCAACGCCTTCCGGGTTTTTGTAAGTAATGAGCTCTAGCCCCAGTTTCTTCACCAATTTATCGCGGAATGTGTACATGTCCCGGAACTTCCAGCCGGTATCTACGTGAAGTAAAGGGAATGGCGGCTTTGAAGGGTAGAATGCTTTTATTGCCAGGTGAAGCATGACAGCGCTATCTTTGCCTATGGAGTAAAGCATGACTGGGTTTTCAGATTTAGAGACGACTTCGCGCATTATCTGAATACTTTCTGCTTCCAGTCTTTCTAAGTGTGTAAGTGCCATTGTGTTCCTCACATATGACTGATTGTGATGCGTTGCTGTGCGTTGTGTTTCAGCTGCCGGTAATAGGGGCTGAGACAGTTGGCCTACGGTGTTCGAATGGGTTAACAGCAAAATGTTTTTGAATTGTTGACGCTGTACGTTTATTTGTTGAAACCGATTAAGAGAGTAGCTATGAAATGATAGCAGGAGTTTCTGACGGAATTTTTCGTTAAGTCTGGTAAGAAACTCTATTATCAGTTGTGTATCTGGTCTGCCTTTTTTTGCCAGCCAGTACAGTTTACCTCTGAAGTCTTCTGCGTATACAAAAGTGCCTTCTATTGTCTTGTGTGTATGGGGGCAGGGGTATTTTATAAGTCCAATGCCACCTTTCAGAACTTTTTTGTATTCATCAGCGATTTTATGTTCCGGATCCGACTGAGGATGGTAATGACTCAGCCATGCCTGAGCTGTTCTCAGGTCGGCTGTGCTCTCAGGTGCTGAAATCCCCCAGCTTTTCAGATGACGATTCACGGTTTTTGTAGTGATGATCTGGTTGTGATAATCCTGAAACCATTGCTTAACGCTGATATTTGTCCATAAGCCTGTGGAAGCTGGTGAGTTATTTATGATGAATGACAGGCAGTCTTCGGGTGGGGTCGTGCTTTCAGCGTTTTGTTTTGGGCGGCCACGTTGTCGTGTATTAACCGCTTCCCATCCTCCATCTATAAAACATTTATGAGCTGAAATAATGGTGGGGTGAGATAGTCCGGTTTTAGATTTAACTGAGGCGAGTGTTTCACCTGTAAGGCGCAGTTGTACCGCTATTCTACGCAGCTTGTTAAGTTCAATTGGTGAAAGTCTTTTTGCGCTCATGAGGCCGGTCCGTCATTAAGAATTGAGATGATATTAAATTCTAGGTATTCTGACAATCAGTTGGTGTTAAACATTTTATGTCCTTGTTTTGTTTTTGTGTCGGTCTGTGGATTCCGAGGTTATTAGTAGTGGAAAAAATGAGTATGACTGCGTGTATTTTGAATAACGAGAAGGGAAGTCATGTTTGAGAATGATGAGGTCATTGCTTTGGCGAAAAAGGCTGGCGATGCGATTATGGAAATATATCAACGGGACTTCGTTATTTACGATAAGCAGGATGAAAGCCCGTTAACTGAGGCTGATCTGGCGTCGCATAACTGTATTGTGGCAGGTCTTAAAGCGCTTACGCCTGAGATTCCGGTGCTTTCTGAAGAGTCTGTGAATGAAGAACATCAGGACAGGATCTCCTGGAAAACGTATTGGCTTATCGATCCTCTTGACGGCACCAAGGAATTCGTCAAGAAGAATGGTGAATTCACCGTTAATATTGCTTTGATTGACAACGGCAGAGCTGTTTTTGGCGTCGTTTATGCGCCTGCACTGAATGTGACGTACTGGGGTGATGTAAAGGGTGCGTATAAAGAGGAAGCCGGAAAGGTTACGCCGATAGAGGTATCACCTGTACCAGCTGAAGGGCAGGTATGGCGCGTTGTCGGCAGTCGCTCTCATCAGTCAGATGCCTTTAAATCATTTGTAAAAGGCTTGCCGAAAACAGAAGTTGTATCGATGGGAAGTTCGCTGAAGCTTTGTCTTGTAGCCGAAGGGAAAGCGGATCTTTATCCTCGTTTGGGGTTGACCAGCGAATGGGATACCGCAGCTGCTCATGCTGTTGTTGAAGCCGCTGGAGGTAAGGTTTTGCAGTACCCTGGTCTGGATCCTCTGCTGTACAATACGAGGCCGGATACACTTCTTAATCCTTTCTTTATCGTATGTGCCGACATTGACGGTCTCTGGACAAATCTTAAATAGTTGGTTATCAGATTAACGATAACAGCCACTTTCTGAAATACTCTGCGCCCTGCTTGGGGCGGGCGGTCTGTTCAGGTTCCAGCATCAGGAACTGGGAGGTGGTTTCTACGCTGGTGCTTACCGGTTTCACCAGCAGGCCGCTGGCCAGATAGTCATCCACCAGATTTTCCCACCCCAGCGCCAGGCCCTGGCCGTTCAGGGCTGACTGGATTACCAGCAGGTAGTTGTTGATGTTCATCCGCGGGCCTGCGTCTGCTCTGTATTCGATGCTGCAGGCCCGGAACCAGGCTTGCCAGCTGAGCCATTCTTCCCCCACTTCAAGGGTTAGCAGGGTGCCTTTAAGCATGTCTTCTGTCTGGCTTATATGCGGATTCTTTTCCAGGTAGCCCGGACTGCATACCGGGAAGACATTTTCGGCAAATAATGGGGTTGCGGAGAGGTCTGCCGGAGCTTCGTGGCAGAAAAACAGGGCGATATCGAATTCGTTGTGGCGGATGTCTTTCAGGGAGTCTACCGCCAGTATGCGTACGTCGATGTCCGGATGCAGTTCCTGAAAGGCGTTGAATCTGGGCAGTAGCCAGAAAGAGGCCATTGCATGGGTTGTTACCACGGTAACCTGCTGATCACCCTGCCATTGCAAAATATTCCCGGTAGCACCGGCGACCAGTAACAGGGATTGCTGAATGCTGTCGTAGTATTCCATGCCGGTGCTGGTGAGGCTGAGGCTGCGTTTATCGCGGATGAACAGTTTGCGGCCCAGATAGTCTTCCAGATGGCGGATCTGACGGCTGATGGCACCCTGAGTCACATTAAGCTCGTCAGCAGCACGGGTGAAACTCAGGTGCCGGGCGGCGGATTCAAATACCACCAGGCTGTTCAGTGGTGGCAGGGGGGTGATGCGCATAGAATTCAACAGGCTCTTATTGTTATTTTTTGTAATAGATCGTGGCGTTTTTTTTGAATTATTACTGTGCTGACCCGTTTGGAAGGTAAGTACTGATGACCACATATCCTTTTATAATCAGGCAATTTAGAGGCTTTCTGCCGGTTTTTCAAACTTGTTTATTATCTATTACATTTTGTAATGGGTTAAGGGCGAATAAGTCGTTTGTCAGCTTTCCCGGTGCGCCGCTACTATTGACGGATAAACAGGGTATCGCTTTGGCCATTTATCAGCAGTGCAATACTGCAGGGCTGTACAGCGTGCCTGAAAATAAGAATCCACCGGTTGTTGTATGTTTGCCGGTTCTGTTGAGAGCACACTTATGACTGATTCAATGCAGCAAATCCCTCTGGCGACGCTGGACGCCGTTCGTAAGCCTATCGCTGAAGCTAATGGCATGCCAAATGCGGTGTATGATGATCCGGCGATGTTTGAGTACGAGCGTGATAACGTGCTGGGTAAAACCTGGGCGGGTCTGGCCTTTGGCAGCGAGTTACCCAAGAAAGGCTTTGCCAAGCCGGTTGACTTCATGGGGTTACCGCTGGCAATTATGCGTAACCGCGATGGCGAAATTAATGTCTTTCATAACATCTGCAGCCACCGGGGCATGATTCTGCTGCGGGAAGAAACCGAAGTGGAAGGCATGGTGCGTTGCCCGTATCACTCCTGGACATATGACCTGAACGGTAACTTGAAGGGGACGCCACATATCGGCGGCGTTGGGGTACACAAGGCGGAAGGTTTTGTCTGTGAGAAGCATGGCCTGCGTAAAGTCCGTTCAGCCATGTGGAATGACATTATATTTATCAACCTGTCCGGCGACGGTGTGCCGTTCGAAGAATTTATCACGCCCCTGGTACAGCGCTGGGAAGAGTTTACCGGCAACGGTGGCTTCGACAAGGTGCATGTCGCACCGACCGGCAGCGCCATGGAACTGACCGTGATGGCGAACTGGAAACTGGCGGTCGAAAACTACTGCGAGGCTTACCACCTGCCCTGGGTTCACCCGAGCCTGAATACCTACTCACCGCTGGATCAGCACTATAACCTGATTGTGAACGACAACATGTCGGGGCAGGGCAGCTATACCTATAACCTGTCTGATGTTGCCGGTACCAGCCTGCCACAGTTTACCGACTGGCCACAGGACAAGATCCGCCAGGCGGAATACATCTCGCTATATCCGAATGTGCTGTTAGGTGTGCAGGCGGATCATGTGTTCTCAATCATTTTGCAGCCGCAGGCAAATAATAAAACGTTGGAAAAATTGCAGTTGGCGTATGTGGGCGAAGAAGCCTGTGGTGATAAATATGCTGCCTGCCGTACATCCGTACTGGAAAGCTGGAAAGTGGTGTTCGGCGAAGATGTATTTGCGGTAGAGGGCATGCAGAACGGCCGTAAATCTCCGGCATTTGAGGGCGGTGTATTCTCTCCGGTACTGGATGGTCCGACCCATCACTTCCACCAGTGGGTGGCTAACCGTTATGCTGAGTCGATGGCCTGAAAGCAGACAGACTGGAGTAAACCATGACAGACGTGAAACACTGGCAGAATTTCATTGCCGGCGAATGGGTTGATGGCAGCGAAAGCATCGACGTATATGACCCGGCAACCGGCGAAGTATTTGCCAGCATGGCGGCGGCTGATGCCGCCGATATCGACCGGGCTGTTAAGGCTGCCCGGGCCTGTGTGGCCAGCGGCGAACTGACCGACTGCCGTCCGGCGGTCCGGGCTGAACTTCTTTACCGCATCGCCGCTGAGATCCGGGCGCTGGCGGAGGAAGGCGCGCTGCTTCTGGTACAGGAAAGCGGTAAATCGCTGGACGATGCCATGGGTGAGTTCACCACCGCGGCCCGATACTTCGAATACTACGCCGGCATGGCGGATAAGATCGAAGGTAAATCCATTCCACTGGGTAATGATTACGTCGATTTCACCTATTACGAACCTATGGGCGTGTCAGCCCAAATCGTGCCGTGGAATTTTCCGGTTGATATCTGCGCCCGTTCGCTGGCCCCTGCGCTGGCGGCCGGTAACGCGGTGGTCGTGAAAACCCCGGAAAATACCCCCCTCGCCATGTTGCTGCTGGCTCAGGCTTGCCAGAATGCCGGTTTACCGGAGGGTGCCCTGAGTATCATCAATGGCTATGGCCACAGTACCGGTGCACAGCTGGTGGCTCATCCTGAGATCGACCAGATTGTCTTTACCGGCTCGGTAGCCACCGGGCAGGCGATTTTGCGTTCTGCAGCAGACCGCGCACTGCCGTGCGTGATGGAGCTGGGCGGTAAGTCTGCGGCGGTGGTGTTTAATGATGCGGATATGGATCAGCTGTTAAGCAGCGTGAAATGGGGTATTTTCTTTAACGCCGGGCAAGTCTGCTCTGCCATGTCACGCATGCTGGTACAGCGGGATGTCTATGATCAGGTGGTCGCCGCGGTGAAAGATCTGGCCGAAAGCCTGCAAATGGGGCCGGGCATGGAAAATGCTGACCTGACGCCACTGGCCTCTGCGGATCAGCAAAAGCGTGTTGCCAGCATTGTTAACCGTGCCAAAGAAGAAGGTGCGCGTTTGGTAACAGGTGGAGATGTGCCTCAGCGGCCGGGTTACTTTTTTGAAGCAACCGTATTTGCCGATGTGACCCCTGAGATGAGCATTTTCCGGGATGAAGTATTCGGCCCGGTGCTGGCCATTACACCGTTTGATACGGAAGAGGAAGCCTGGGCGTTGGCCAACGGTACCGAATTTGGTCTGGTGGCCGGTGTCTTTACCCATGACCTTACGCGTGCCATGCGGGCCAGCCGTAAACTGCAGGCCGGTCAGGTGTTCGTTAACGAGTGGTATGCCGGGGGCATTGAAACTCCGTTTGGCGGCATTAAGTTATCCGGTTACGGCCGTGAAAAAGGTCAGGAAGCACTGTACAGCTACGTGCACACCAAGAACGTAGCAATCCGTGTGACCTGATGTAACAGCCCGGCGTATCCAGCTGCGCCGGGTGTTTTTGTATTCACGTCAGTTCCTGAACAATTGATTGTTTTTACTGGCGAAAAAGAGAATTGTTGGTTTTAATCAGAGGAAACAGGGGTTTCCGGGGAGAGGAGTAGCGCGTGAGAAAATGGCTCTGTGTGGTGTGTGGTTTGATTTACGACGAGGCCAAAGGCTGGCCGGATGATGGCATCATGGCGGGTACCCGCTGGGAAGACGTCCCCGATGACTGGTTATGTCCGGACTGTGGCGTCGGTAAGGCCGACTTCGAAATGATTGAGATCACTGAATCACCGGTAGCTGCCGCCGCTGCATCTGCTGAGCCTGCTGCTGATACGCCAATGGCTGCGGTACTGAACGACGAACCTCCGGTGGTTATCGTCGGCAGTGGTTTTGCCGGATATAGCCTGGCGGAAACGCTGCGTGAAAAAGCCCCGCAGAAGCCGATTGTTGTGTTTACTTCTGATGATGGCGCTAACTATTCCAAACCGGGCCTTTCCAATGCGCTTACCCGGGGTAAAACCGCCCCTGAACTGGTCACTGAAACTGCATTGCAGATAGAGCAGCGGCTGAATATCCGTGTCTATACCCGGGTGCAGGCTGAACGTATCGACGCCGATGTGCATATGCTGCATACCGATATCGGCGAACAGGCCTACAGTAAACTGATTCTGACTACCGGCGCTGCGCCAATCCGCTTACCACTATCAGGCAGCGGCGCGGCAGATGTGCTGAGCGTGAATGATCTGACGGATTACCGGGTCATGCGCACCCGGCTGGAAGGGGCTAAAAAAGTCTGCATTATCGGTAATGGCCTGATCGGCTGCGAGTTTGCTAATGATCTGAGTAATCAGGGGCTGGATGTGACCGTGGTTGGCCTGGGTGACTGGGCTATGCAAGGGCTGATTCCCCGGCAGGTGGGTGAAGCCTTACAGGCGAAACTTTCCGCACAGGGTGTCAGCTGGCAGTTACAGACCAGCGTTGAGATCGTTGATCAGGCAGACAGCGGTTACCGCCTGACCCTGACCAGCGGCGAAATTGTTGAAGCTGATCTGGTGATCTCGGCCGTGGGCCTGAAACCCCGTACTGAGCTGGCACAAACCGCCGGCGTGGACTGTGGCCGGGGTATTAAGGTCAACGGCGGTCTGCGCACTAACGTCGCCGATGTTTACGCGTTGGGTGACTGTGCCGAACTGCAGGGCAGGGTGTTGCCGTATATTGCGCCGATTAACTTTGGCGTCCGTGCGTTGGCAGACTGTCTTCTGGGCCGGCCAACCATGGCGCAGTATCCGCCTATGCCTGTGGTGGTAAAAACGCCGGCGCTGCCGTTAACCATTCAGTCTCCGGAAACCGGGGCTGAAGGTGAGTGGCAGACAGAAACCGCTGAGGATGGCCTGCGCAGTCTGTATCGGGATGCCGCCGGCATGCTGAAAGGTTTTGTGCTGGCGGGAAGCTGTACGTCGGAGCGTCAGCAATGGCTTGATCAGTTGATCTGATCAGGCCTGTGCTACCCAGAGTGGTGGCGTTACACATGGCCTTGTTATTCCCGGATTGTTAGTATGGTTAACAGTCTTTGAATGAAAGGATGCATGTGTGAGATTGCAGTATTTTTCCAGTCATAGGGGCCGTTTAAAGCCCTTACTTGCGGGGAGTCTTCTTACTGCAGCAAACCTGTTCAGCAGCGTTTGCTTTGCTTCACTTGAAGAACTCTCCCAATTCGTCGACGCTGGCCAGTTTGGAAAGGCGTATCAGTTGGCGAATACAATGTTGCCGGAGTATGAAGGCGACCCCGCGTTTGATATTCAGTACGCCGTGGCGGCCATTGAAACCTTCCACCTTGAAGAAGGGGTGTTTGCGCTGGAACGGGTGTTGCTGGTTGAGCCGGATAATCAGCTGGCCAGGCTTGAACTGGCCCGGGGCTATTACCAGCAGCGCAAGTTTGATCAGGCCGCTGCCATGTTTAATGCGGTCAAAACCAAAAATCCGCCTCCCCGGGTCCTAACCCGCATAGACCGTTACCTTGCACTGATCGAAAAGCGCAGGGTGAACCGCTTCACCCGGGTACAGGGGTTTATCGAACTGTATGCCGGATATGATTCCAATGTTAACTCTGCCCCGGGCAGCCAGCTGACCCGCGTGGTACTCAGTGATGATGCACTGGGCAGAGGGGATTCTTTTATGGCGCTGAAAGCCGGTGTGGATGTTGAGCATCGCTATGCTGAAGACCGCTCGCTGATTTTTGAATCCCGTCTGGATATCCGCTATTACGACACCGAAGAAGCACAGGACAATTCCAACCTTACCCTGAAAGTTGGCCATCGCTGGTATGAGGGTAAAAATCAGTATCAGCTGAATGCGGTGCGCCAGGACTACCGGCTCGATGAGGACGGCTACCGGGATTTAATGGGCCTCAGTGTCGACTGGAACCGGCAACTGAGTAACCGCAGCCTGCTGCGTTCCTATCTGGCGGTGAATGATCTTGAATACGCATCCAGCGAGTGGCGGGACTCCCGGCAGTACAGCCTGGGCAGCAATTACCTGTATGCCGGTGAGGGTAACTGGAAGCCGGTTTACGTGCTGGGCGGTTTTATCGGCAATGAAAAACCCGATGAGCCAGGCACTCTGGCCGACGGGGACGTCGACCGGAATTTCTATGGTGTCAGCCTGGGGGTGCAGCTGACTCCGCTTCAGGATCTGACGCTCATGCCCAGTCTGGTGTATCAGGTCAGTGAATATGCCGGTGATCACTGGATCTATAACGTAAAACGTAAAGATAAATATGCAGCGCTGAATCTGAATATGAATTGGCGCTTTAAACCTGACTGGTCGTTGCTGGCTAATTACAGCTATGCCGATTCAGACTCCAATATTGAACTGAATGATTTCCGGCGTGAGCAGATTAATTTCGGTCTGCGCCGGGACTTTAAATGAGGTGGCGACATGTTATATGCACGGGCAATAACGCAAGCGCCTTTTGGGCAAGCTGTGTTTGTATCTGCTTTTTTTCTGCTGGTGGTATTGCTGGCTCCGTTCCCTGTGGCTGCGGCAGAGGTTGTCGGTAAAGTCATTCTGAGTATCGGTCAGAATCAGGCGGCCGGGCCGGATGGTCAGGTACGCAAGCTGGCCCGTAAGGCTGAAGTGTATGCCGATGATTTACTGACGACCGGTAAAAAAGGGCGTTTACAAGTGCGCTTCACCGATGGTTCCCGGCTGTCGTTGCGCTCAGAGACAGAATTTAAAATTGCCGAATACAGGTTCGATGCAGCAGAGCCCACCGAAGGTAAGGCTATATACAAGTTGCTGAAGGGGGGCATGCGTACTCTGTCAGGCCAGATCGGTAAGGTGGATAAAGAGGATTACCGGCTGGAAACCACGGTGGCGACCATTGGTATACGGGGCACGGATTTTGTCATCATCAGTAAAGGCACAACGGTCACCGGTTCCGTCAACAGCGGTGAAATTAATGTTGCCGGTAATGAAGGTGCGCGCAGCGAGAATATTGTTGCGGGTAATTCGTTCGTGATCCAGACCCAGGGGGCGATACAGGTTTTTGAAACGCCGCCGTCCACCGAAACTGGTGAAGGTTCTGCTGAAGACGGCTCTTCTGAGGAGGATACTGAAGAGTCAGAAGAATCCTCAGAATCTGATGAATCTGAAGCAAGTGACGATTCAGAAGGCACGGGCGACTCCGATACAGCTGCTGAGTCTGAAGGCACTGCCGGAGAAGAAACCGCAGCCGGTGAAACAACTCAGGAAGGTGCAGACACAACGGCAGATGCTGGCACGGGCGACGCCTCAGCTGGTGGCAGCTCTGTCAGTGATGATACCGGCTCAGTAACCCTGAACATTGACGCTGCTGATGTATCAGGCAGTGATGCAACCTTACCGGCCACCGATCCTCAGCTTACGACTCCTCCCTCAGATACAGTGACGGAGTCAACTGAAGGCAGAATCCCCCAGGCACCGAACCCCACCGGCAATGCGGTGCTGGCGCCTGAAGGCAGCCTGGTTGCCGTTGCCTTTAACAGCAACGAATCCGGGTCGCTGAAAAACGCCAACGATGCGGTCAAAATCGAGAAACGCTCAGCCGCAATGATTGATTCAAAAATGGTCACCGGGATCCGGTTTGTACATTCCGACAGCCTGTCAGCCGATGCGTGTTCGCCCTGCCTGTTTACCGGTTCCGATTCGCTGAGTGATGTTAAAGATTCCGGTTTCATCAGTGTCGGGTCATCGAATGTGTCTTGGGGGCGCTGGGATTCCGGGTTTGAGGTGGTGTCCAACGGCGTAACCCTGGAAACCAGCGGAAGCTTCAGTTTCATGTATACAGACAGTTTAACCACTGCGGCGGAAGTGGCTGCTGT
Organism: Aliamphritea hakodatensis; assembly: GCF_024347195.1. Classification (NCBI taxonomy): domain Bacteria; kingdom Pseudomonadati; phylum Pseudomonadota; class Gammaproteobacteria; order Oceanospirillales; family Oceanospirillaceae; genus Aliamphritea; species Aliamphritea hakodatensis. The sequence continues at coordinate 2,296,225 of NZ_AP025281.1, forward strand.
TGCCGGTGCAAAGTCCGGATCCTATCTTTATACCTTTGGTCAGGGCTCCTCGCTGATGACGCCACCGCAGATTGAGACCGGGCAGACGGGGACGCTGATTGGCTATGGTGACACCAGTGTTGCGAAGGAAAGCCAACTGTATAACGGTACCTATATGGTGATTGACTGGGATACCCAGACCATTACAGAAACTTCGGTGGTGGCACAGGTGAACGATGGTACCGGTGTGCGCACCTATAGCCTTATCGACAGCGCTGATACCAGCCTCAGCAGTGTGCTTGATGGCGGTGAAATCGGGCTTTCAGGTACCTGTTATGGCGGTGCCTGTACGGTGGTGGAAACTGAGACAAATATGTCCGGGCAGATGACGGTTAATCTGGTGGGCAGTCAGGCAGAAGGTGCGATAACCAGTTACGGTGCGACGGGTGTTATGCCCGACGGAACGCCGGCAACAGTCTCCGGTACGGCGCTGTTGCAGGACGGTGGCCTGGCACCTTAAACAGAGGCGGGTTTATTTCAGGGGCAATGTGAGGCAGCCATGCTGCAGTTTGCGAATGTCCCGGTGCGGCATCAGTGCCTGACAGCGGTTCATGATTTCGCTTTCAAAGCCCGGCTTCAGGTGGGTAATCATGACCGGGCAGTTATGGCTGAAGTGGCCGAGCTCTTCAGCCAGATGAGAGGGTGTCAGATGGCCGCTGAGCCGGGCCAGTTCGTCGACGTCATCGGTAAACGAGACATCGACAATCAGCAGGTCCGGCCGGCGCTCACTGAGGATCGGCCAGAGCCGGTCATTAATGCCGTTATCGCCACTGAAAGCAAAGCTGGTGGCGGCATTGCTCAGCAGGTAACCAACCGTGGGGGTCGGGTGCTCTGCCGGTAATACTTCAACGGATTTGTTTTCCAGCTGAAGGGTATCGCCAACGCTGAGCGGGTGCAGACGCAGAATTGGATTCTTTTCCGGCAGGCAGGTGTAGTCCGGCCAGATGATCCAGTTGAAAATATGGTTTTGCAGGGCGCTGATAACCTCCGGCAGGGCGTAAACATCCACGGGTGCCTGATGCTGATCGAAAATGGTTGCCAGCATCAGCGGCAGGCCGGTGATATGGTCAACATGGGCATGGGTAATCAGAACCGTCCGGATTTGCAGCATATGCTCAAGGGTCAGGGACTCAACACCGGTACCGGCATCCAGCAACAGGGTATCGTCGACCAGAAACGTGGTTGTTTTGAGTCCTTTTCCGATGCCGCCGCTGCAACCGAGGATATCGAGCTTCATCTGATCACCTGTTCCTGACTGGCCGGTCTGATAGTCCCTGCCGGCAAAGACGCCCGGCAGATGAATACACTAACGATACAAAATATTGAGTCACAATACTATGCAACATACACCCGGAAATACCCGCTATGACAATACCTGCTTTACAGGGGAGTAGTACCAGTGATTAAGGGATTCAGTGTCGGCCAGCGGCTGGTGCGCAGCGGTCTGGGGATCTTACTTACCCTGTTGATGCTGGTGCCGCTGATTCAGGATAGCCGCCCGGTCTTGCTGGAGCGCTTTGAATCGGATCTGTACGACCTGAGGTTACGGCAGTTTCTGGCGGATGATCAGGACCCGCGCATCGTCATTGTAGACATTGATGAAGCCAGCCTGGCTGAACAGGGGCGCTGGCCCTGGGGCCGGGCGACACTGGCGAAGCTGTTAAATAAGCTGTTTGATGAATACGGGGTGGCGATTGTCGGTTTCGATATGTTGTTTGCTGAAGCCGACCGTAATGTGCCGTTTGAAGCGTTGCAGCAGTGGCTCGATAGCCGGCCGGCAACTGCGGGCAGCGAACTCAGCACCCAGCTGGACAGCCTGAATCCGGACCGGCAGTTTGCCGCTGCACTGGAAGACCGGCCAGTAGTGCTGGGCTATGTGTTTGATCGCAGCACACAGCAGCTGCAAGTGGGAGATCCGGGTAGCCCGGTGGTGGGTGCCGGCCAGTTGCAAGGCATTCCGGTACCCCGTGCCAGTGGTGTGGTGGCCAGTCTGGATGCGTTTCAGGCCACGGGTATCCGCAATGGCTTTATTGATAACCCCCGGGTAGATGCCGACGGGGTATACCGCCGGGTGCCGTTGTTGCAGGAATACCAGTCGCAGTACTATCCGTCTCTCGCGCTGGCTATGATTCTCGCCCTGTTTGAAGAAGATCAGGTAATACCGGTAACAGAAAGTGACGGGAGCGATTCTGTGTTGGTGGCGGTGGATGCCGCGGGGATCAGCATTCCGGTAGATAACGGTGGTGCTGTGCTGGTGCCGTACCGGGGCCGGCAGGGAAGTTTCCCTTACGTATCGGCGACGGATGTTATCAACGGCCGCGCCAGTGCTGATGTACTGGAAGGAGCCATCGTGCTGGTGGGAACCAGTGCCGCCGGGCTGCTGGATTTACGGGTCACGCCTGTCGGCAGCCGTTATGCCGGTGTTGAGGTACATGCCAATATCATTGCCGGCATTCTGGATGAGCAGATCAACCACCGGCCAGATTACACCTTAGGCGTTGAGTTGCTGCAGGTATTGCTCAGCGGTTTACTGCTCTCGTTGCTGATTCCCCGTACGTCTGTGCTGGTTTCAGGCTTGCTGGCCCTGGTCTGGGTGGGCATGTTAAGCGGGTTTAATCTGTATGCCTGGCAGGCATTACAGTGGGTGATACCCCTGGGCTATAGCCTGTTTCTGGTGGTGTTGCTGTATCTGTTTTTACAGATCACGGGCTATTTCTTTGAAACCCGGAATATCCGCAAGCTGGAAGGTCAGTTCGGCCAGTATATTCCGCCGGAAGTGGTGGCCGAGCTGAGTGCGCAGGGTGATGCGGTACAGCTATCCGGTGAAAGCCGGGAGATGACCGTGTTTTTCTCGGATATCCGCGATTTTACCAGCCTTTCGGAACAGCTATCGCCCCAGCAGCTGACCCGGATGATGAATATATACCTGACCTCCATGACCGCAAAAATTCACCAGCGGCGCGGTACCGTTGATAAATACATCGGTGATGCGGTGATGGCCTTCTGGGGTGCGCCTCTGGAGGATGCTTCCCATGCACGGCACAGCCTGCAGGCGGCGATGGACATGCTGGCCGTGCTGCCGGAGCTGAACCGGCAACTGGTGGCAGAAGGTTTGCCGGAAGTCTCTGTGGGCATGGGCATTAACACCGGACAGATGAATGTCGGGAACATGGGCTCCAGTTTCCGGATGGCCTATACCGTCATGGGGGATGCGGTGAATCTGGCGTCCCGGCTGGAAGGGCTGACGAAGTTTTATAACTGCCCGCTGTTAGTCAGTGATGAAACCGCTAACAGCGTGCCTGAGTACGGTTTTCGTTATATCGACCGGGTCAGGGTAAAAGGCCGTTTTGAGCCGGTGGATCTGTACCAGCCGGTGGGCAAGCGTTCAGAGCTGACGCCGGTGCAACTGACCGGCATTGATGACTTTTCTGCCGGGGTGCGGACGTATCAGCAACAGCGCTGGGACGAGGCCGACGCCGCTTTCCGCCGGTATCTGCGGTCTGATAAGGATGATTACTGTGCACAGATGTATTTACTGCGCATCGCCGAAAGCCGTGAAGCCGGCCAGCAGCCGTGGGACGGGATTTACTGCCACCGGCAAAAATAGACGGCGGGCTGTTCTTCTGAACGGCCTGGTTAACCGTTCAGACCCGGCAGTGCGCTGATATCAAAATCATCGATTTGCCGGGGCGACATATGCTTTTCGGCATAGGCTCTGTAAGTACCGCTTTCAACAAAGAGTTTAAACAGCTGCGGATCAAGATGACCGTCCTGAACCATATGGCCGAGGATGTTCATCGCTTTGGAAAGCAACATGCCTTTCTTATAGGGGCGGTCCGGTGAGGTGAGAGCTTCAAACACGTCGGCAATGCACATGATCCGGGCCCTTAATGACAACTGGTCACCGGTCAGGCCACGGGGGTACCCGCTACCATTCATGTGTTCATGGTGGCTGCAGGCGATTTCCGGCACTTCAGCCAGCTGCCGCGGGTATTTGAGGGACTCCAGCATGTCGATGGAGACCTTGATGTGATCACGCATTACCTGACGTTCATCTTCCGTCAGTGTGCCGCGGCTGATACACAGGTTACTGATCTCGTCTTCAGTCAGCAGGCAGTGTATGCCGTCTTCATCTTCCCAGCGAAGTTCGCCGATTGCTTTAATCCGCAGCTGGTCAGCTTCAGATATGAATTCTTTACCGGTATTCGCTGAGCGCAGAAACGCCAGATCATCACTGAGTTGCGCCAACTGCTGATCCAGTGCTTGCTGCTGGGCGGTGTTCTGATCAGAAAATTCAGCGGTTTGCTGCAGGAAACTGAGGCGCAAGTGTTGCCGGTAGATTTTAAACCGGCTGCTGATCAGCTCGATCCTGTCGAACATGGTGTGCAGCTTGGTGGCTTTGTCGATGATGTATTCAGGCGTGGTGATTTTGCCACAATCGTGGAGCCAGGCAGCAATCCGTAGTTCGTACAGTTCTTGCTCGCTGAAGTGTGTATCTGCAAATGATCCCTGTTGGCTGCTGTTAATCGCATCGGCCAGCAGCATGGCGATTTCCGGCACCTGTTCGCAGTGTTTGCCCGTCACCGGAGACTTATGGTCAATGGCCCGGCCAATCAGTTTAATAAAGGATTCGAATAATTCCCGCTGGGCATTGATCAGACGCCGTTTGGTCAGCACCGTTGCTGCCAGTGAGGCAAGGGACTGAACCAGTTCAAGGTGGGTCTGATCGAATTCAATGATGTTGCCATCTTCATCCAGGGCATTGATCAGTTGCAAAACACCGATGGTGACGTTCTCATGGTCATTCAGCGGGACACACAGGAACGACTTTGAGTGATAGCTCAGCTGTTTGTCAAAATTACGGGTGCCGGAAAAATCATATTCAGTACAGCTGTAGGCATCCGGAATATTGATGGTCTGTTTGGACACAAAGGTCTGTACGGCAACCAGCTTCGACGCCTGCTGGCGGGAATTGTAAATTTCGATGGTGGGGAAGTTGCTCGGTTTACCGTGAATGCCCAGGGAACGGTTATGCAGAATGGCAATGTTCAGGTCATTATCACTGTGCTCGTCAATGGTATAAAGGGTACCACCGTCGGCATTGGTGAGGCTCATGCAGCCAAGAATAATACGGTCCAGCAGACGCACATGGTCAGTTTCTGAGGTCAGGGCACCGGTCAGGTCTGCTAAGTGTCCGATAATTTCCTGGGTCGAAAGATGGCTCATAAGTAGGGCGTCCGGGCTGGTTAACCAGCAACTTTGTTATTCGTCAGGCTGTTCTGCATGGCACAGATCTGTATCGCCTGCTGTTTTGTATGATTGTCTTTCAGATAGCGGATTGCAAATACGTCGCCGGGAACCGGTTTACCGTAATAGTATCCCTGACCGTAGTCGCAGCCTTCCTGGCTGATGAAGCGGTTCTGTTCGGCGGTTTCTATACCTTCGGCCACTACCTGCAGATCCAGGCTGCGGGCGATTGAAATAATGCCCCGTGCCAGCTTCTGATCCTGCTTATTGTCTACGATATTGGCAATGAAACTGCGGTCTATCTTTAGGGTGTCAAAAGAATATTTTTTCAGATAGCTCAGCGATGAATAGCCGGTACCGAAATCATCCAGAGAGGTACGCACCCCCAGTTCCTGAATGGTACGGATGGTTTTAACCGCCCGGTGTTCATCTTCAATCAGTACGCCTTCGGTTATTTCAACTTCGAGGTATTGCGCAGGAAGCTGATAGCAGTCGAGTAATTCTGCAAGGTAACCGGCGAACTGATCGTCTTTAAACTGGATGGGTGAAATGTTAACGGCGATACGGAAATCGGCCGGATACTGTTTATGCCAGCGGCTGGCCTGCCGGATGGCACTGCGCAGGACAAAGCTGCCGATCTGCATAATCTGTCCGGTCTGTTCGGCCACATGGATAAACTGGTCGGGCCGGACATTACCCAGCACCGGGCTGAACCAGCGAAGCAGGGCTTCAGCGCCAACGGTTACGCCTGTTTTGGTGCAGATCAGTGGCTGGTAGTGAAGCATCAGTTCATCGTTTTCCAGCGCATCAGCCAGATGGGTTTCCAGCAGGTAGCGCTGATTTATCAGTGCTTCGGTTGCCTCGCTGAAGAAGCCGTAGCTAAGTTTATCTTCCTTACTGGCTGCCATTGCTGCACTGGCTTTCTGGATCAGCGCCGCTGCTTCCAGGCCATCATGGGGTGCCATTGCGATCCCGATACTGGCACTGACGGTTATCGAATGGCCGTGGATGTTATAAACGTTCTGGCTGAGCTTGCTGATCTTATGTGCCAGCGCCAGTGCCTGTTCCTTTAAATCCTGACAGACGGTTTGCCCGGGTTTCTGTGGCTGGCTGACGATGACAAACTCATCACCGATGATGCGGGCTGCAAACTGGTGATGTTCAAGCGTGCTCTGGATACGCCGGGCCAGCTCGCGCAGAACCCTATCGCCAATGACGTGACCATAACTGTTGTTAATGGATTTGAAATTCGTCAGGCTGAGATATAACACCGCGATGCCTGAGCGAGTCGGGTTAAGCTGTTCCAGCTGGGCTTCCAGGCTGTGCATCAGTGCGCTGCGTTTAGCCAGGCCGGTGAGGGCGTCATACTGCTGGTTGTATTGCAGGGTGTGCTCACTGGCATTGCGCCGGTCAATTTCTTTACTGAGCTTCAGGTTCAGCGCTTCCAGCTCCTGTGTGCGTTCAGTAATGCGTGCCTCAAGTTGCAGGTTTGCCAGCTCGAAACTGTGTTTTTCGAAAATAATCCGCAAATCCGTTTCAATGGTTTCACGAAAGCGATCCAGCAGGCTGAGCGCCTGCGGGGTATAGCAGTTCTCTTTATTGTCGAGCATACAGATGGTGCCGAAGGGGGACCCGTCCGGCCAGTTTAGCGGCAGGCCACAATACGAAATCATCCCCAGGGCGATGTCCGGGTTTTGCTTCCAGTCATGGTTCACTAGCGCGTTGGGGATCAGCAACTGCGATTGGTCGGCGACCACTGTTTCGCAATACAGGCCCTGACCCAGAGGCTCAGTCATGCCGCGGCCATAAGGGTTATTGCTGGATTCGCTGGTGGCAAAGACCTGAATGCTGTCGTGGCTGATCCGCATAATCAGCGCCGCCGGAATACTGGCCAGTTCGGCAATAATATTTACGGTCTGCTGCCATCCCTGAAAGATCTCATCAGATACCTTCAGTTGTTCACTTTTTGTTTGCATCGATACAGTCCGGCTCCTTCAGACCTCACACAGTACCTGCATTAGTAGCAGACTCCGCCGGGATGGAGAAGTGAAGACAATCGCCGTATATCTCATATTGGTTATACGCAGAAAAAACAGAACTGTCGTTTAAATGAAGGGCCTGAACCTGCAGAACCTGCTTGTTAAGGCTGAGGCTGAAAGGCACAGGGGCAAAGGCCTGATCCTGTCGCAGGTGATACGGGGAGCCGGTTGGATGATAGCCGGTGCAAATGTTTAAGGCTTGTTGCGATTGCCTGTTACAGGGTGGCCTGAGCCGCAGTGTTAAGCGAGCAGTGAATACTGATATGGAGTCCGGCATTGTGGTGAACATGGACAGATCTTCTTCAGCGGCGCACTCAGTGAGCAGAAAAAAATATGATTCCTTTCATTATTTATCATTAATAGAATATTTGTTTTATTTTCATATATTTAGATTAAATATTACAAAATGTAAGATTTTTGTCATTCTTACGTCATACATCTTTTCTATATTTTGCCATTGCACACGTGTGCATCGGGTGTTAACTTGATCTGGTAGCTTTGCTAAAAAAGCCTTCTTATGAGGGTCTGAAAACCAGCCAAAACCCGGCCTGTGGCGGGGTTAACTGGGCTCCGGAACAACAATAAACAAGTGGAGATGTTTACAATGGTTACGAAAAAACTGGCACTGGGCCTCAGGGCAGGCGCGGTGGCACTGGCAGTATCAGTGGCGACGGCTGCCATGGCTAAAGATGTCACCATCAGCGTGTGGGCCGGCGGCTCGAATCAGGCTGATTCATACCGTACAGAGGCGATTGAGATCGCCGCAGATATTCTGGAACGGGAAGCAAAAATTCAGGGCGAAGAACTGAATATTACCGTTGAAGGCAAGCTGTTTAACGATGGCTGGGAAAACTTCAAACAGGCGGTGACTCTGGCGGGCGAATCCGGCACTGCGCCGAATATCATTGTAACGTCCCATGCGGACATTGCGCCCTGGTCGCAGGCGGGTCTGATCCGGCCGATTGAAGATTATATCGACCAGGATGCCTGGCCGGTTAATCAGGTATATGACAACCTGATTGAAATCGCGTCTTATAACGGCCAATTGTGGGGCATGCCTCAGGATGCTGAATCCCGGCCATTCTTTTTCTGGCGTCCGCACATGAAAGCAATCGGCTACAGTGATGCCGAAATCGATGCCCTACCTGAAAAGGTAAAGAGCGGTGAATACACTCTGTATAACGTCATTGAAGATGCCAAAAAGATTCAGGACAAAGGCCTGGTCGAAAAGGGTAAGGGCTTTTCACCACGGGTTTCAAACGGCCCGGATTACTGGCAGTTTTACCAGAGCTTCGGCGGTCAGCTGAAAGATGCCCAGACCGGTCAGCTGATTTTTGACAAGCAGGCCATGACGGAGATGTATCAGTTCTTCGTTGATGCTGCTGAAATGGGGGTAACCTCCAAAACCCATCTGGGTGCCGACTGGAACCAGTGGTATTCCGAAGTGGCTAACGGCAAGGCGGCAACCTGGCACGGTGGCACCTGGCACTATAAGCGCTATACCGGTAAGGAAGGGCTGGATGATTTCTTTGGCAATATCCAGTTTACCCTGATCCCGAGCGGTAACGATAAAGGCCGCGCCAATACGATAACCCATCCGCTGGTGTATCTGATTTCCAATACTGGCACCGATGATGATGCCGCCATTGCTGCCCAGTTAATTGCCATAGCATCAGAACCCCGTCTTAACTCGCTGCACGCCATCAAATCTGCCCACCTGGGCATTGGTTCAGAGCAGGCGAATGTTGATCTCTATGCGAACGATCAGTGGGCCACTGAGGCCACCGAACGGCTCCTGGTGAATGCCAATGCAATGCCGAATCACACTGAGTTTGGTCAGTACTGGCAGATCATGTTCAAAGGGCTTGAGTCCGCCTGGACCGGCCAGAAGAGCGTTGCCGATGCCGTCAGCGGTGTTGAATCTGAACTGGCGTCTGCCCTGGGTGACAACATTCAGATCCGCTAAGGGTCCGGGGGCCGGTGGCTGACACCGGCTCCTTATCTCCGGTTGCCGGTACCGCCGGCACAATGAAAGAGCAGTTCATAGGAAATTTGTATGCGCCAACGCATTGGCCTGCTGGGTCTGGGCTTTATGACGCCCGCGCTGGTAATGGTTCTGGTGTTTTTTCTGATACCCGTGGTGATGACCGCCGTCTTCGGTTTTACCAATATGGGAACCGCGACCGGCATTTCCGGCGGCGAATATCTGTTAACACCCAAAATCGTTAAGCAGCTGGAAATCCGTGGAGAGTTTGATAAGCAGTCTCTTACGGCTCTGAGCAGTAACCGTTATCAGGTTACCGAAGAGGGATTGACCAGGGCCGCCGGTGCCGGTCTGAAATCTGCCTATATTCAGGGGCTCCGTGACACCTTGCTGGGCCGTGAATATCACAGTAAGCGGGATTTTGAGCGGGCCCTTAAAAAAGTAAAAGACCGTCCCCGCAAGGTACGCGAGCTTAAAAAGTCTGCTGAATATTTCAGCCAGTCGATACTGAACCGCCGTTACCTGACAGAAAACGAATTTAAAACAGCCGTTACTGAAACAGGTATACAGCTGAGCGCAACTGAACTTGAACAGGTGCTGAGTGCCAGTTATACCGGCTGGATCTGGACCACAGACAACTTTACCAGCATGTTCAGCAAACCGGACACCTGGGTGGTGGCGTTCAATACGCTGGTTTACGTGTTACTGGTGCTGGCATTTAATATTGGCTTTGGCCTGTTTCTGGCCCTGACAACCTTCTATCTGCCATCCGGTCAGTCGGCGTTTTTCCGGGCTGTGTGGCTGTTACCACGGATTTCGCCGCCGGTACTCTATGTGCTGCTGTGGAAGTGGCTCACCTGGGATACCGGTTTTATTTCCACGGTGCTGGGCTGGTTTGGGGTGCCTGCGTTCAACTACATGCTGGGGTCGGTGGGCAGTGCCTGGGCCGTGGTGGTGCTGATCAACGGGTTCGTGGGTGCGTCACTGGGTATGATCCTGTTCTCCAGTGCTATCCAGGCCATTCCTAAATCTATCCTTTATGCCAGTGAAGTAGACGGTGCGAACCGCTGGCAGCAGGTACGTTACATCATCCTGCCGCAGTTACGCTGGCCGATACTGTTCACTACCAGTTATACGACCCTGTCGTTACTGACATCCTTTGAATACATCCTGCTGTCGACGGAAGGCGGCCCGGGGAATACCACCAATGTGTGGGCGCTGGAAGCCTACTTTACCGCGCTGAATAACTACGCCGGTAACCTGCAGTACGGTTATGGGGCGGCGATGGCGCTGGTGCTGGTTACCATTGGGATACTGGTGTCGCTGCTGTACCTGCGGCTGTTTAAATTTGATGAGCTGGTTGCCCGGCCGAAAATTGAGAATTGAGGGGAGGCCTGATTATGTCTGATAAAAACAGCAGTAACTTTAAGAGCTGGCCGGTCACCCTGATTCTGGGGCTGTTTTCAGTCCCGCTGCTGGTGATGTATCTGTATCTGTTCATCGATACCTTTACCAACACCGCGCCCGGTTCGCTGATACCCAATGAACTGACGCTGGAACACTGGCGTTTTCTGTGGGAAACCGACCCGGGTACCGTGAGTATCTGGCAGGTGACCCTGAATACGCTGATCTTTGCTTCAGTAATGACGCTGGTGATTCTGTCGGTGTCTCTGACGGCAGGCTATGCGCTTTCCCGTCTGAATATGCCGTTCCGCCGTTTCTTTCTGGCGGGAGTGTTAACCCTGCATGCATTTCCGACGGTTACGCTGGTGATCGCACTGTTTATCGTGCTGCAGTTTCTGGGCCTGTATAACACCCTGATCGGGGTGATCTTTATCAAGGCGGCCCTGATGTTGCCGTTCGGCATCTGGGTGATGAAAGGGTTTTATGACACGGTGCCCTGGGAAATCGAAATGGCCGGCGTACAGGACGGTGCCAGCCGCTTCATGGTGTGGCGTCTGCTGGTGTTACCGCAGATTAAACCGGGACTGATCGCGCTGGGCGTGTTTTCCTTCCTGGAAGGCTGGAGTGAATACCTGATGCCGCAGATCTTTGCACCGGAAGCGGATGTGCAGGTGTTGTCGGTATATCTGGCTTCGCTGATCGCCGATGACCAGAAATTTGATTTCAACCTGTTTAAGTCCATCGGCCTGTTTTATGTGTTGCCGGTGATCGTTTTGTATCTGGTTTTCCAGAATAAGCTGATGAACATTTACGGTGGAGGCTCGAAAGGCTGATGCGTATCCTGCTAGATAATTTCACCAAGAAGTTTGATGACGTAACTGTCATCAATAACATGAATCTGGAAGTCCGCGATGGCGAAATGATGGCGCTGCTGGGGCCTTCCGGCTGTGGCAAGTCCACCACACTGTTTTCCATTTGCGGGATCTATCAGTGCAACGGCGGCCGTATTCTGTTCGGCGAACGGGATGTGTCCCACGTGACTTCCCAGCACCGTAATGTCGGCGTTGTGTTTCAGAACTACGCGCTGTATCCGCACATGTCGATTTTCGACAACATCGCCTTTCCGCTGATGGTTAAGAAAATGCCGGCGGAGCAGATTAAAAAAGAAGTGCATAAAATCGCTGAACTGGTGCATATCGGTAATCTGCTGGAGCGAAAGCCGTCGCAGTTATCCGGCGGTCAGCAACAGCGGGTGGCCCTGAGCCGGGCGCTGGTTCGTAAACCGGATGTACTGTTGCTGGACGAACCGCTGGCCAATCTGGATGCCAAGCTGCGGCTGGAAATGCGCTCTGAAATCCGCCGTATTCAGCAGGAAACCGGCATCACGGCGATTCTGGTGACCCATGATCAGGTCGAGGCCATGTCCATGTGTGACCGCATCGCCCTGATGGATCACGGCAAGATTCTGCAGGTCACCACGCCGAACGACATGTACCACAACCCGCAGACGGATTTCGTTGCAGGCTTCCTCGGTAATCCGCCGATTGCCTTTCTGGACGGAACCATTGCCAACGGTCAGATCCGGCTGAAAGACTCTGCCATTCACTTGCCGATGCCATCCCGGGTACCGGCTCAGCCGGACGGCAAGATCGTGCGTTTAGGCGTGCGCCCTGAATACTTCGGTAATGAAGCAGGTATTGAATTGCAGGGGGAAGTCAGCTTTGTGGAAACCCAGGGGCGGGAAAATCTTTACGATGTCCGGCTGGGGAACGGTGCTGTGCTGCGGTCTATTCAGCCGGTACGGGCAAATGCAGCTCTGGGAGACAGCGTCAGCTGGCCGCTGAATACCGAACAGGTACTGATCTTTGATGAGCAGGGGCAGCGGGTTGCATGAACCGGTCAGCAGCACTGATACCAAAACTGACAACCGCTGACTGGCCCTGTGCAAGGTTTGCCGGGCCGCGGATTATCGGTCACCGGGGCGCCAGTTATCACGCCACAGAAAATACCCTGGCGGCGTTCCGTACCGCAGCACTGCTTGGGGCGGATATGTGGGAGCTGGACGCCAGGCTGACTGCCGATGGCGTCTGTGTCGTCAGCCATGATGACAGCCTGATGACCGTCTTCGGGGCCGATGCGCATATTTCAGCTCTGAGTTTTAACGAACTGCGTGAAAGGGTGCCACAGGTGCCGAGCTTTGCGGAAGTCATGGCGCTGGCCACTGAGACAGGCTGCGGTCTGTATATTGAGCTGAAAGCTGCCACGGCAGGCCCGGTAGCACTGCAACAATTGCGGGAGGCCAGCTTTACCTACGCAGCAATAGGCTCATTCATTGTCGATTGGGTTAAACCGCTGGCGGCTGCCGGGTGTGAGTATCCGTTATCCGTACTTGTACCGGTCGGAGCAGATCCGTTTGCCATGGCCGCTGAAGCCGGAGCTGATGCAATTCATCTGTGCTGGGAGCGGGCCAGCAATACACCACAGACCCTTGTCACCCCTGAGCTACTAAGCAGGGCGGCTGAGGAGCAGCTTGAAGTGGTACTTTGGCATGAGGAGCGGCCCGCTGTTATTCAGGCGCTGATGCAACTGCCGATACTTGCCGTATGCAGTGACCGGCCTGAGCTGCTGGTACCGTACCCGGGTTCACCGGCACGGCCGCTGCAGACAACCGCAGAGCTGCCACAGCCAGTATGCCACCGGGGAGCCGAGCTGATTGCCCCGGAAAACACCCTGGCTGCTCTGGCCCGTGTCTATGAACAGGGCTTTCAGTGGGCAGAAGTGGATGTACAGGAAACCGCCGACGGTGAGTTAGTCCTCTGCCATGATGAAACTCTGGAACGGACCACCGATGGCAGCGGCCCGGTTACTGAACAGTCACTGCGCGCGTTACAGCAACTGGATGCCGGCGGGTTTTTCAGTGACTTTTACCGGGGCGAACCGTTGCCGACGTTGCAGCAGGTGATTCAGCTGGCAAAGCAGCACGGCGGCAAACTGTATATCGAACTGAAAGGGGCTAGCCCGGAAAAAGTTCTGGCGGCGGTGAATGCCGAGAGCTTTATTGAAGACTGCTTCTTCTGGAGTTTTTCCGCTGACAAGCTGCAACAGTTACGCCGTCTGAGCCCGCAGGCACGGATTATGGCCCGGGAGGAAGACTTCAGTGAGATCACTGCCGCACGGGACAGCATTAATGCCTGGGTGATTGAAGTGCTGGTGCGGGACGGTGTCGATCTGGCCGCACTGGCAGCGCAGGTGGAGGAAGCCGGCTGCCAACTGATGTTTTGTTATCAGGGGGATGATCCGGATGTTTTTACCCGACTGATTGACTTACGGCCGGCACTGATTAATCAGCGCCATCCGGAAATCTTTAAACAACAGTTATACCGTTATCTTTGTAAAGATACGTGATTTTAACAATACCGTTAAACAGGTAACAGGTTTATGTCTGACAAAGACAGTCACAACAAAAAGGTCACCTCCGTTGACGTGGCCCGCCTGGCGGGAGTTTCCCGCTCGGCGGTGTCACGTACTTTTACACCGAATGCGAGTGTCTCGGAAGAGACCCGTAATAAAGTGATGCAGGCGGCACAGGCACTGGGTTACCGGGTGAATAAACTGGCCAGCAGCCTGATCAATAACCGGTCAGATCTGGTGGGTATCATTGCCTCGAATATGGACAACCCGTTCCGCAGCCGGCAGGTGGAATATCTGGCGAAAACCTTACTGGCCAATAACCTGCGGCCGATCCTACTGCTGGTGGAAGGGGAAGAAGATCCTTCCCGGATCATTGGCATGCTGCTCGAATATAACGTCAGCGGTGTGATTGTCACCTCGGATACACCGCCCCAGAGCATCTGTGAAGAGTGTGTAACCCTGGGCGTCCCCATGGTGTTGGTCAATAAGGATCAGACCGATGCCATGGTCGACAGGGTACTGCTGGACAACCCCCGCTCCGGCAGGATTGCCGCTGAGACATTGTTTAATTCAGGGTGTCGCAAACTGGCGGTGGTAACTACCGTTAAGCCGTCTTACTCGCTGAGTGTGCGGGTGGGAGCGTTTACCGAGCGTTGCCGCAGTTTGGGGATTGAAACTGTTGAACGGTTTTCGGCGCCGGAACAGAGTTACGACGGCGGACGTCATGCGGCCGATTTGCTGATGGCTGCGGCCGAGCCGGCCGACGGGGTTTTCTGCGTCAGCGACTATATGGCCATGGGGTTTCTGGATCAGCTGCGCATAGCGCAGAAAATCGCCGTACCGCAGCAACTTAAGGTGATCAGTTGTGACGACATCCCGCAGGCGGGCTGGCCGGTGTATGACCTGTCTTCCATCCGGCAAGACCCGGAACAACTGGCCGAGCTGGTGGTGGAAGTGTTACTGGAACGCATCCATAACCCGGAATTACCGGCCGCCGTTAAAGTACTGGATGTCAGCCTGACAGCACGTAACAGCACAGCTAAATAATGAGAAAAATACATGAGTGACAGATATCAGGTAGCAAAGGACATTGCCATCGAAGCCGGGGCGCTGGCGCTGGAATACCAGCGCGGGCTTAGCAGTGGCGAACTGATGATTGAAGCCAAGGGTGTACAGGATTTCGTGACCGAAGCAGACCAGCGGACAGAAAAGCTGATCCGTAGCCGGTTGCAGGCAGCGTTTCCTGAAGACGGTTTTTTCGGTGAAGAATCAGACAGCGACCTGAAACCGGAACAGGGCTTCTGGGTGGTTGATCCAATTGATGGTACCTCCAACTTCATGCGTTACGTAGACCAGTGGGGCATATCCATTGCCTACGTCGCCGAAGGGCAGATCCAGCTAGGGGTGATTTATGACCCGGTACGGCAGCAGCTGTTTCACAGCCAGCGTGGCGAAGGTGCTTACTGCAATGAACAGCGCTGTGAGCTGAACGGTGCTTTGCCGGCGGACCCGACGCTGATTCTGGGGTATTCCCGCCGCGCCGAACTGAATGTTTACCTGAATGTGCTGGAATACCTGCATGAAGCGGGGGTTGAGCACCGCCGTTTTGGTTCTGCGGCATTAGGGCTGGCGTACGTCATTACCGGCCAGACGGACGGCTACTACGAAGCGGATCTTAACCCCTGGGACTGTATGGCAGGGCTGTTACTGATCGAAGAAGCCGGTGGGGTGGTTGTCAGCGGCAGGAGCATGATTACGGATTTAAAGAATTGTCCGGTGGCGGCTGGCATTGCCGGGCTGCAACCGCAACTGAATAACCTGGTTAAACTGGCGGGCGGCTGATTCCGCCCGCCAGTCACAGCATCCCGTCAGGGATTAGTCCTTAGGGGCTAGCTTAGTTTGCCGCAGGTAACCCCTGCGGCTTTTTTTATGCTCAGGTCTTGATCCGGTAACCGGTTTTGAAGATCCACCATACGCCGCCCAGACACAGCAGCAGGAAGGCGAACGTCATGCTCAGGCTCACCCCGACGTTCACGTCAGACACACCATAGAAGGCCCAGCGGAAGCCGCTGATCAGATAGACCACCGGGTTAAACAGGGTCAGGGTCTGCCACGGCTCCGGCAACATCTTGATGGAATAAAACGCGCCACCCAGGAAGGTCAGCGGGGTAATCACCATCAGCGGGATGATCTGCAGTTTCTGGAAATCATCCGCCCAGATGCCGATCATAAAACCGAACAGACTGAAGGTAATGGCCGTCAGCACCAGAAAGGCGATCATCCATACCGGATGGGCAATCTCATAATCAACAAAGATTCGTGCCGTTGCCAGTATCAGCAGGCCAAGCAATATTGATTTGGTTGCTGCGGCCCCCACATAACCGGTAACGATTTCGAAAGGGGATACTGGGGCCGAGAGCACTTCGTAAATGGTGCCGGAGAATTTGGGGAAGAATATCCCGAAGGCGGCATTGGAAATACTTTCACTCAACAGGGAAAGCATCACCAGCCCGGGGATGATATAGGCCCCGTAACTAACGCCGTCGATTTCACCCATCCGCGAACCGATTGCGGTGCCAAACACCACAAAGTACAGGGTAGTGGAAAGCACCGGCGAGGCAATGCTCTGCATCAGGGTACGCCAGGCACGGGCCATCTCGAATTTGTAAATTGCTTTTATGCCATAGAAGTTCATGCCTGCTCTCCCTGCCGGTGTACCAGATTAACGAATATTTCTTCCAGCGAACTCTCACTGGAATGCAGGTCTTTTACATCGACGCCGGCTTTACTCAGCGCCCGCAGTAATTCTGCGATGCCGGTATGTTCCTCAGAGACATCAAAGCGGTAATCGATGGAATAACCGCCGTCATTAATGTCCAGCTGGAATTCTTCCAGTTCCGCGGGGATTTCACTCAGCGGTGTTTGCAGCTGGATGCGCAGATGTTTCTGGCCTAACTGACGCATCAGTTTGTCTTTCTCTTCCACCAGCATCAGGGTGCCCTGACGGATGACGCCGATACGGTCAGCCATTTCTTCGGCTTCTTCGATGTAATGGGTGGTCAGCAGAATGGTCACACCCCGTTCGCGCAGTTCGCGAACCATCTCCCACATATCCCGGCGCAGTTCCACATCAACCCCGGCGGTGGGTTCGTCGAGAAACAGAATATCCGGCTCGTGTGACAGGGCTTTGGCGATCATCACCCGGCGCTTCATACCACCGGATAACTCACGGATACGGGCATTCTTTTTGTCCCACAGGGATAACTGGCGTAACAGCTTTTCGATGTAGGCAGGGTCCGGGGCTTTACCGAACAGCCCGCGGCTGAAGTTGACCGTGGCCCAGACGCTTTCAAAGGCATCGGTGCTCAGTTCCTGCGGTACCAGGCCGATTTTGCTGCGGGCTTCGCGGTAGTCTTTAACGACGTTGTAACCATCGGCCAGCACTGTGCCCTGAGTTGGGTTAACAATGCCGCAAATGATGCTGATCAGGGTGGTTTTACCGGCTCCGTTCGGGCCGAGCAGGGCGAAAATCTCGCCGCGCTGTATATCAAGATTTACGTCTTTGAGGGCGCTGAAGCCCGAATCATAGGTTTTATGCAGCGCCTGAACGCTGATAATCGGTGGTTGCTCAGGGGAGTTTTGCACTTGTGCTCCTTATGCAAAAGGCCATATATGTGAATGAAGGCCGAAAAACAGATAGCTGTCAGCAGGGAAGAGTTCTGCCCGATAACCTGACAAAGGTTGCAGAATGCTGAATTAAAACACTAGTTTAGCGGTAATTTTTAAGAAGTCAGTATCTTAAATGCGAACATACCCGTCAGGATATACGAACAATCGACGGGTATGGGGGAAATGTTGGCAATATGAGTATCTTTATCCCCGGGCGATTAGCACCTGTTTGCCTGAATCACGGGCCTGCATTCGCTCAGTCCAGGTTTTCAGTTCAGGGGTTGCCGCCAGCAGTTCCTCAGCATGTGGCAGGCCGGACAGATAATCCATCATCGGGGTGAGAATGGCATCAGCCATGCTGTATTGTTCGCCGCAAATGAAAGGTTTACCCGCCAACTGGTGTTCCAGCAATCCCAGCATGTCGAGTACCGCTGGCTGATGCTCCGCTACTTTGTCCATTCTGATGCTGCCGTCTTTACCTTTGGGAAACGCAAATTCAAGCAGGTAATTGCGCACCAGCGCCTGATCCACATAGCAGCTCAGGGCGGCAGACCATTCATCGACATAGGCCCGTTCAACCGGATCTGCAGGCTGCAGGGCCGGCCCCGGAAATGCGGCGTCCAGATAACGGCAGATTGCCGTGGTTTCAAAAATGACATGGTCATCATGGAGCAGCGCAGGGATTTTACCGAACGGATGCAGCGCCAGATGAGAAGGACCTTTGAACTCAACTTCTTTACCGTCGGGCTTTAAACCGTAGCGGTAACTGATGCCTTTTTCTTCGCAGGCCAGACAGACACTGCGCACAAAGGTGCTGAACTGGGGGCCAAGAATATGAACCTGAGCAGACATGATATTTCTCCGTTAACCATTGCTGGGTGATGTTGTCAGATTAGAAGTTATGACAATATGATCAAGAACATATTTCAGAATTATAATAAGCTTGCCGGTAATCGCTTTGGGAGACACAACATGGCCTGGCAAAAAGATCACAAACAGAAAACCCGACTCAGAATCCTCAAGAGCGGCGCTAAGCTATTCACACTTAAAGGTTTTGATAAGGTTGGCATTAACGATGTGATGGCCGATGCCGGCCTCACCAGAGGGGCGTTTTACAGCCACTTTTCATCCAAGGCTGAGCTGTATGCTGAGTCAATGCGGACGGCCGGATCCCGGCGGGCCAAAAACATCCTTAACCGGTCCCCTGAAGAGAGTTCCGCTGCCCTGCAGGCGCTGGTGAATGGCTATTTAAGTCAGGGACATCGCAAGAGTGAAGAGGGCGGCTGCCCGCTGGCATTTCTGGTGACGGATATTACGCAGCAGGACGAACAGGTGCGTGATGTTTACACCCAGGTGTTTCGGGGCTTTATGGATATGCTCGGTTCAAGACTCGGCGGTACTGAAGCGGCAGATGCAGATGCGCAGAAAAATCAGCTGCTGCAAAAAACCGTGATGATGGTGGGCGGCATGGCCATCGCCCGGGCACTGAACGATGATGACCTGGCGGAAGAACTGCTGCACGCCTGTCGGCAGGGTATGTTAGAGGGAATACCTGCAACAGCCTGATCTGTTGTAAGCAGCTCAGGCCGTTGCTGGATTTATATTACTGAATGTCCATCAGCAGGCGCGGCAGGAACAGCGCCAGGTCAGGAATGAAGGTCACCGCCAGTACCACCGGTAAATGGCCCAGCAGGATGAACATCAGGGTTGGTTTCAGATACTCATTAAACGTCGCTTTACCCACCGATCCGGCCATATACAGGAGCGGTGCACAGGGGGGCGTGATATTCCCCAGCCCTAAGTTAGTCCCGACAATGGCTGCAAAATGAATCGGATGTACCCCCAGATTCACCGCCACCGGCATCAGGATGATCGACGCCAGAATGCTGCCGGATACATCATCCACCAGCATGCCAATGCCCAGCAGAATGACGTTAATCAGCAACAGGATGATGATCTTGTTATCCGACAGTGCAATCATGAAATCAGACAGCTGCTGCGGCACCTGTTCCATGATCATCACCCGGCTCATAACGAACAGGAAAAAGATCATCGCAATGATAGAACCGGTGCTGATCGCCCCGTGCAGAATGGCCTTGCCGGCGGTCTGCATGGTCAGGCCTTTGTAAATAAAAAAGCCAACCGGCAGGGTGTAAACCAGTGCGACCGCTGCGGCTTCGGTTGGCGTAAAAATGCCGCCGTAAATGCCGCCGAGCATGATCACAGGCATCAGGATGGCCCAGCTGGCTTCTTTACTGGCGAGGGTAATTACTTTGGTGCGCTCCGGAAAGCTGACCTTCTTCTCCACCTTAATGTTCTTGCGCTTCAGGTAGAGGTAATTGATCAGGCAGTAAATCAGCGCGATAACAACGCCGGGAACGATGGTGGAGAGAAACGCTGCGGCCACCGACAACCCGCCGGTCAGCGCAAAGATGATCATCGGCACGCTGGGGGGAATCAGCAGGGCAAGTACTGAAGAACAACCCACCAGTGCGGTGGCATAGCCCCGCGGATAGCCCTGTTCGGTCATCTTCGGAATCATGATTGAGCCGATGGCCGCAATGGCAGATGCCCCTGAGCCGGCAATCGCACCGAACAAGGCACAGGTGACGATAGTCACTGCCCCCAGGCCACCCCGGATCGGCCCGACAAAGGCGTTAACAAACCGCACCAGACGGTCTGAAATACCGCTGGCACCCATTAAGGCACCGGCAATGATAAACAGCGGCAGCGATAACAGCGCAAAGCTGCCCAGTTGCCAGAATGCATGGGGCACCAGATAGCTCATGCTCTTGCCGGTCAGCAGCACGAAGCTGATGGCACCCACGCCAAATACGTAAGCTACCGGCATGCCGATCAATAGCAGTGCAACGATCAGTAGCAGGGAAATACTTAAGGTAGCCATCAGCGACTCTCCTTCAGAACGGCGTCCCGGGCGTGCAGGGATTTATTATCATACTGGCTATAGGTGTTGGAATGGCTGAACAGGTCCCGCAGTTTGTAGGCGGCCATCAGGGCAAAGCCTGCGACTGCCGCACTGACCCAGAGCGCCGTTGGCCAGCCAAGGTTGGTGCTGGCACGGTTAATTTTCATAATGAACAACAGATATTTGGCGGCATAAAAGCCAAAAAAACAGATAACTGTCAGCCCGATAAGATCATTAAAAACTTTGATCAGGGTACGTTGCTTGGGGCTGAGATTGAGCAGTTCCATAATGCCGCCTGTCAGGTGGCTGCGCTCCCGCGTGACCAGCACCATAGCGATAAAATACAGCCACAGCCCGGTGAGAATGCTGATTTCTTCAATGGCGGGGAAGGCCTGATCAAGCACATAACGGAGGAACACCGCCGTGGCCATCAGGCCGGTGAGGAACAAACACAGAAATATAAGAAGTAGTCGCGACAGCCGGGCAAAACCCGCATCGAGACGACGGAATAAACTAAGCATGGGAGATCTCCCGAAAACAGGCAGGGGCCGGTGCAGAGGGCACCGGCCGGTTGTCAGAGGGAATTACAGATTAGCGGTCGCGGTACGGACCTGATTCACCAGATCCTTACCGACAGTTTCTTCCATCCACGGCCATTCTTTGCTCTGGATGATGTCGCGTAATTTAGCCTGTTGCGGGCCGTCCAGCTCAACTACGTTAATGCCATATGCTTTGATATCTGTGATCAGCTTTTCACTGATGGTTTCTGCCTCTTTCCATGCCCAGCGGCTGGCAGTGTCTGCGGCGGTCTGAACAGCCTGTTGCTGGCTGGCATTCAGATCGTTCCACCAGTCAAGATTGACCAGAAATGCACCCTGTTCAAAGAAATCACGGGAGAACACATAGGTTTCCAGCACGTCACGCATCTGCCAGATTTCAGATGGCGGGCCAAAAGTACGTCCATCGACGCTACCCAGCTGTAACGCGGTATACAGCTCAGAGAAAGGCAGGGGTACCGGATTGAAACCCAGGAATTCAAACCGTTTAATTGCAACTTCGGTAGGGGGGACCCGGACTTTCAGCCCCTGACCATCTTCCGGAAAGTTGACCGGTACCTTACCTGTCCCTTTACGGATGGCGATGCCGCCAAAATCAACCGGCAAAATCGCCAGCAGCTTCATATTCAGGTCTGCATAGATACCACTGTAAGTATTCACCATGCTTCCGCCAGGGCCGTAAATACGGGTAGCTTCATCCCAGTTCTGGGCCACCATACCCATGGCTGAAAGGTTCAGACGGGGATCAAAGTCGGTAGCAGGGAAGGCCATCGTCATACCGATCTCGCCGGCGATGGTCTGTTCAAACTGTGAGGTCCAGTCACCCAGGTCACCGCCGGGATGATAGCGGACGTTAAATTCATTAGGAGCCTGTGCTTCAAGGGCAGACATAAAGCGGTCGGCAATCGGGTTAAAGATATGCTCCTGAGACATGGCATGCGCGAGGATGACATCTTCCTCTGCCTGCACTGCTGAACCAAAGGTTGCCAGCGCTACAGCACTGGCCAGTGCCAGTGACTTCAGCGGCTTGCAGCCTTTAACTGTGTTCTTCAGGGAAAAGTTATGCAGCATGGTTAACGCTCCGTAATTATTATTGTGTGGAATGTTTGAAGAGCGATGAATCACTCTGAAACCGAGCATAACCAGTTCTGCGTTGTTAGAATTTTTTTGATTGTTGTCATTTCGGCAACGGCTGACAGCCGCTCACAGCTGTGGTTAGATGCTTTTAGCACAGGCTTTATGTGCCGGAATGCGGGCAACCGATCAGGTACCAAACAGGTTAAGGAATGGCGGTGATGAAAGTAGCGGTGGTGTATTTTTCCCAGACAGGTGTAACGGCCAAGCTGGCAGGCGCGGTGGCTGAAGGGCTGGGCAGCCATGGCCAGATTCAGGTAACAGAACACCGGATCAGCGGCACTGAAATCATCGAAGGCCGCTTCAGAAATCAGCCATTGCTGGATGAACTGAACGGCTGTGACGGCATCCTCTTTGGCTCGCCCACCTACATGGGCAGCGTGGCGGCGCAGTTTAAAGCCTTTGCGGATGCCACCAGTGACCAGTGGTGCGAACAGCTCTGGGCGGGCAAGCTGGCAGCCGGATTTACCTGCGGCAGCGGCCTGAACGGTGATCAGACAGCTACCCTGCAGTATATGGCGACGCTGGCAAATCAGCAGGGCATGCTCTGGATGGGGCTGGACCTGCCGCAAAATGATGATAAGGGCATTAACCGCTTAGGCTGCTAGGCAGGTGTGGTTGCCCATTCTGAAGACGGCACCGCAGACCCCCGTGACCTTGCTACTGCCAGATATTTAGGGGAGCGGCTGATAACGCAACTGACGCGCTTTAAAAGCTGAAAGATGCAAAAAAATAAAAAGGCAGGCTCTGAAACAAAGCCTGCAAGGGGAAGAAGCTTGCCATAAACAGCACTTAGCGGGGCAATCGCTAATATGCTTTGGCAAAGCTTTTTGCGGTAATCACCTGTCCGTCGTTTATGAAAGATTCGTGATTGGCTTCAACTTGTGAAATATCGTAGAAATAATTCACCAGTAAGCCTGCGGATTGCTTAAGCCCTTTTTCGGAAGGGTCACCCATCCAGTTAAGGCGTTCAATTCTGGCACCGTTACCTAAATGGAAACGGGCCACCGGGTCATAGGGGTTACGGCCTTTTTTTGCCGTCGTTAAATAGTAAGTGCAGAGTCGGGTTAACAGCGGTTCCAGTTTTTCACAGTGGGTGGTGTTCTTCTGCCAGTCAGGCAGGTTTAGCAACTCTAAAAGGTTTTGTTCCTCTTCACTGACAGCCGCTGATTCACCTGAATTAACTTCTGTATCCAGCCATCGCATAAAACCGGGGATAGGAGACAGAGTGGCAAACTGTTTCAGTTCCGGCAGTTCTCTTTGCAGTTCAAGTACAACCTGCTTAATCAGGAAGTTGCCAAAGGAAATGCCAGCTAAACCTGTCTGGCAATTACTGATTGAATAGAAAATTGCTGTGTCTGCCGGTATTTCTTCTGTTGTTTCCTGCGGATTAATGAGGGGAACAACAGAATCAGCCAGCCCGTTGACCAGTGCCACTTCCACAAAAATAAGCGGCTCTTCTGGCAGTGATGGATGAAAGAAGGCGAAGCACCTGCGGTTATGGCTCAGGCGTTTCTTCAGGTCGTCCCAGCCAGACATAGAATGCACGGCTTCGTAACGCATCAGCTTTTCAAGAATCCGCGCGGGGGTTTGCCAACTGACCTCTTCCAGGCTCAGAAACCCCCGGTTAAACCATGATTTCAGCAGGTGCTGAAGGTCATAATCAATGGGCTTTAATTCAGGGTACTGCTTAAGCATGCTCAGCAAATCATGGCGCAAAGACACAATGGTTTCCGTGCCCTGAGGGGCCATGTTGATACGGCGAAAAAGCATTTGTCTCGGGGATTCAACCGCATCATTAAGTGCTGCAAAATTGCCAAAGCTTGGATCGAGTTTATAGGCTTCAGCCAACGCAATTACTTCGTCTGCTGAAGGGGAGTACTGCGCTATCAAATGCTGAAAAAACGACAGTTTGGCTTCACTGTCTGTTTTTCTATAAGCATTTACAACTTCGACAGCGATTGCTGTGCCAAGGGCTTCTCCTTTACTGGTGAGCAGTTCAGCACAGTAATCTTCCAGATCTTTTTGTGGTGATACAGTATTTTTCCGGGATAACAGTTCGCGGCCAGCGTCAGCCACAGAACTTAATAATCGGTTGAGGCGCATAATACCCTCCTTAGAGCGGTGGTTGATCAGCCGGTATGGAAGACCGGCTTATGGCGACCAGACAGACCTGATTAGTGGCTCGTAAAGCTGTGCGGTCAAACACATCAACATGCGCTTCGAGCCGGGCTTTTCCATTCTCTTCAAGGTCCGAGAAGAACGCCTGAAGAGTTTCATCAGAAAGGCGGGTCGTTGCAATGATGCTGCCAACAGCCGGACGCTGATATTGGATATTAGCCTTGGCGATAACAAGGTCTGCATGACAGTCAGCCCGTTGCATACAATCAAACATCAGTGCCCAGGCTGCCAGTGCTGACATAGAGTAAATACTGCCTGCGAAAGCCGTACCGTGAATATTGATGTTGTTTTCTGCCACCGGGGCTTCGAGGCAGATTTGCCCCGAATCCAGTGAACTGACCTGTATGCTAAATGCCTTGCTGGCCGGGATTTCCCGATGCAGCAAAGCTTCCAGCGAGCTGGCAGCGGTGGAGTTACTGGCCATAGATGTCATTGTAATCCTCACGGAGTTGCTTCTTCTGAACTTTGCCCATGGTGTTACGGGGCAGTTCATCAACAAAAAAGATCTTCTGTGGCTGCTTAAAACGGGCGATTTTTCCTTTAAGGAACGCCATTACATCTTCAGCACTTAGGTCTGCGCCATGCTCAGCAACAATGACAGCAGTAACGCCTTCACCGAAATCACGGTGGGGCACACCAATAACTGCTGATTCTTTGACGCCGGCAATCTGGTCAATCATGTTTTCAACTTCTTTGGGGTAGACGTTATAGCCACCTGAAATAACCAGATCTTTAGAGCGTCCGACAATGCTGATACGGCCATCTTCTGCCATCGTGGCCATATCTCCGGTGATGAAGTAACCGTCTTCGCGAAACTCTTCAGCAGTTTTTTCAGGCATACACCAGTAGCCCTTAAAGACGTTAGGGCCGTTTATTTCCAACACGCCGACATCACCCCGGGGTACTTCGTTGCCGTTTTTATCTGCTACGCGGGCCTGAACATCTGGCAGGGGCAGGCCAACAGTACCCGGCAGGCGCTCCCCTTTGTAAGGGTTAGAGGTGATCATGCCTGCTTCTGTCATGCCGTAGCGTTCGAGAATTTTGTGACCGGATATTGCTTCGAACGCCTGGAAAGTTTCTGCCAGTAATGGTGCGGAGCCTGCCACAAACAGACGCATGTTATTGCACAGTTCACGGTTAAAATCAGGGTCCTCCAGCAGACGCACATAAAAGGTCGGAACGCCCATCATGACAGTGCTGCGGGGCAGGTTTTCTCTGACTTCAGGCAAACTGAATCTTGGCAGAAAAATAACCTTTGAGCCGTTCAGGAGTGCGCAGTGTAGGGCGACAAACAAACCGTGAACATGGAAGATCGGCAAAGCATGTAGCAGTACATCACCTTCTTCCCACTGCCAGTAACTGTGTAATACCTGGCCGTTTGATGCCAGGTTACCGTGGGACAGCTTTGCACCTTTAGAACGGCCGGTGGTGCCTGATGTATACAAGATGCAGGCGAGGTCGTTGCTGTCACAGATTTCAGTATTTGTATCTACCGGAGTTTCCTGTGCAGCATCCGAAAGGGATCCATTTCCCTGGTCATCCAGTGTCATTACGTGGGGAAATCCGAATCCCTGAGCAGAATGGCTGATGGCTTCGTGATCCTGAGGCCTGCAGACAACCAGTGTTGGTTTGGCATCTTCCATGAAGTAACGCAGTTCAAGCGTGGTATAGGCTGTGTTCAGCGGAATAAAAATAGCGCCGACCCGTAAACAGGCAAGGTACAGCATGACTGCTTCAGGGGATTTGTCTACCTGCATGATAATACGGTCGCCTTTGCTTACTCCCAGTTTTCGCAACAGCCCTGATAACCGGCCAGTCATGCTGTCTATTTCACTGTAAAGGAGGTTGCCCCTGGGATGCTCGAGAAACACCGCTGCAGAATCGTCTGGAAAGCGGGATTCAAATAGTGCGTAGATATTTTTATTCATTATGTACTCCGATTGTTTGTCTGTGGTTACTTGCCGGATCAGGTATTCAGCCGTGCAATGAAATCAGTGAAATTAGAGCCCTGTACTGCGATATGGTCATACGCGAGTGAAGCTGCCAGTTCAGCGTTTCTATGTTCAATCGCGCTGAGTAAATTCTGGTGCTCCTGATGTGACTCGGTGATGCGGTTAGTGCAGTGCAGTTGTGTGCGGCGATAGGGGCACAAGCGCTTGTTCAGGTCGGTCGCCAGCCGGGCTAAAAAGCTGTTATGGCTGGCGTTGTATATGGATTCATGAAATCGGATGTTGCCAAGAAAATAGGTATCTACATCACCGGATTCTGCGGCGCTGATGCCGGCAAGATGAGCCTGGCGAATCTGTTCTATATCTGCAGAACCTGCCCGGCGGGCGGCAAGTTTGGCGGTTATCGATTCGTAGTTCGCCATCATTTCGAACATTTCCAGTAAGTTTTTCAGATCAATGCTGGCAACGGCTGCCCCTTTACGTGGCTGCATATCAATTAAGCCGGTTGCCCGCAGTTGCAACAGTGCTTCCCTGACAGGGGTTCTGGAAACACCGAAGCGTTCAGCCAGTTGGGTTTCATCGAGCTTGTCACGGGGCTTTAGCTGGCCAGTGACGATCTCATGTTCCAGTGTTTGCACCAGGTTAGGTGTGGTCCGCATCAGAAAACCTTTTGTCTGTACTAATTTCTGTTCAGCAGTGAAAGCGCTGAAATATGGGTTAAATTTTTAAGATTATAGGATCAGTGTTTTTTTAATCTGTTTTTATGTATACAACAAGCCTTGCAAAAAATGCAAATGCTTTGTATGTTGATATCAAGTTGCTTTCTGTGAATACATGATTGCTGCCCTATACTCGAAACAAACAAAAATAAATGGAGTGTCCACATGAACCTGAAGAAAACTTTTGCCTGTTGTGCTGTTGCTCTGGCGACGCTTGCGGGTACTTCCCAAGCTGAAACACTAAAAGCCTCTCACCAGTTTCCCGGTGGTAAAGGTGATGTGCGCGATGAAATGGTGCAGCTAATTGCCCGTGAAGTTGCTGCTGCCGATGTCGATCTGACGATTCGTGTATATCCGGGTAGTTCTTTGTATAAAGCCAAGGAACAGTGGGCACCGCTGACTAAAGGACGGCTGGATATGACACTTTTCCCTCTGGCCTATGCCTCTGGTCGTCATCCTAAGTTTGACGCCACTCTGATGCCTGGTCTGGTTAAAAATCACGAACATGCCGCACGCCTGAATGACTCTGCATTCATGCAGGAAATTAAGGATGAAATTAATAAAGCAGGCGCCATTGTGTTGGCTGATGCGTGGCTGGCAGGTGGTTTTGCCTCAGCAAAAAGCTGCATTCTGAGCCCGGATGATATTAAAGGTCAGACGACCCGTGCAGCAGGTAAGGCATTTGAGAGAATGCTGGCCGGAGCAGGGGCATCTATTGCTTCGATGCCCAGTTCAGAAATTTATACCGCCATGCAAACCGGGACGATTGATGCTGCAAATACCAGCTCCGGCAGCTTCGTGTCTTACCGTATTTTTGAGCAGGTTAAATGCCTGACAGCTCCCGGAGACAACGCACTCTGGTTTATGTATGAGCCTGTAATGCTGTCGAAAAAGACCTGGAACAAACTCAATAAGGCTCAGCAGGATGCGCTGATGGCTGCCGGTGAAAAAGCAGAAGCCTACTTCTTTAAGGAAGCGCAGGGTCTGGATCAGAAAATGGTCGATATCTTCAAAAAGGCAGGTGTTGACGTCGTCAGCATGACGCCGGAGCAGGCAGATCAGTGGCGTGAAATTGCCAAAGCAACCAGTTACAAAGTTTTTACAGAGTCAGTGGATGGTGGTCAGGCGCTGATCGATATGGCTCTCTCAGTAGAGTAAGCCGTCAGCTGTAGTGTTCGGCGGCTGACAAGGCCGCCCTTATCTGTAGTAACAGGAGCGTTGTAGTTTTATGCAACAGGAGAACTCTGGGCAGGCGCCTTTATCTGACCGTTCGCCTTCCCACGTACAAAGGTCTGAAGCCATGTTTTTAAGAAAATTTGTATCCCTGATAAGGGCGCTGTCCAAGGCCAGTGGCCTGGCATCAGCGTTTTTACTGGCAGCCTCGGTTGTCGTTGTGTGTCAGTTGGTGGTTGTCAGATACGTATTTGGCGAAAGTACTATCTGGCAAACCGATTTTGTAACTTATGGTCTGGCTGCATCTGTCTTTCTCGGCGCACCTTATGTCGCCCAGATAAAAGGGCATGTGAATGTTGATTTGCTGACCATGTACGTATCACCACGTTTCAAGCGATTACTGGGGTACATCACAATTGCGTTCGCATTACTGTTTTCACTGTTGTTCATGTATACCGGCTGGGAACTCTGGCATGAAGCCTGGAGTGGAGGATGGACGACAGAGTCCATCTGGGAACTGCCGCTGTGGATTCCTTATTTATCTATGTCTGTTGGTATGACACTTCTATCGCTGGAATATCTGGCAGATGCGATTTGCGTAGTCACTAACGATGAAGTGCCTTTTGGTACTGAGCCAGGAGGTCACTCATGAGCCCGTTAATGATAGGTGCACTGTTGTGCATAGTTACCATTATTATTCTGGCGGCCGGAGTACCCGTTGCCTTTGCGCTGGCGCTGGTTGGTGTTGGTTTTCTCGTTATATTTGAAGGCGTAGGGTCGCTGGATATCGTCGCTGAAACTATGTTTTCGAGTATCAGCCACTTTACCCTTGTGTCGATCCCGATGTTCATACTGATGGGCGCGGCGGTAGCCAGTTCGCCGGCAGCCAAAGATCTGTATGAAGCACTGGACCGTTGGCTGTATAAAGTCCCGGGTGGTCTGATCATTTCCAATCTGGGGGCCTGTTCCATATTTTCTGCACTGAGTGGCTCCTCTCCGGCGACCTGTGCTGCCATCGGAAAAATGGGCATTCCGGAAATGCGCGCCCGGGGCTATCCGGCAAGTCTGGCAACCGGTGCAATTGCAGCGGGCGGGACGCTGGGTATTCTGATTCCGCCATCCATCACTATGATTGTTTATGGTATCGCAACTGAAACTTCGATTGGTCGTCTGTTCCTGGCGGGACTGGTTCCGGGCTTCATGTTAACGGCACTTTTTATGGCCTGGGCCTTGTATACAGCAAAGCGCAACGGTTACTCATTTGCTGATCAGGCGCGCAGCTATACCTTGCACGATAAGCTGGAAGTATTACCGCGGGTTGTTCCCTTTATGCTGGTGATTATCGGCATTCTGTACGTGTTGTATGGCGGTATAGCGACCCCGTCTGAAGCCGCAGGTGTGGGTGCGATGATGTGTGTCATGCTGGCGGTGGTGATTTATAAAATCCGTGATTTCCGGCGTTTATGGGACATGCTCTCCGCCAGTATGAAAGAAAGCGTGATGATATTAATGATCATTGCAGCATCTGAGCTTTTCAGTTTTACACTGTCCAGCTTATATATTACGCAGTCTGTTGCTGAACTGATTGTTAATATGGATGTAAACCGCTGGGTACTGCTGGGTATGATCAACCTGTTCCTGCTGGTTGCCGGCTTCTTCCTGCCGCCGGTTGCAGTCATTCTGATGACGGCTCCGATACTGTTGCCAATTATACAGAGCGCCGGATTTGATCCGTACTGGTTTGCAGTGGTGTTCACCATCAACATGGAGATAGGTTTAATAACACCGCCGGTAGGGCTTAACCTCTATGTGATCAACAGTATCTGTAAGGACGTCAGCCTGCCAACGATACTGAAAGGTTCGTTGCCATTTGTGTTGTGTATGGTGTTGGCCATTGTGATTTTGGCAGTGTTTCCTGAAATAGCGCTGTGGTTGCCAGATGCGGTCATGGGGCCTGAAATTAAGTAAAGAACAGAGCACCAAAAACGGATAGGGCCTTTAAGGACTATCCGTTTTTTATGGGTGTCAGTTTATATTTGAAGTAAAAAATATCAGCCTGGCAGGCTGGCAACAAAATCACTGAACGTATCGCCCTGAATGGTGACATGTTCCTTGAGCAGATTCTCAGCTTTGTCTGCATCGCGTTCCTCAATGGCAAGTAATACATCCTGATGCTCATTAAAGGATTCCATGATGCGGTTGGCGTTTCTGAGCTGGGTGCGTCGGTAAGGGGCAAGCCGGTTACGAAGGGCGATCGTTTGGTTCGCCAGGTAAGAATTGCGGCCTGCTTTGTATATGGCTTCGTGAAAGTCGACATTCAGCGAGTAATAATTGTCGAAGTCTTTATTCTCGGCGGCTGTTTTACAGCTGTCATGGGCGGCACGGATCGCTTCAATATCTTCAGGTGAAGCCCGGCGGGCTGCTAGCCTGCCGCACATGCTTTCAAGCTCAGCCATTACTTCGAACATTTCCAGTAACTCTTTAAGCTCAATACCGGCGACAATGGCACCTTTGCGGGCCCGCATTTCAATTAGGCCGGTTGTATTGAGCTGTAATAACGCTTCTCTGACCGGTGTTCTTGAAACGCCAAAGCGTTCAGCCAGTGCTGTTTCATCCAGACGGTCGCCCGGTTTCAGCTTGCCAGTTATTATTTCGTTTTCCAGTTCTTTGCGCAGTTCTGCGTGTATCCCTTGAACCATGATATTCACTTCTTGCATTTTAATTTGACGACTTTGCATACTATAACACTCAAAGTGCATACTTATCATGTGGTTGAAGTTTTTATACGGTAGGCTAAGCAGGGCAGAGAAATCGTAATTATTGACCGCTCAGAGTCTGTAAACTTAAAAAGGAAGGTGTAATGAGGTACATCACTGGCGTTGTATTACCGGCCGTGTTGCAGTGCCTGTTTGTGTTCATCGTGGTTGCAATGAACACCGGCAACGGCTCCTGGGTGGGGCTGGGCGTGTTCCTGCTGGCGATCTTTGCCATTCCAGGCACGGCCATTATTAACGCGCTGTATATCCGCAGCCATCCGGATTTACATACTCTGTCGGTCATTAACCGCTGCCTCCTGCTCGCGCTGGCGGTGCCGTTACTGACGCCGGTATTTCTGTTTGCCCTGTAACCCAAAGCAGAGGATGCTTCCCTGATGACCAAACTTAGCGATAAGACCATTCTTAAATCCTGGCATAAGAATGCCGCACCCTGGGCGGATGCAATCGCCGGGCAGACAATCCCCAGCCGGGTAATGGTCACCGACCGGGCGATCACCGACACCATTACCGCACTGGCCCCCAAAACCGTACTGGATATCGGCTGCGGTGAAGGCTGGTTAGTCCGGGCGCTGGCCGCTGCCGGCATGCAGGTCACCGGTACCGATGCTGTAGCAGAGCTGATCGACAAGGCCCGCGCGGCGGGTGGGGGGACTTTCAAAAAGGTGGCCTATGAAGACTTATCTGGTGACAGCATCAATGAGCGATTTGATCTGGCGGTATGTAATTTCTCACTGTTGGGCAAAGAATCCGTTGAACAGGTGTTTGCCGCGGTTCCAAGTTTATTAAACTCCGGCGGGCATTTTGTGGTGCAAACCCTACACCCGGTGACCAGCAACGGCGACGGGATCTACGAAGACGGCTGGCGGGAAGGTTCCTGGGCAGGCTTCAGCGATGACTTTACCGATCCCGCCCCCTGGTATTTCCGTACTGTAGACGCCTGGCAGGCGCTGTTTACGGACAACGGCATGCGGATAGAACAGGTGCAGGAACCAGTCCACCCGGAAACCGGCCAACCGGCCTCCCTGATCATTACCGGCACCGTGAAATGAACCCGGATGTAGAAGCAAAATTTGCCACGTACCCTGAGGATGTATGCACTCAGCTGCTGGCCATTCGCACGCTGATTTTCGATATCGCCTCAGAACATGAATTAGGCACGGTAGAAGAATCCCTTAAGTGGGGCGAACCCAGTTATGCGGTTAAAGGGGGCAGCCCGGTAAGGATGAACTGGCAGGCCAAAGCGCCGGATCAGTTAGGTGTGTATTTCAACTGCAGCACCTCGCTGGTGGCAACCTTTCGGGAAGTCTACGGTGATGAACTGCCGTTTGCCGGTAACCGGGAGCTGACACTCAGCAGGGCGGAGCCGTTACCGCTTAAGCCTCTGCAACACTGCCTTGAAGTGGCCCTACGGTATCACCGCCTGAAAAAGCTGCCTTTACTGGGTATGTGAATGTACGCCTGGTAAGAAACCTTCAGTTATTGAAGGCAACAAAACACCGTACTTTTTAGTTGTTCAGTGCTAGAACGGTGGACATATCAGGAGAGTGACATGTCTACCACTATCACATTAGATGATGCCTTCGTTGAAGATTCCAAAACTCACGCGCAAGCTGTCAATCGCTCAACTTCGGAACAAATAGAGCACTGGATAAAGATCGGAAAGGTTGCTGAAGACAACCCGGATCTGACCTATGAATTTATCCGGGATGCACAGTTGGCACAGGAAGAAGTTTCAGTCGGGAAGGGCATACCGTATGTCCGCAGAACAAAGCGGATCTGACGTTCAGAGACAGTTTCTACAGTGGTGTAAAAAACGGCATAAGACCGATCTTAATATGTAGAAATCAGGACTTAATCTGACAATCGCTGTCCGGTCAGGACTAACTGAGGGTGTCTGTTCTGTGCCAAATCCGGTCTTTGAGGCTTCGCTAATATAGCGCTGCACCTGCACCTCCACCCCCTCAACTCCAATAGCAGACGCTGAATGCTTGCCCAGACGATAATCTCTGTTTTCATAGCGTCCTCTATTAAGTAGCGGTAATGGGTAAACACTCCAAATACGCAGTTTCCTCGCACATTCGGTGTTAGCAGTCTTAGCCGTAAGCATGCGCAAGGTGTCCTGCCAGTTCGATAGCGTCAGCCTGAGCTTTTCGGACCGACTGTTCATGCCGATGATCAGCGAACTCTTGGTATTCCGCACGAATTTCATGGAAATGCTCCACCCCCAGGTACTTAGCCAGCACTTCGATGTGCGGCCCTAGGTGGTTCATCGCCTCTCTGATTCCCCCGGATTCAAAGCCAAACTCACCGCAGGATGACACTAATATCAGTGTTTTACCCGACATAATGGGTTCAAGAGGAAAATCTCCACGGTTCAAATCAAAGGAGAAGGTTTTGTTAATACGGACAACCTGGTCAAACCAGGCTTTCAGCACGGCTGGCATACCGTAGTTATACATGGGGGCAGACATCAAAATGATATCAGCCTCATTCAACTCATCAATTAATGTATCGGACAATTCCAGTAAGTTTTTTTGTGTGTCAGTGCGATTTTCCTCATTCGTAAATACCGCAGCTATCCAATCCTGATTGATAAAGTCAGGCGGTGTTTGTCCGAGATCACGATAAATCACCGAATCGTTCGGACGTTGATTTTGCCACTGCCGGATAAATTCACCAGCCAGTGTTTTAGAGATTGAATTATACTCAGCAACAGAGTTATCTAAGCGTCGGGCGCTGCTGTCGATATGCAGTATAGTAGGCATAGTATATCCTCAGATTTTATTAGATTGTGTGTCAACATGAAGATATGGTGCGCGCAGTCAGGATAATTGACAAAAGATCATTTTTTTCTTATAGGTGAGTAATACTCATTCATGTAGGTGGTTATGTTTACTCATCTTCCCCCGTTAAATAGCATTCGAGTGTTTGAGGCCGCAGCCCGTTTGAAGAGTTTTAAAGCAGCTGCAGCCGAACTTAATGTCACACCCACTGCGGTATCGCATCAGATACGTAGTCTCGAAGACAGGCTGGGTACGCTGCTGTTTGAACGAAAGACGCGTGCTATAGAACTTACTGAAGAAGGAGAGAAGCTCGCTCAAGCTGCATACCTGGCCTTACAGCAGCTCTCGGTTGTATTGGAAGATATATCAGATACCCAGACCACGCTTACCCTCAGTACTACCTCCTCATTTGCCGCCATGTGGTTGGTACCCAAACTGGAAAAATTTCATCGACTGAATCCACACATTCAAGTGATTGTTAAAACCGGAGAGCAACTGGATGATCTGGAAAAAGATCGACGCATCGACCTGGCGATTCGCTATGGTCAGTTTAAGGGTGAAGAAGCCAACAGGATCGAACTGGTGAATGAGACTCTTGGCCTGTATGCCACGCCAGAGTATTTAGAAAGCCATGCCAGAATCAGCGATGCCTGTTTAATAGAAACCAAATGGGAAAATACTAACTTACCGGTAATTTCCTGGGATCAGTATCTGGGTAAGCAGCACAAGCCAGCCAACATACGTCAATTTGATCAGGAGCATCATGTGATTCAAGCGGCGCTAGCTGGACAAGGTATTGCTTTGGTCAGTTCATTGCTGGTCCAGACTGCATTACAACAGGGTTGGTTGACCGAGTATGATAAGAAGCATCGGGCATTAGGGTTAACCTACTACCTGATAATCCCACCCCACAGTAAACACAGTCGCAAAGTCACTCTCTTTCGAAACTGGTTAACTGATGAATTAGCAGTTAACGGCTAACACTTCTGTCTTAGCTAACTTGAGTGGCATGTTTGTCGCTAGTCCCAAACAATGGGGTCAGGTCTTGTCTTTGGCCATTTATGATTTGCAAACAATGGGGTCAGGTCTTGCCTTTTGCCATTTATGATTTGTATCGAATTAGGCAAAAGGCAAGACCTGACCCTGAAGCCTGCTTATTATCAGCCTGACCATTTCTTTCTGGCCAGGCTGATAAATACCGTATTACTCCCCGGTCAGTTTAATACGCTTCTGCGTCAGCTCACCGTCGTCGCCGGCGGGCCAGTA
The DNA here is from genome assembly GCF_024347195.1 of Aliamphritea hakodatensis. Taxonomy (NCBI): domain Bacteria; kingdom Pseudomonadati; phylum Pseudomonadota; class Gammaproteobacteria; order Oceanospirillales; family Oceanospirillaceae; genus Aliamphritea; species Aliamphritea hakodatensis. The sequence goes on from NZ_AP025281.1 coordinate 2,331,483, forward strand.
GAGGTCTACGCTGACGCTGGCTGTGCCGTCTTCGAGATTCGTATTTACCATCAGGAAGTTATGCTGGCCCGAGAGGGCATACAGCCGGGTAGCGTAACCGCCTTCATAGCCGTTAATGTTACCGGTGCTGCGGATCAGCATTTCTGCTTTGGCCGGGGCAGGTTTTCTGGAGATAGCGCTGGAGGTAGCGTTGAATACTTTGGCGTTAGGGAATTTATCCCGGTTCTCCAACTGGTAGACGCTGGCGCTGTGCACATCACCGCTCAGTACCGTCACCGGGCAGCCCTGATCATGGGAGCATTTCAGCATGGCATCGAGCAGAATATTCCGTTCCTTATGGTTGGTGTCGTGCTCCCATTCATCCCGCAGGTCGTCTTTAACCGAGCCAATATCCATCATAGACACCAGCACACCCCAGTGAACTACCGGCACCGGTGAGACAATGAACAGGCTTTTGCAACGCTGGCTGGCGTCATCCAGCCACTCCAGCACCCGTTGCATCTGCTTAGCGCCCAGCAGGGCGGTGCCGTCTTCATGGCGTTCATAATCGTGATGGCCACGCATATCCAGCACATAGAATCCGTGGTCCCCCATGCGGAAGCTGTAATCCCACTGGCAGTCTTCATTGTCTTCAGGCTTCAGGGAAACAGGCGTCTTCGGGTTATGGCTGTGCTGATACTCGAAGTAGACCTGTTTGGCCGCTTCAAACATCAGCTGGATTAACTGGTCGTTGGTGGCTTCGTCATCATCCTGAAAGAAGCGATTGAGCAGCTTGCTGCGTTCCTGCCGGGTATAGGAACCCCAGCCATCCATGATTTCATGGTCGTCCCAGATCATATAGGTAGGGAAGCGCTGGAAGGTTTTCTTCAGATTCGGGAAGTTCCAGTACAGGCGGTAATAGGTCCGGTAAACCTCTGCGAAATAGCTAATCAGCTCGGGTTTTTTAAGTTCACCGTTTTCAGAAAACGCCTGGATGATGGCGTTCTTGTAATCCCCCAGCCAGTCCCACGCGGAATACATATCTTCTTTGTCGTTAGTATCGATATACACCTGATCGCCGCCACCGATTGAGAACAGACCATTTCGGTTCACCATGGTCTGGTAATACAGCGGCCAGGCACCTTCGCTGTGGCTCACGGAACTGAACGGATCATGGCAGCTGAAATAGCCGAATGTCAGGTTATTAAGATTAGCGGGCAACGCATGGAAGAACTTCTTACCCTGATGGCCAATTTCAGTGCGGCGGGGAATACGTTCTGCGTCTGCCAGATCGGCAATCACCGCGTAGTAATATTTGCGGCCGGCCTGTAAACCGGTGACATTAAACACCACCGTGTTATCGGTGGCTGTGCCGATGTTCTTCGCCTGGCAGAACACGGGATTAGCTGCTTGCTGTGCAACGAATGCATCGACATTCAGGCCGTCCAGCGTATCCAGGTCCCCCTGTAACGGGCTTTCTGTCACGACCAGCCACCATTTTGCCGCGCAGTACATCCGCACCCAGAGTCGGCAGGTTTTAGCAGTCATATGGCCGATAATGGCCAGCGAGCCAAGTTTTGGGTGATCCTGTTCTACATTGGCGGGGTTCCGTGGGAAGTACATGCCTATCTCCTTATAGTTATATTACCTGGCGCTGACTGGCGGACAGGGAGCCTGTCAGACTTCCGGTTATCAGGCGCTATTTAGAATAGCCCCTAATGCATGGGAGGGGCCAGCTTGAACGGGGCAATGTGCTGCTGTATGGCAGGCATTTCCAATGTATCTGCTGAATATCCGTTACTTCAATGTGTAATCCGTTATAATGCGCGCCCCTATGTCTGTGCGCCTGCGACGCACGGCAGGTAATAGAAGTAGCAGGAGCGAGCAGTGTCTAAGTTTTTCTTTAAAGGTACCCCGGACGTCATGGGGAACTACGGTAAAAGCGGTTACAACCCGAAGCCAAACGTAAAAGCGGGCACCGATGCCCATCCGCTGGCGATATCCGTGCAGACTGAAGCCCGCAAAGAAGAGGTTGCAGCACTGCTGGTGGAACATGACCTAGTGGGCAACATTGACGTGAATCCGGACGCACCGGAAAACCTCGCTGAGCTGGATGCCATGATCAACACTCAGGAAACCCAGCGTTTCGCCCCTAAACCGGCCCGTAACGAACCTTGCTCTTGCGGCAGCGGTAAAAAATACAAGAAGTGCTGTGGCTAAACACCTTGCCAGCCTTTGAAATTGCACTGTTACTGATCACGCTGATCATCTGTTTATCGGTGGTCTGGAGTACGGTGTGGCTGGGTATCTCCCCGATGCCCAGTTCAAAGAAAGCCCGGCAGGCCATGCTTGAACTGAGCCGGGAAACCGGCACTGGTCCGGTGTATGAACTGGGCAGCGGTTGGGGCAATTTGCTCATCCCGCTGGCACGGGAATATCCTCAGCGAAAAATCGTCGGTTATGAGCTGTCGCTACTGCCCTGGTTAACAAGCCTGATACTGGTAAAGCTGCTGCGGCTGAAAAACGTAGAGCTGTACCGGCAGAATTTCCTTAAGGCAGACTTATCGGAAGCCTCGGTGTTGCTGTGTTACCTCTACTCAGGTGGCATGCAGGCCATTGCCGACCAACTGGAAGCAGGGCATATGACGCCTGAGTATCTGATCAGTAATAATTTCTCACTACCGGCACACCAGCCGGTAAACCTTCTGTACCTGACGGACTTTTTTAAATCCCCTGTCTACCTCTACCGGCTCACTCGTCCGTAAGCCGCGTAAGTCTTTGTTGTAACACGAAAACACCCAAGTTGACCGGTTAGCCAGAACCGCTTTATAGTCCTTGGTGAGGCGTCGAAACCTCTGCTGTAAGCGGACAACCATCACCGTTATGTTGGTTTTTTTGTGCCACAAATGTGGTACAAACTCCCGTTATGTCGGGAGGGCGGTGAATATAAAACCCTTTCGGGGGAAATAAACCCGCGGTCTCTTACAGCCGTTTCGAACCTCCCGGCACCTCACGGATTGAGGCGTTTATCGATAAAAATGTAAGGAGGCCAGGTATGGCTAACCATCAGATCGATAACGTGGTGTACTCACTGCGTTCCTGCTTTAACGACTCTCAAGAAACAACACCTCTCACCACGCTGGATGCCCGCATCAACCTGCGCCGGTTGTACGACTACCGGGTGCTGGATATCGGCACCATGGGCATGTTCGGCAGCGCTCAGGGCGAACTGATTCACATGCTGAATGACTGGGAGAAGGGAGTCGATCCCACCCCGGAAGATCTTAGAAACCTCATGTGGCGATACGCCAGCGTACTGCGCTGCATCGACTTCGCCGACCGCTTTATGCTGGTACACAGCGAACCGCTTGAACCGAATAAAGAGGTTAATACACTGCGTAAGCGGCTGGGTTCACAGCTGCATAACCGTACGCAGGTGGTGATGTAAGGGTTGCCGCTTATAGGTAGTGGGTTGAAACCTGTCGAAACTAAAGCTGGTTGCAGTCTGCAATTGGCTTCTGAAGGTATCTGGGGGCAGGTTAAAATCGATTGAGTGCTAACTCTGCCTTTTAATGTTTGCTGTGTTTTTTTGTTGTATTGTTTAAGGTCAAGAGCTCTGTAGTGGATACCAGGATGATACTCTTTTATTAGATCGGCCTGTGTTTAATCTTTGTAAATTATTACATCTCGCGCCTGGCAATAGGTTTGTAAAAAATGCCTTCAGTTAATTCTGAAGGCTTTTACAGAAGTACTATTTAAAACAGAGATTTCGCTAGTATTCCCGCCGCTATAAGCAAAGGCAATATATTCAAAGTATAATAGCGAATGCTTTATGATAGATAATCGGTAAGTTCGTTAATCAATTCAATCCCTGCTTTTTGATTGACATTAAGGCAGGTCACAGCGCGAACTCTTCTTTCACCAAATGCTCCCAGTAATATGCCTCGCTGTTTCATCTCATTAACAAGTTCCTGTGCGGTAGGCGCTGTGTCATCGAGGTCGAAAATAACGATATTTGTATCGACAGGTAATACGTTCGTTATCTGTGGAACTTCCAGGAGTTTTTCACCAATAAATGATGCCAGTTGATTATCGCTGGATTGTTGCTCCATGTGATGATCTAAAGCGTAAAGACACGTAGACGCAAGTACGCCTGACTGACGCATAGCTCCGCCAAACGCTTGCTTTTCTCGCCACGCTTTTTCAATAAATTCTTTACTTCCCGCAAGTACCGCACCGCAGGGTGCTCCCAATCCTTTAGAAAAATCTATCCAGACTGAATCGAAGCCTTTGGCATATTCCGCAGCAGAAATGCCTGTTTTTACAACCGCATTCATCAGACGTGCGCCGTCCATGTGGGTAATCAGGTCGTGCTTTTTGGCTTCGTCGACGACTTCATTGATTGTTTCGAGTGGCCAGATGGCACCGCCACCAAAATTTGCAGTTTGCTCAACCAGTACCATGCGTGACTTCGGCATGTATCGTGAGTTGGGGCGAACAGAATGCTTAACGTCCTTTGCACTATAAATGCCTCTGTCACCTTTAACTGTTCTCAATACTACGCCGCTCAGTGCTGAGGGCCCGCCACATTCGAAATTTAACAGATGGGCAGTTTCATCAAGAATTACTTCATCGCCCGGGCGGCAATGAACGCGTACTGCAATTTCGTTGCACATTGTTCCTGAAATCATGAACACCGCGGCCTCTTTACCCAGCAATTTCGCGACGCGTTCTTCTAACGCTCTGGTTGTAGGGTCTTCTCCTTTTTGTTCATCACCTAATTGTGCTTCTGCAATTGCACATAACATTTCATGTGTCGGTAAAGACTTAGTATCACTGTAAAAATCGTACATCTGACAATCTCCATTCAAATTATGAATATATAGTTTTTTATTACCACTTCTAATTCCCACCATAATTTGCTGAAACAATGAAATGTTGCCAAAAAAATGGCCTCTCATAAATAAATATGGAGGCCTAATAGTGAGATTATAAAAGGTAAGTCTTATGCGTAATGCATAAGGCCTAATAAAAGATATTGAAAGATTTAAATTAAATAAAACGCATATTTGCTATGTATTGGAAATGCTGCGGTTAAGGTTTTTACGCAGAAAAACGAAAGAACAACAAGATATAGCTAGAAAACATTACTTGATTGTCTAGGATGAATTTCAACGCATAAAAATAAATTTAATTACTTTGTAGGTTGTATATGAATGAATCTTCAGAAATTAATCCATTAATTGAAATTCGTGATGTGGATAAGGTTTTTGTTGCACCTGACGGGCGAAAGATAAGGGCTCTGGAAAAAGTAAATACATCAATAAATAAAGGTGAAGTTGTTGTCATTATCGGGCCCAGTGGCTCAGGAAAAAGCACTTTGCTAAGAACAATTAATGCGCTTGAAACCATAACGAATGGCTCCATTCGGGTTGATAAACATGAGGTTTCCAGTCCGGATGCTGACCATAACTCACTTAGAGCAAAAGTTGGCATGGTGTTTCAGCATTTTAATTTATTTCAGCATAAATCGGTTATCGAGAACGTGATGATGCCGCAAATGATCGTGCTGAAACGAAGTTCTGATGAGGCCCGGAGTGTCGCTGAATCCCTTCTGCAGCGAGTGGGTATGAAGGCCTGGGCGAATAGCTATCCGTCTCAGCTGTCAGGTGGGCAACAACAACGGGTGGCCATCGCAAGATCATTGGCAATGGATCCGGAAGTAATGTTGTTCGATGAGGCTACGTCAGCGCTGGATCCTGAAATGGTTGGTGAAGTGCTGGACTTGATGGTGGGGCTTGCCGGGGAGGGTATGACGATGATTGTTGTAACCCATGAGATGGGGTTTGCGAGAGAAGTTGGCGACCGGCTGATCTTTATGGCAGATGGTGAAATCTTAGAGGAAGCTCCTCCGGAAGTATTTTTTACAAATCCAAAAAACGAAAGGGCTCAACAATTTCTTGAGCAAGTTCGGTAACTCAAAAATAAGGAAAAAAAGATGAGAAAGTTAGTTTCATTCGTTAAAGCAGCAGCTATTACGATGGGCGCTGCTGTGGGCTCTGCTTTTGTTCAGGCGGATACTGTCGACGATATCGTTTCAGAAGGAAAGATTGTCGTCGCTGTTCAGACACAGGGACCTCCATATAGCTTCATTGATAAGCACGGAGAACGTACAGGATTTGTAATCGATTTGGTGAAAACCTTTGGCCACGATATTGGTGTAGAGATTGAGTTCAGGGATTACGAATGGAAAGGGTTGATTCCGTCTTTACTCTCCAAGAAAGTGGATATGATTGCTGCTGACATGACGTCAACTGCTAAGCGGTCATTAAAAGTTAGCTTTACAGATCCGTTCATGTTTTCAGAGGTGGTTGCTTATACAAAGAGCAGCAGTGAGCTTAGTTCCTGGAAACAGCTGAATAGCAGCGATTATAAAATTGGGGCGGCTCAGGCCAGCTCATCGTCAAATTATGTAAAACGCTTTATGCCGGAAGGCGATCTTAAAGAGTATGGTGGCGGCACACCGGCAGTAGCGCAGGCGATTACGACAGGCCGCATCGACGCAGGCGTCACAGAACTGGGCATCGCGCAGGCTATGACCAGACAATTTCCTGAACTTAAGATTCTTGACGGGTCCATTTTGAAGTCTCCCCTCAGCTTTGCTGTGCGTCCTGCTGATACACATCTTGTGGCTGTGTTGAATAATTATTTCACCCTTAAACAGGGTGATAACACTATGGATAAACTGCTGGATTACTGGGTACGTACAGATGCCTGGGAGAAAGATCATAAATAATAATATCTGAATGTCACTTTCAGGTTGTAAATAGGCCTTATCACAAGATAAGGCCTGTTATAAATGCAAGCAGGTTATATATGAGTTGGTTTTCAGAATTTTATAATTTTCGTGTGGTTTGGCAGTACTTTCCTCAATTCATGGAAGGGCTTTGGACTACCGTTTGGGTGTCAGCAGTTTGTTTACTGCTTTCATTAATTTTAGGTGGCTTTGTCGCCCTGATGCGTATGTCTTCAAATCCCTATGTTTGGAGACCTGCAGCTATATATATTCAATCAGTCAGAGCAACACCTCTGATAGTCCAAATTTATATTCTCTATTATGGTTTGTCTAATATTCCCGTGTTAGATGTGAGTGTGCCGGCAATTATATGTGGAATTCTGGCTCTGACTTTGCATACGACTGCGTATATGTCTGAAATATTCAGGGCAGGAATAGAGTCGGTTTCAAAAGGGCAATGGGAAGGCGCTCTCTCACTTGGGATGAGCAGGGGTAAAACGTTTATTCATGTTATTTATCCTCAGGCTTTTGTAACTGTGCTGCCACCGCTTATTGGTCAGGCATCCGTACTGATAAAAGATTCCTCTTTGCTTAGCTTTATAACAGTTATGGAACTGATGAGTGTTGGCCTGGTCATTCTGTCTGACCGTGTAATGCCAGTGGAATCATTTATTACTCCAGCATTGTTTTATTTAGCTATTTATACAGCATTAGTCTTGGCTGCAGAGCGGGTTAAAAATGTACTGGGTGGAAAAGGCAAAAAGTCAGTAGGTGGTAGTTATGTATGATGTGCTTAAGGTTTCAATGCCTTTCTTATTGGAAGGGCTTATAAATACGATCATTATTTCTCTGTTATCGATTTTTTTTGGCAGTATTGCCGGAGTGATTCTTGGACTTATCAGAACGCTTTCCAATAAGTATATATATGCAGTTGTAGGCACTTATATTCATTTTGTCAGGGGCATGCCTGTCCTTATACAACTCTTTATTATTTATTACATCCTGCCTACAACAGGTGTGTGGATTTTTGACTTATCCGGATTTGCTGCCGCAGTGCTTGCGTTGTCAATTTATACTTCGTCATATGTTGCTGAAATTGTTCGGGCCGCAATAATGGCTGTACCGGTAGGTCAGTGGGAAGCAGCTAAAGCATATGGGATGAGTACATTTCAGTCTATGCGATACGTAATAGTGCCTCAGGCATATAAGTTGACACTTGCACCGATGGCCGGTGTATATGTCCTTATCATTAAGGGAACATCTATTATTTCCGTTATCGGTGTTGCGGAGCTAATGCGCTATGGTCAGGATGCAATAAACCGCAGCCCAGGCCATATCATGTTCGTTCTGGGGGTAGTGGCGCTCATGTACTTTGTCTACTGTTATCCAATTTTACGTTCAATAAGCTGGATAGAACAGTGGGCGACTAAAGGAAAGGTGTTTGACGAAAAGAAGGTAAATAAGGCGGTTGAAGAGCCCGTATAAATTCTTTCGGGGGCTAAGCACAGGGCAGGCTTCAGTTGCTGCTGGCGCTGGGGTCTGTTCTTTGTGATTGCTATAAATTGATATTTAAACGATATCTTGTCTCTAAAGCCGGCTTCAGGCTGAATCTGCGCGAAAGCTGTGTTACTAGTACTATACTTTTCTGTTATCTATGAGTAATGCCAGTAGCCAGTGCGTTACTTGAGAAACATACATTTACGGCGATCTTCTTCAGTGGTGTGAGTATGAGAGATTTCTTTACCAGGGAAACAACCAGCAGTGAATCAATGACAGATTTCACTGTTTTCCAGGGAGACGGGTATAGCCTTGAACAGTACACAAGAACCTTTGATGGTTGTAAATATGGTGACTGGGTTACTGATAAATTTGCTATTTATCTGCGTAAAATCAGGCCTGTCGGTGTTGAAGCACCTAAAATGGTTTCATTTTCTGAGCCTCAATGGAAAGGCGCCCTTCCTCTAGAACAATTGTTGATTTTGCCTGCAGATTACGAGCTCAAAACAGAGTTAAAAGGACAGGGTGAATCTGACTATATAGCGTTATATCTGGACAGCAAATGGCTGTATAGGGATGTTTCCCGAATTGTAGACAGTTCCGGGATACTGTTTGATGCGAAGTATGTAACTAATGATCCTGTGTTGTCGGGTTTAGTACTCGGTCTTGCCAATCACCAGGCATCTTCAGAAGTGCTGGGAAAGACGTACTCAGAATCACTGCTCACGTGTATAGGTACGCATTTGGTCAGAGAGTACTCGAATGCGTCTTCTGTGATTGATAGGCCTAAGGGTGGCATGGCACCGGTAACCTTACGGCGCGTTAAAGAATATATAGAAGATAACCTGTCAAGCCAGCTGTCACTTGAGGATATATCTGATGTTTGTAATTTAAGCACTTTTCATATGGCTCGTTCATTTAAAAAAGAAACAGGTGAAACTGTTCATCATTATGTAATGCGACGCAGAGTAGAAAAAGCTGCCGCGTTATTAAAGTCAAGTACGTTATCCATAACTGCGATTGCCTATGAAGTCGGGTATTTAAGGCCAGCTACAATGAATCATAATTTTATTAAAATAATTGGCGTTACTCCCCGTGACTATAGAAAGATACAAAATAGCTGATAATCGCAATATCACCATTGAATAGCAATTAGTGGAATGGCAATTTTTACAGCTGGTATATGTTAGTAACAGGTAAGCTAATATATATCAGAGGTAAATATGAAAAAGGTCTTGTTTCTCGGTGCTGGTAAAATGGGCGGTGCAATATTATCTAAGTTACTTTCATCAAACTTTGGTGATTGTTCTTTTTATATTGTCGATCCAGGCCTTAATAAAGATGCAGCTGAAGAGTTAAGCGTATGTGAAATATATGCTAACCTTTCTCAGTGTTTAGAGAAAAATCTTCGTTTTGATGTGGTTTTCTTGTCGGTAAAACCACAGATTTTTGAAAACAGTTCCCTGTCGTTTGATCAGTTAATACATCCTAAAACCGTTGTTATATCAGTGATGGCGGGTATAAGCTGTCAGACAATTTCAAAGGTAATGCCTGAAACTTCAGAAATTATTCGCTGTATGCCAAACGTTGGTGCGCTAAATGGTCATTCCGCCTCTGTCAGTTATTGTCCGTCTCATGTGACTGAAAACTCACGTTGTATTGCTGAAAACTTAATGACACAAGTTGGTAGTTTTGCATGGGTTGAATCCGAAGATTTAATGCATGCTGTCACAGGGTTGTCTGGCAGCGGACCCGCATATTTTTTTGCATTTGTAGAAGCAATGCGCGAAGCAGGAACGGGCCTGGGTTTAAACGCTGCTCTGGCGGATCAGCTTGCAATAGATACGATGATTGGTGCAGCTGAGTTACTAAAAGTACAAAGGGATCCAACAGCACTGCGAGTGATGGTTACTAGCCCGAATGGTACCACTCAGGCGGCATTGGATGCTTTTTCTCACGATGATGCCATGAGGTGCTTAGTGCGCCATGCTATGAGCGCTGCGGTTAGCCGGTCAGTCGAATTATCAGGTAAAAAGTAATATCTGGTCTGACCCGTATGCTGCAGCGATTTCTTATTAAGTTACAACTGACTAATTTCTTTCAGGCTCTTACTGAAAAATTGCCTGCAGGTGTAGGCTACATGCTGCTTTCAGCGCTCAGCTTTTCAATGATGGCTGTATGTGTAAAAGCGGTATCACTCTACGGTATACCAGTTCTTGAAATTGTTGCAGCGCGCTCTCTTGTTTCTTTAGTGTTAAGTTATATTGATATTAAACGAAAGCGTATTTCAATATGGGGAAATAACAAAGTATTACTGCTTGCAAGAGGGGGAGTAGGGGCGCTTTCTTTGATTTGTGTTTATTATGCAGTGATTACTTTACCCTTGGCTGAGGCCACTGTTTTACAATATACGTACCCGGTCTTTACGGCATTAATTGCTTTGTGGGTATTAAAAGAAAATATCCAGCTGGCAAGTATATATTGTTTTATAATAAGTATATCGGGTTTAGCTGTTATGGTTTCGCCTGATATAGGATTTGATTCAACCGAAAGATTATCTTTATTCAGCATTGTCGTTGCACTTATCGGAGCTTTTGGCAGTGCTGTAGCCTATGTCATTGTAAGAGCTTTAAGCCGTAGTGATGATGTCAGCGTTATTATTATCTATTTTCCTCTGATTGCATTTCCTTTATCGGTGCTGATGCTTGGTGATGATTTTATATTTCCAGACATTGAATCTGCAGCCCTCTTGATATTAGTCGGTATATTTACTCAGATAGGTCAATTTGGGTTAACTAAGGCTATGTCTGTTGAAAAAGCAGGAAAAGTAGTGGCTTACTCCTATATTCAGGTTGTTTTTGCCGTACTGTTTGGTTGGTGGGTATTCTCTGAAACGCCCACCTTATGGACTGTTTTAGGTGGTGCAATGGTTATTTTAGGTGCACTGGTTAATACTTTGTACAAAAAATAAACATACAGTGGGGCCTGTTTTGTTTATTGCCTGTTTAGAAAGATAAGCAAAACGGAAGGCTTAACTCTACTGGATGCGCTAACCCCGTTAAGCCTGCTCAGCTCCTGGATTTATACAAGTCGACGGTCTGCCTTTATCAGGTCACACGTCCGTAAGCCACGTAAGTCTTTGTTGTAACACGAAAACACCCAAGTTGACCGCCCGGTTGAATCAGCTTTATAGTCCTTAGTGAGGCTTGAGAACCTCTACAAAGACGGATATCCAACCCCGTAGTGTTGGTTTTTTTGTGCCACAAATGTGGTACAAACTCCCGTATGTCGGGAGGGCAGCGAATATAAAACCCTTTCGGGGGAAATAAGCTCGCGGCTTCTTTGTGCCGTTCTCAACCTCCCGACGCCCCAATGGAACTGGGGTCACCTGAGATTAAACAAAGGAGGCCAGGTATGGCTAACCATCAGATCGATAACGTGGTGTATTCACTGCGTTCCTGCTTTAACGACCCTCAAGACACAACACCTCTCACTACATTGGATGCCCGAATCAACCTGCGCAGGCTGTACGACTACCGCGTGCTGGATATCGGCACTATGGGCATGTTCGGCAGCGCTCAGGGCGAACTGATTCACATGCTGAATGACTGGGAGAAGGGCGTCGATCCCACCCCGGAAGATCTTAGAAACCTCATGTGGCGATACGCCAGCGTACTGCGCTGCATCGATTTTGCTGACCGCTTTATGCTGGTACACAGTGAACCTCTGGAGCCGAATGAAGAAATTGAAGCGCTTCGTAAGCGACTGAGTTCGCAGCTGCATAACCGAACGCAGGTGGTGATGTAGTGTTGAACGGCTGAAACTTGTAGAGGCTGAGGCTGGTTGAAGTATGCCGTGAAGCCTCTTTAAACCCTCGGGGGCGGGTTAGTTTAGTTATGACTCTGCTCCTGATTTAAAACCGTATTTCCCTTATGCATGGTTATGTACGTTTTTTGTACTGTTTCAAGTCAAGATTCATTCAACTGATACCAAGATGATACTGTTTTGTTGGTTCGATATGTGTTTAATGGCTGACAATGGTTGCTAAAAGTGACTGGTAAGAGTGTGCGGGCTGGGTCTTGTTTTTGCCATATATAGACAAACAAACGAATGGATAGATTTGCCCCCTAAATGTATGAATGTCCCACATAGGCTTGATGGATTGGGGTTAGATGGAAGCTTAAGAGCTGGTATCTAGCTAGTAATCATCTAAAAAATCAATATTTAATCTCCCAAAATATGGGAAGCTGTTGCATCTATGTTGAACAGTCTTTACAGGGAGTATGGAGTTAGTAAGTGATGGATACACTTACAAAAGGACATGCAAAGGCTGTAAGTCGCTCTGTTTTATTAGACATAAATCGATTGTTTTCGAAAGGTGATCATAAAGCCGCGTTAGCATTAGCTCAAAACACCTTATCTGAGTACCCATTAGACACTCAGTTACTACAAACAATTGGCCGAATCTATCTACGTATTGGTAAACCTAAAAAAGCAGCTGAATATCTAAAAAAAGCTCTCAACATGAAGGAGTTACAACAAGAAGGTTATTCTCATTCAGAGTTCAGTAGTGATGACATCACATATCTAGATAATCAAAGTGATTCATTACAAGAGAATGAATTCATAATAGGATTTGATAAAGATGCACAGTCTGATATCAACGCTCCCAGTACACGCCCAAAACTTACTCTGAAGGGGAGAAGTAAAGAGATATTATCGATCAGAAGCGCCGCAGATGTAAATGCAAGTAATAACGCCACAGATCAAACGGTGGGATCAACTGCTTTGACTATTACGGAGCAGGGTCAAAACCTAGATCTTCAGTGTTTCAATCGTCCAGTTATAACATTCAAAACGAAAAAAAATACAGATAAGCAATTAGAAGTAGATGATCTAGAGGGAGAAAATCAAGATTTCACAATCAGCAATGAGATCGATAAGATCGTTGGCTTAATAGAAACATGTACAAACCATGTTAAAGATCCAGAGCCAGAGTCAGAGCCAGAGCCAGAGCCAGAGCCAGAGCCAGAGCCAGAGCCAGAGCCAGAGCCAGAGCCAGAGCCAGAGCCAGAGCCAGAGCCAGAGCCAGATATCCATATTTATGAGGCAGATGAATGTTTGGAGCTTCTCGAACAAGGGATTTATTCTGATCAAGAGACAGAGTTTTCTTCAGATGATGAGCTTTTTTATAGCATCCAGAACGAATTTAATGCCGATCCTGAAGTTGGAATAGACGTACCTAGCTTCAATGATCTATTTGATGATACTGATCTTTATGAGTTCTGGTCAGAAAATGATCAATTGGAAGAAAATGAAAATCATGATTTAGAAATATCTAATACTCTCACAAAATACCAGAGAGCCAGGCAAGAAGCTGTAGATTTTATTAATGAGGTGAATTGGTCAAAATCAGAACTTGACTTGATTACAACTATTTTTTTTGAGAATGGCTGGTCTGCTACAAAGCGGACACTACTAGAAGAAATCAATAAAGGAACTTCTGTTGAAACCATAGAAGTTGCAAGGGAGTTAAAGCTCCTTTGGAAAGAAAGTGAAAGGTATTGGATATATTTTTCTAGCCGTAAAAAAGATCACACTATTGCCTCCTATGAACACTTTAGTTGGAAGCAATCAATAAGGCTTATCAATATTTATACTTCGCCTCCCCCCATCGAAGAATTACATGAGATGTTAGAAGTTGAATTTGAGTATTGGTATTCAAATCAGATTCTTCGCAGAAAGTATCCTGCCTTTATTAAATATCTGCTTTATTACAGGTTCAGCGAATCAAAATTGTTATTGCCTTCAACAAATCAGCTATTTTTTTTCAATGGACATGATGATTGTTTATTGGATGATAATGGTTTGTTGTATGAGAACTCAGATGAATACGAGAAATTATCAAGGTGTGGAATTGAACTCAATAATACTTTTACCGCGAAAAGCTATTATGTTTCGGATATTCCTTTTGACCACAAGGAAGGAGTTTTGCTTTATCCCAAGGTGTTAAAGAAAAGACAAGCCATTGTGCTTCAAGAGGAAAATTTGGATGACGAATATGATGAAAAAGAATAGGGATTGTTTAACACCTGTTAAAAACTGCTGGGTAAGTCGCGGTGAAGAAAGAGGTCTTGTTCTGTCTACTATGGATGGAGTTGATGGCATCAGTGCTAAGGTCCGATTCCCAAAAGATAGAAATGAAAAAATAGTAAGCATACGTGAGCTAACCTCAGGCTTTCAGGTCGGAATGGAGGTCAGACATGTTACAACTAGATCAGGTATAAAGTCTTTAGGTGAAGGTCAAATTCTCAAAACTCGGACGCTTGGATTTAGTGATCAAGTATTAGTCGAGTTCCCAGATTCAGGCTTCACAAAGTGGCTGCCTTATCAGAATTTAGAGTGGATTAAGGGGGCTAAACATCGATTTATTGTTGGTGATGTTGGTCCTGAAGATAGTGCTGAGAGGTTCAGATTAAAGGTTCTTGCCCACGCTATTACAGCCTGGAACGAAAACACAGGCTCACTATCTAGGTTGGATATAGACCCGCTGCCGCATCAAACTAACCTTGTTCATCACATCCTCGCCTCAGGAAACTTGAATTGGCTAATTGCGGATGATGTTGGTTTGGGAAAAACTATTGAAACAGGGATGCTTATTAAGGCATTAAGACAAAGGGGCCAGGCTAGAAGAATTTTACTTATCACACCTGCAGGGCTCACCGCACAATGGAAAGAAGAATTGCATCATAAATTCGCTTTGAGTGATTTTGAAATTTATGGGGAGAACTTCAATATAGATGCCCCACGAGAGTGGAAAAAGCACGATGATGTAATAGGCTCGATAGATAAATTCAAAGACGAGAGGCACCTCGAAATCCTCATGCAAGCAGAACCTTGGGACCTTGTTATTTTTGATGAGGCTCATAGGTTAAGTCGCAGGCAATATGGAATGAAATTTGATGCGTCGCAGCGTTTTCAGCTTGCCCAAGAGTTAAGAAAAAAGACTCAAGCGATCATTCTCTTGTCAGCAACGCCTCATCAAGGGATGCCTGATAAATTTCAAAGCCTGTTAATGCTACTTCATCCTGAAAGGAAAGAAGACATAGAAACATTGGCGCTTAATCCTGAGATTCTCTCCGATATGATGTTCAGGAATAATAAGTCTGATGTGACTGACATAGATGGAAATTTCATATTTCATGGAAAAACAACAAAAGCTCTAAGAGTTCCTTTAGGGGAAGATGCAAAAGAGTTTGATAAAGCCCTGCAGGCGTATTTAAGACAAGGTTATGCAGCTGGTTCTGAACTTGGCTTTAAGGGCAATGCGATTGGGTTTGTTATGACTGTATATCGCAAACTGGCCGCGTCAAGTGCACAAGCGATACATACAGCGTTATTACGAAGAAGAGATAGACTTCATGGTGAACTTAAAAATCCTTCTGAATCTTTGGGTTATATATCTGACGAACGCTTTTGGGGTGAGTATGAAGAGACAATCGATCCTCAACAAGAAGAGTTTTTTGAGGGCGAGTTGGAGCTATTAGACAATTTAATAATTAGAAGCCAGAATCATTTAGATTCGGATAAGAAAATTAAGATTTTTATGGATGAGCTTATTAACAATATTTTGGCTAAAAATACTAATGAAAAAATTCTCATTTTTACTGAGTATCGATCAACACAGGAATATATAAAAGCGGCTCTATTAAAACGTTACGGTAATAACGTTGAGTTAATAAACGGCTCTATGAGGCATCACGAACGGCGAGAAGCTATAGCTCGGTTTGAAGATAGTGGTCAGTTTATGATTTCAACTGAAGCTGGTGGGGAGGGTATTAACCTTCAGAAAAACTGCCATGTTATGGTCAATTATGACCTGCCTTGGAACCCGATGAGATTAGTCCAACGAATTGGTCGTTTATACCGTTATGGGCAGAAAAAACGAGTAGTTGTATTTAATGTCCATTCGCCTGATACCGCAGATGAGCAAGTTATGGACATGATGTATGAACGTATTGGTCAAGTTGTTATAGATTTAGCGACTATAGGGAATGAATTCAATGAAAAGTTACAAGATGACATTCTTGGTGAAATCGCCGATATGGTTGATATTCAAAGTATACTTGAAGATGCAACAGTTGCTGGAATATCAAGAACACAGGATCGAATTGATGAGGCTATGCAAAAGGCCAAAGAAGCAGCATCCAAGCAACGTGAATTGTTCGAATATGCGGCAAGTTTTGATCCAGATGAGGCAAGGGAGGAGCTTGGAATTACTTCTGAGCACCTAAAATCTTTTATTAAAGGTATGTTTGATTATCTATCCATCGAAATAATCGAACAAACTCACAAAGGTTTTGTGTGGCATATAAAGCTTCCAGAATCAGTAATGGAAAAGTTAGGGGTTAAGCGCAGTAGATGGGAGATTACTGTTGATAGAATAACTGCAGCTCACAGAGCTAATACTGAAATGATGGATATGGATAATTTCCTCATGCAGTATTTGATTGAGCAAGCTCAGTCATATGACTTTATGGGACAATCAGCCGTTTCTTTAACACATAACCTAATGGGAGGAGCTTTAGTTTCAGGTTATTTAAGATGGCAAAACGAAAATGGACTCAGACAGCGTCAAGAATATGCTGTTTGGCACGTCGACAATGAAGGTGGAGTTACATCTAATCCTGCAGAGCTATCAAACTGGTTAAAAGAAAAGGCTGAAACAGCAGGGATTTCGGCTCCAAAAGATTTAAACAAAATAACTTATCAGGCAGTAGATGAAGCGGCTAACAAACGTTTGCTAGAAGTCAGTAATAAGTGGCTTCACCCCGACAGCTATCAAGCAGTTGCTTCTGCTTGGCTCAATCTAAGTTGATTAAGGAAAAGGAGTGGAGTTAGGTATTGATTTTTTGCCATCGTAATAAATTAGTCAAAAGGAAGAATCTGACCCCGTTATGCTTGTGTGTTAAAGGATGAGTAGGGAAATTCTAATTTAAGTATAAGGACATGTATGAGTGCGATACTGTTACTGCCAGTTGGAGTACATGTTCCTACGGGTAAAGTTGTTGCTCCTGATGAAGTTGAACGCGGCAACGCTTGTAATTGTGAGTGCGTTTTTTGCGGAGCTCCACTTCAAGCCCGTCAGGGGGAGTTAATAGTTGAGTATTTTGCTCATCAGGCAAAAGCTGTTGATGACGAGAATATCTGTCCAGCTACAGTGGAAAGGTGTATTTTTTGGATGGCAAAAAAAGTATTCGACGAGGGGGATACGATAGCTTTACCAGATTTCCAATACACACTTGAGAACCTTGTTTATCGGATAAAAAAGAGCTATGACATAACGGAAGCCAAAACACTTGAATACACTCTGGAATACTTTCCAGAGATCAATACTGCTAATAGTGAAATTCGGGTAAAGCTGAAGATTCGCAACCATCCTCTAGTTGTTGTTATTTCATATGTTGATAGGACCCCAATGCTAGAAGAGTCAAGTATTCATGTGTCATTGAATGTTTTAGTTGAGTTGCTTGAAGGCCGCAGTAAGGGGTTTAAAGAAGCAATGAGCAGGATTCTTCTCCAGCATACTGAAGCAAAGAAATGGATTTATCACTCACGTCAAAGGCAAGAGAAATGCGAACAACATTTCGAAGGTCTTGTTGAACTTGAAAAGCTAAAGGCTGAAGAGGCGGCTCAGGCCCGTAAGGCCCAGCAAGAGCAAGAGTGGGCTGAAGAGAGGCAGAGGGCTGAAGAGCGCCGCAAGATTAGAAGTGTTCCTGTCGAGATTCAACGTGTACAGAAAGAGCAAGCTTTGGAGCGGGTGAAGGAAAGAGTATCTGAATTAGTCGCTGTCGTGGAAGAGCTTTACGAAAGCGGAGTATTGGCTGGTAAACGCTGTGAAACCTGCTTGGTAACCAGAAATCATAATATTAATAAGTGTGAATACTGTGGTGATGAACAGCATGAGATTTTCATGTTGAATAAGGCGGCTTTGGCAAATCTTTACAGCAAGTATTACTGTGCAAACTATGGCTCTCGGTCATTAAAAGTTCTGCCTGTCTTCAGTAAATTTGAATTCATTGAGTGAGCTGTGGGGTCAGACATTGCTCTTTGCCTTTGAAGTAAATAAGCCAAGAGGAAACACCTGGCCCCGTTATGTAGTTATTCCATCATTACAACGTGCAGTGTGTTTAATTTGCCTTTGAATGAGGGTAAACACAGTCAGGCTGTCCTGCTAAACGTCTGTCTGTTGAGTTAATCACCAACGGCTGATTATCCAGCACGTTAAAGACATGAGTGACTATATCCTGCTCCAGGCGCTGCCAGGTATCTTTAGTCCACGCCGCTAAGTGCGGGGTGAGCACCGCGTTATCTGAATTGAGCAGTTTAGCCATTGGGTGGTCATCTTTATTTAGGGGCTCTTGCGAGTAAACATCTAACCCACAACCGGCGATAACGCCCTGTTCAACACACTCTACTAGAGCTTCTTCATCCACCGTAGCGCCACGACCGACATTGATTAAAAACGCGCTGGGCTTCATTGCTTCCAGCACTTCCCGGCTAATCAGTCCTGTGGTTTCTGCGGTTAAAGGCACACAGATACAGAGTGCATCTGCCTGTGCGGCAAGTTCAGGTAAGGAATCGACTTTTTCCACACCGTGATCCTGCATTCTTGCACGGTCCATACGTGGGCTGTAGCCTTGTACTTGCATACCAAATCCTGAGCACATCTGAGCTAATTCAGCGTTAATATGACCCACTCCGACGAGGCCTACGGTTTTCCCTCTGAGTTCAAACCCCTGATTCGCTTTACCTGGTGCAGCCCAACCCGCCTCACACATTGCCCGATGCATTGGTATAAATTTTTTAAAACAGTTAATCAGCAGTAAAAATGCCGTTTCAGCAACGGCAAAACGCGCGTAATCAGGACAGTTCACTACTCTTACACCCAAAGCTTTAGCGGCTGTAAAGTCGACAGAATCTATACCTGTGCCCATCTTTATCACAGTTTTTAAGTTTGGTTGTCCTGCCTCCAGCACTTCCCGGGTTATGTTTCCATAGGTGTACATGAGAATGCTCGCGCCTGCGACGGCATCGATCAGTGTTTGTTGTGCTTCATCCTCCGTGACAACAACCTCGCAGCGTGTGCGTAGCGTTGCCAGGCACCGTGGAATCGCAAAGCTGGTGCCATTTGTTTCATCCGGAGATTCAGATCCTGCTTTGATTACAATCGGCTTACGCATCTGGTGTTTCCAATCAGTTAAGTAAATGAAAAATCATGCTGAAATATAACTGTTACAATATGGTCAGGTCTTGTTTTGTCTTTGTAGTAAATAAGTCAAAATGAAAGACCTGATCTTATTACCTGATTCTCAGAAGTTATTATCATTTTTGACACAAAGTTGCTTAGCGCTTAGTATTTGGTTGTGAGCTTTGGATATCCCTGTTTCGGCAGCCCACCAAAGACATAAGAGTTAAGAAAAGCCCGCCATACGCGGGCTTTTTTTATTTTGTCAGCTTTTCACCTTTAAACATACTCAGATGTTTTTTAATTATGTGAATCCCTTTGCAGGCTTGTTTTGTCTTAAAGAAAGATAAGCAAAGGGAAAAATCTGACAATGTACTTGTACTTTAAAGTCTTCTGAAAATTTGTAAATTTCCTGCCGACCTTGATTAGGCATAACACTTGGTAGTCGTGCTACCTGACTCCAATCTGCTGCCTTAGCTTGCTCCCTCCTCTAAGCACTCCATAAAACCCCAACTCCCACCCCCAACTCCCAATCTTCTCCTACACTCTTTGTGTTGCCTAAATCAGAACAATAAACCAAATCTTATCTCCTTATTCGTAACAGTCTGTTGGGTCAGAATGGGGGAAATGTGATTCTCAATTATAAGAAAAGGTAAATCATGGCGAATAAGACGGTAGGTGTAATCGGCCTGGGCGCAATGGGTTATGGCATGGCCAAAACCCTGTTGCGGGAAGGGTTTCAGGTGGCAGGTACGGATTTGGGTGAAGCGCAGCGTGCAGCGGCGGCAGAGTTAGGGGTGCAGATGGTTGACAGTATCGCTGCACTTTGTGAACTGACGGATACCTTTGTGTTGTCGTTACCGATGGCGAAGCACGTGCAGGCGGTGATTCAGGGTGAGGGTGGCTTGCTGGAGCATGCGCCGGCGGGCAGCCTGATGATTGATACCTCTACCTCTGAGCCGGATATTACCCGTGATCTGGCCGGTTGTCTGGCCAGCAAGGGCCACCAGATGCTGGATGCGCCAGTGAGCGGCGGGCCGGCAGGTGCAGCCGCTGGCACCATGGTGATGGTGGTGGGCGGTGAAGCCGCCGCGCTGGACCGCGCTATGCCGGTACTGGATGCCCTGAGCAGCAAGGTGGTGCACCTGGGTGACAGCGGCAGCGGCCATGTGGCCAAGCTGATCAATAACCTGCTGTGTGCGGCCCATTTGGTGACGACTGCGGAGGCGGTGGCGCTGGGTAAGCGCGCCGGGCTTGATCCTGCATTGTTAATTGAAGGTCTGAATGCTGGCTCAGGCCGCAGTGCCATCAGTGAAGTGAACTTCCCCCGCTGGATTCTGAATGAAGGTTTTGACTCCGGTTTTACCATGCAACTGATGCGTAAGGATGTTCGTTTGGCGAAGAAGCTGGCGGCGGATATGCAGCTGGAGTTGCCTGTTGCGGAGCAGATCGCGCAGATCTGGGCTGCCAGTGAAGACAACATCGCAGACGCTGACGATTTCAACTGCATCATCAAGAACGCCGGGCTGGGAGAATAATCATGACCGTATTAGCCAAAGAATTTACCGTTGAACAGAACGGTGCCGCTCAGGTGGCTGAGCTACTGAACAGCTTATTTGATGACAGCCGGGCCGCAGCTACCTTTGGTAGCTGGGTTAACGGTGCAATGCGCATGGGTAACGGCGAAGCCATCAGCCTGATTAACCCGGCCACCGGCGCGGAGTTTATGAGCTATGCCGATGCCGGTGAAGCGGTGGTTGAAGACGCCGCCGCTGCCGCCAGTGCGGCACAGAAGCAGTGGTGGGCGTTACCTGCCAGTGCCCGTGCCCGTGCGATGTGGGCCTGCAGCATCAAGGTGCGTGAGCATGCTGAAGCGCTGGCCCGTCTTGAGTCGGTGTCTGCCGGTAAGCCGGTGCGGGATTGCCGGGTAGAGGTGGCTAAAGTCGCCGAGATGTTTGAGTACTATGCCGGCTGGTGCGACAAGATGACCGGCCAGGTGATTCCGGTGCCGACGTCTCACCTTAACTATACCCGCCATGAACCGTACGGCGTGGTGACCCAGATTACGCCGTGGAATGCGCCGGTGTTTACCTGTGGCTGGCAGATTGCCCCGGCGATCTGTGCCGGTAACGGTGTATTGCTGAAGCCGTCTGAGCTGACCCCGTTAAGTTCTACTGCGCTGGTGAAGCTGATTGAAGATGCCGGCATTCCGAAAGGGCTGGTTAACGTGATTAACGGGCTGGGCCACAGCACCGGTGCGGCGGCCATCAGCAACCCTGTGACGAAGAAGGTTGTGTTTGTCGGTTCTCCGAAAACCGGTGGCGTGATTGCTGCGGCGGCGGCACAGCGGGTGATTCCATGCGTACTGGAGCTGGGCGGCAAGTCTGCCAATATCGTCTTCGATGATGCGGATCTGGACCGTGCCGTGGTGGGTGCTCAGGCCGCGGTGTTTGCTGCCGCCGGGCAGAGCTGCGTATCCGGTTCCCGTTTGCTGGTGCAGCGCGGTGTGTATGACGAAGTGGTAGAGCGTTTGGCTTCAGCCACAAACAAAATTCCGGTGGGCCTGCCGTGGCAGGACGACACCATGGTGGGGCCGATTAATAACCTGGCTCAGTTCAGCCATGTGTCAGCACTGGTGGAGCAGGGTAAGGCTGCCGGTGCACGGGTTGCTGCCGGTGGCTGCGGAGCGGATATTGCCGGCGGCGAGGCCGGCTACTTCTTCCGCCCAACGGTACTGGCGGATGTCGATAACAGCATGGCGGTGGCGCAGGAAGAGATCTTCGGCCCGGTGGTCTCGGTGATTCCGTTTGATGACGAAGAAGATGCGATTGCGATTGCCAATGACAGCCGCTTTGGTCTGGCCGGTGCGGTCTGGACGGCGGATGTGGGCCGTGCTCACCGCATGGCCGCGGCCGTGAATGCCGGTACCTTCTGGGTGAACAGCTATAAGGCTATCAATGTGATGTCACCGTTCGGTGGCTTCGGTGAAAGCGGATATGGCCGTTCCAGCGGCTATGAAGGCCTGCTGGAATACACCCAGACCAAGAGCGTCTGGGTGGAAACCGCGAAGGATGCCGCCATTCAGTTTGGCTATTCCATCGAATAATCGCGAAGACGCTGTGCGGTCGGTTCAGGTGAAAACCTGAGCCGGCCGGGCAGGCGCGAAGAAGAGGCATATCTGATGACCGATTATAAACGCGAGATAGATCTGACAACCCTGTGGCCAACGGTGGTGGCGGAAGCTGAACTGGCAGCGCGGGATTTTCCGATGTTGGAAGACTTTTACCGTCGCAACATTATTCAGCACGATAGCTTTGCCGGCGCGCTGGCGTTTGTGCTGGCCGAAAAGCTGCTGGACCGTGATGCGGGCGGGGCTGCTGAATTGAAAGATCAGCTTAACCAGTGGCGGACTTTTTTACAGCAGCAGATCACTGCAGAGCCGGCCATTGAAGAGGCGGCTTTTTGTGATCTGCTCTGCCAGCTGCAGAGCAATGCCAGCATTAAAGACCATTACACGCCGCTGCTGCACTTCGCCAGCTATCAGGCGTTGCAGTGCCACCGTATAGCGCATCATTGCTGGCACAGTGATCAGCGGGCAATGGCCAGCTATATTCAGGGAAGGGTGGTTTCCCTGTTCGGGGTGGATATTCATCCCGGGGCCAAGATTGGCCGTGGCATTTTTATTGATCATGCCGTGGGCGTGGTCGTGGGTGAAACCGCAGTGATCGAAGACAACGTGACCCTGTTCCAGAATGTCACCCTGGGTGGCACCGGTAAGGGCAGTGGCGACCGCCATCCGAAATTGCGTGAGGGCAGCTTTGTCGGTTCCGGCGCGGTGATCTTCGGCAATGTTGAAATTGGAGCCGGTGCCAAAGTGGCCGGTGGCGCAGTTGTGGTCAATGACATTCCTGCCGGCACAACCGTGGTTGGGCCAAAAGGCCGGGTGCTGAATAACAGAGACTGAAACAATGAATAATAAACGTGCTGAAAATCATTTGGGAATCGACCATCCGCTGGTGGCGGTTCGTGATATGGATAAGGCCTGCGAAGATTTTGCCCGGCTGGGTTTTTTTATTAACCCCCGGCACCATCATCCGTGGGGCACCGACAACCATTTGCTGATGTTCCCGGAAAACTTCATTGAGGTGATCAGCATTTATGATCACAGCAAGCTGGACCTGACCAACGAGAAAGGGTTTGCCTTTGGCCGCTTTATCAGCAATTCCATTGAGCGCAAAGAAGGCATTTCACTGGTGGCGCTGCACAGTAAGGATGCCCGGGCGGATCATGCCCTGATGGAAACCCGTGGGGTGGAAAATATGGGCATTGTGGAGTTTCGCCGGGTGGCCCACCGGCCCGACGGCACGGAAGAAGAGGCTGTGGTTTCGCTGGTGATGCTGATAAACTCCGATGCCCCGTCGGTGTCACATTTTTTCTGCCATCAGCATAAACCGCACCTGGTGTGGGTAGAAGACTGGATGACCCACCCGAACGGCGCGAATGGCATTACCTGTGTCAGCTATGTGGCCCGTGAGCCAGCGTCACTGGCGGCCCGTTTCAGCGGCATTTACGGCCCGCAGGCGGTGACCCGGGAAGACGGTTATATGAAGGTTCAGACCGACCGGGGCATATTTGAAGTACTGACACCTGAGCAGGCGACGATTCGCTTTCGCGGGGTGGACGTACCCGTCAGCGATGATCAGTTACCCGGCGGCGTAGCCATTCGGGTGAGTACCGCATCACTGCAGCAGGCGAGCGACTATCTGGATGCCGGCGGCGTTGAGTATATCCGCACCGATGACGGCGGCCTGCGCATACCGGCACATTATGCCGGTAACACCATTATTGAGATTTATCCGGACTGCGGCTGACATGCCGAAGCCCAGAGGAGAAGACAGATGTCACTGATAGAACAGGAAGGCCAGCTCCATCAGCAAATGCGTGACTGGCGGCGGGATTTACACCGCCATCCGGAAACTGCCTTTGAAGAACACCGTACCGCGAAAATTGTTGCCAGCCTGTTAACGGAATTTGGTCTGGAAGTGCATACCGGCATTGCAACCACCGGTGTAGTAGCCACTCTTAAGGGCAAGCTGGCGGGGGATGACGCCATTGCCCTGCGGGCGGATATGGATGCGCTGAATCTGCAAGAGCTGAATACCTTCGATCACTGTTCGGTGAATGCCGGTAAGATGCATGGCTGCGGCCACGACGGCCATACCTGCATGTTACTGGGGGCGGCAAAGCATCTGGCGGAACACCGGGATTTTGCCGGGACTGTGGTATTCATCTTCCAGCCTGCTGAAGAAGGTGAAGCCGGTGCCCGGGCCATGTGTGAGCAGGGCCTGTTTGAGCGTTTTCCGGTGAAAGCGGTATATGGCATGCATAACTGGCCGGGGCTTGAAAGCGGCGAATTTGCCGTGCATTCCGGGCCGGTGATGGCGTCTATGGATGTATTCGATATCACCATTACCGGTAAGGGCTGCCATGGCGGTATGCCACACCTTGGGGTCGACCCGGTGGCGATTGCCGGCCAACTGATTACCAGCCTGCAGAGCGTGGTCAGCCGGACCATGAACCCGCTGCAGTCCGGGGTAATCAGTATCACCCGGATGAAAGGCGGCGAAGCCTATAACGTGGTGCCGGACAGCGCGACCCTTTCCGGCACCTGCCGGGCATTCTCAAAAGAAACTCAGGATCTGATCGAATCCCGCATGCGCCGTCTGGTGGAAAGCATCTGTCAGGCATACGGTGCCACCGGCGCGCTTGATTACCGCCGGGTGTATCCGTGCACGGTGAATGATGCGGCGCATGCTGATATCTGTGCCAGTGTGGCTAAAGCGCTGGTGGGTGACGATAAAGTGGATCTCACTCCTGACCCGAGCATGGGGGCGGAAGATTTTGCCTTTATGCTGCAGGAACGCCCGGGTGCGTACGTTTGGGTGGGTAACGGTTCCAGTGAAGGCGGTAAAGGCCTGCACAATCCGTATTACGACTTTAACGATGACATCCTGCCACGGGGTGCTAACTACTGGGTTGAACTGGCCCGGGCACAGTTGGCCTGAACCGGGTTGGCTGAGTAGTCATTCATCATGAAGGCGATTAACGAAAAGCGGGTGGCTTATCTCTATGAGGCGGTTACCCTGGGCACTGTCAGGGCAGCGGCGGACAAGCTGAATGTCGCGCCTTCTGCGGTGAGCCGGCAAATCGCTTTACTTGAAGACGAACTGGCCATGACCCTGATCGAGCGGCACCGTAAAGGTGTCACCGTGACGGAAGCCGGTGAGCTGGTGTTACGTTACTACCGTGAGAGCCTGGCAAACGAAGAAGACTGTGTGGCCAAGCTGCAGGCCCTTAAGGGGTTGCAGCTTGGTCATATACAACTCGCGGTTGGCGAAGGCTTTGTCGGTGATTTAATGGCCGGGCCGTTACCCGAGTTTCAACGCCATTATCCGCAGATCACCGTGGGCATTACCACCGCCGGGAGTAACGAAGTGGTACGCATGGTGGAAAGCGATGAAGCCCATATCGGCCTGCTGTTCCAGCCGGGTAATCATCCCGGTATCCGTTCTCAGGCGGTGAGCCGTCAGCCTACCTGTGTCATTGTTCATCCGGAACATGAGCTGGTGGCGGTTGCCGGGCAGGGGGCTGTGAGTCTGGAACAGTTACTGGATTATCCGGTGGCGTTACCGGAAAGCCATTTCGGTGTGCGCCAGTTACTGGCCATGGTGGAATTTCGGGAGCAGTTTCGGTTTACCCCGGTAATGACCAGTAATTCAATCGCGGTGCTTAAGCATTTTGTCCGGGCAGATATGGGCATCACCCTATTGCCGGAGTTTGTGGTGGCGGCGGAAATTGCTGATCAGCAGCTGGTGACCATCCCGGTGGACCACAACTTGCTGGCCAGCGGCGAAGCGCACATGATTACCCGGCTGGGGCGACATCTCTCAGCCGGCCCCCACAAATTACTGCAACACCTGACTGCATGGATGCGGGCATTCCGGCCTGCCGGATAAAAGGTTTATTTTCTCCCATCCGTGCCGTACATTGGCTGTCTGATTCATGGAGACATTCTGATGGCACTTGATACCTGGCTGATCTATTTACTGGCGGTTGCCGGTCTTACCCTGACTCCTGGCCCGAACAGCCTGCTGGCGCTCACGCACGGCGCGCTCTACGGGCACCGCCGTACCTGCCTGACCATTGCCGGCAGCTGCAGCGGCTTCATGCTGATTGTGGCGTTGTCGCTGCTGGGTATTGGCGCACTGTTGCAAACCAGCGGTAATATTTTGCTGATCATGAAATGGCTCGGCGCGGCTTACCTGATCTACCTGGGCATTCAGGTGTGGCGCAGCCCGGCGATGTCCATGAGCCAGCCTGCAGAACCAAAGCGACGGAGTAATCTGGCGCTGTTCCGTTCCGGGTTCACGACGTCGGTCTCTAACCCTAAGGTTATTCTGTTTTTTGCGGCGTTCTTTCCGCAGTTCATCGACCCGGAACGCTCGCTGCTCACTCAGTTTGTGGTGATGGCACTGACCATCGGCGTGATGGAAATCATCATAGAGTTCACCCTGGCCCGGGCGGCATTTCAGCTACGGCCGGTGCTGGAACGCTCCGGCAAGATCTTCAACCGTTGCTGCGGTGGCATGTTCGCCGGGATTGGTGTGGCCTTACCGTTCAGTAACTGAAACAGGGTGCGGTATAAGGTATCAGACTGATACCGGAGGCCGCACCGACACTTCTGAACTCAATTTAAGTCAGCCTTGCGTTGCCTGCTTCTCTCACAGATTTGTTTTGCGAGTGATGCAGATTCTTTATGTATCACCTTATGAACAGCGACAGTTTGTAGTATTCGGTTTAGAGGTACATAATTAAGTACATCTTTATGTACAATATTATGTGCAAACCTTATGCGGAGAGAGTAAATGAGTACTCAGGCGATCTACGCGGAACAAACAGTCAGTATTACTGAAGTGCGTAAAAATCCTGCAAAATATTTCACCGAGCAGCCGGTAGCCGTGTTGTCGAACAACAAGCCTGCCGGTTACATGGTCAGCGCTGAAACATTCGAAATGCTGATTAAAGCAGTTGAGGCACAGCAGGCACCGACAGAATTCAGGGCGAGCTTCCGGCCAACAGCGGCCCGGCTTGATGCTATCGCAGCGGCAGGCAGGGAAGCATTGGAAACTGCCTCTGATGATGAACTGGGTGAATTCACTGAATAATGCGTATTTTCAAAGGACGAGTGCTTCGGGCACAGCTCACGGAACAAGAGCAAATTGCGTTAACCAATGACTTCAGACGCTATAAAACCACAGGCGAACTGCCCGATACATTTGGCAGAGATGCAGCATACGACCATCCGAATACTCCGCCACTGATACAGGCCGGGCAGGTTCAGCATATACATTTGTTGGATGAATCAGATCAGTGGGATGTACATACCATTCAGTTTTACCGAACCAGTGATAAACACCTGGTGTATTGCCCGGGGGCTTTACATGATGATTGCTTTTTACTGATGGCGATACTGTCACCGGATGCCCATGCGCAGGCAAAAGACTCCAATATTATGAGAAAACTGGGGCTGATGGCTGAGAAATTCAGAAATATCTATTAACGATGCCTTTTCTGTTTGTCTCCGGGCAGACAATTTATGACAGTGTGTTTTGTGATTATTTTTAGCGACCGGTCTGTGAGGCCAAAAGCCTGTCTTTCCGGATGAGAGGTAAGATAGGTAATAGCGATTCGTAATGCGAAGTAATAGGATAAGCCTCTGGCCATTCACAGCCAGACATTCTTGCGAAGAAGGAAGTCAGTTATGAACCATACAGTACTAGGGAAAGTTGAAGTCGTATTAACCGGTAAGGCGGTTCCGTACAGCCGGCCGGGCAAGACCAGCGCCATTCATAAAACACCGGTTGAAGGTGCAGTTGAGGTGTTGGAACTTGGGCTTTACGGTGATGAACAGGCAGATTTACGGGTGCACGGCGGGCCTCACAAAGCGGTGCATATTTACCCCCGGGAACATTACAGCGAATGGCAGGAAGCCCTTGGCCACCGGGCTGTTCTGGAACAGGCCGGTGCCTTTGGTGAAAACCTCAGCAGCCGGGGCCTGACCGAAGCAACGGTGTGCATGGGGGATCAGTTCAGAATCGGATCGGTACTGTTTGAAGTGTCGCAGGGGCGTCAGCCATGCTGGAAGCTGAACGACAGGTTTGACTGCAAAACCATGGCGAAGCAGGTGCAGGATACGCGGCGTACGGGTTGGTACTTCCGGGTGCTGGAAGCCGGCTCTTTACAGGCTGGCGATGATATTGTGCTGGTTGCACGGCCGTGGCCGCAATGGTCACTGTCCCGCTTTATGGGGCTGATCTACGACGGTGTTCTGGATGCACCGCAGTTGCGGGAAGCGCTGCAGCTGCCATTGGTTGAATCGTGGGAGAAGCTGCTGAAGAAGCGTCTGGAAAAAGCCGAAGTGGAAGACTGGTCACCCCGTATAGACGGGCCGGCTAAGGACTGACAGGCAGGTAAATCATGTCACTTAAAACACTGCGCACACTGACCGCCATTGTCCAGCAGGGCAGCTTTGCCGCTGCCGGCGAGACGCTGGGCCTGACTCAGGCGGCGGTCAGTATTCAGATTCGCCAGCTGGAAGAGGAACTGGGGGCGCGGCTGTTTGACCGTATTGGCCGAAATCAGGTGTTGAATCCTGATGGCCGCAAAGTGCTGGAAAGGGCAGAGAAAATTCTCGGGCTGTATGATCAGTTAGGCGAGGGCATTGGCAGTGAAAGCCAGTACCGGGGTGAGCTGTTGCTGGGGGCGGTATTCAGCATTCAGACCGGCGGGCTGGGTTTAGTGCTGGCACGGCTGCGGGAACGTTTTCCGCATCTGAAGATCAAGATTCTGCGCGGCATGTCGATTGATCTGGCAGCCCGGGTGGAAAACGGTGAACTTGATGCCGTGCTCATTACCGAGCCGCAACAGGCGATACGCCCGGAATTTTGCTGGCAAACGCTGGAATCGGAGCCGTTTTACGTGGTTGGCCATAAAGATGTGCCGGCGTTGTCCGACAGTGAGATCCTGAGCCAGTATCCGTTTATCCGCCTTGATCCGCGGGCCTGGGCGGGGAGCATGATCGACAACGAACTGCGCCGCCGCCAGATTCAGACCAACGAAATGATGGAGTTGGATTCGCTGCAGGGGGCGCTGAATATGGTGAAGCAGAACCTTGGCGTCACAGTAATGGCGCTGGGTAAGTACCGCAGTGAGCAGCTCATGAGCGATATCCGGCTGGTGCCTTTTGGTGATCCGGTTATTTACCGGAATATCGGTATTTATCAGCGCCGCGAACATGCCCGGCAGGGGCTGGTGCAGATGCTGATTGATGAGTTTACTGATGCCTTTATTGAAACAGAGGGCTAAGAGATCAGAAGGTTAAGTTAATTCATAAAATAATTTTAACAGTTAAGCTAAAAAGTATAATTTTTATTGTTTGTTAAGCAGGCGTAAGCTTGGCGGAAATTACTTCTTCTGCTGTGTGTTTAGTCGGAGCCTGCTATGCCTCTTGCCATCGAAGCCCTCATTCCCGTGACCCTGACCGTGTTTATCGGTTATCTGGCCCGCCAGCATTTTAAGGTGGGTGAAAGTGTCTGGGCTGGCATTGAAAAGCTTACCTACTATCTGTTTGCGCCCTCGCTGCTGGTGGTGTCACTGGCGAATAAATCCCTGCAGGATCTGGCCTGGTTCGAAGTTTTTGCCACCCTCGTCATGGCGCTGTTGCTGTGCAGCGCAGTGATTGTGCTGTGGCAGAGCCTGGTCCGTCCGGTGGATATGCCATCTTTCACTTCGGTGTTTCAGGGTGGGGTCCGTTTTAACAGCTTTGTGGCACTGGCACTGGCGGATAACCTGTTTGGCGCTCAGGGGCTGATGGTTGGCGCGCTGGCCACGGTGGTGATCGTGATTTCGGTGAATATTCTCAGTGTGTCTGTGTTCTCGGTGGCGAACCGCCGGCAGGGGAACTGGCTGCAGTTGCCGTACCAGTTAATTACCAATCCGCTGATTATCGGCTGCCTGATCGGTTTAACTCTGAACCTGACCGGTATCGGCCTGACAGCTTCGCTGGACAATCTGCTGCTGATGCTGGGTAAAACCGCGCTGCCTATGGCGTTGCTGGCGGTAGGCGCGGCGTTACGGCTGGGAAATATTAGCAGCAGCATTGAAATGATCGCCTTTACCTCTGTGATGCAGTTTCTGTTTAAACCGCTGGCGGCGCTGCTGATCGGGCAATGGCTGGGTCTGGAAGGGCTGACGGTGATTATCGTGGTGATTTTTATGGCGGTGCCGACTGCACCTTCGGCCTATGTGCTGGCCCGGCAGCTGGGCGGGAATGCCCCGGCAATGGCATCGATCATTACCGTGCAGACCCTGATTGCCTTTGTGACCTTGCCCATAACCCTGAGTTTACTGCTGCCGATGGTTAATGCCTGAGGCGCATTAACCGGGCAGGGTAATCGCGGGAAATCAGCGCGGCACAGGGCGGAACGAAAGTTTGCGCAATTATTATGCTGTTTTGTCGTATTCAGTAAGCGCCGTGGTTTGCCTTTTGATATACTCCCGCGCCTTCACGGCCCGGCCGTCTCTGCTTAAGGTTAACAATGATCACTCACGATTTTTTATACAACGCCGTCGGCATGCTCAGCTCGCTGATGTTTCTCGGCTGTCTGTTCGGGCTGGTTAAACAGTACCGCCGGATCAACAGCCGTAAAAAAGATGTTCCGGCCGGTGAGACCGGCTACGCGACCCGCTCACTGTCGGTGAACAGCTTCTTTTCAAGCTTCATCGCATTCTATGCGTTCTTCCTGTATTCCATCATGTTGCAGGAGATTGATTACTACCTGTTTGTGACCCGCTTGCTGGCCGCATCCATGACACTGGTCGTGCTGTTTGAAATATTCCGCGACCGTAAGCCGCTGTCGCAACGCCTGCCGTTCTTATCCGGCGTACTGTTAATGGCCGTTGCGGTGCTGTGTATTGGCGTCAGAGAAGACATGCTGTTTATCGGCCGCTCGGCGTCGATCTTCCTGGCGGTGGGGGCTACCCTGATTATGCTGCAGGGTGGCATCCAGCAGATTCGCAAGATCCGCCAAGAGCAGTCAGTCGGAGCGTTATCGCTGTCGATGAACGTGATTTTTGCAATGAAAGATGTCTCTAATATCGCGTTTGGTCTGGTGATCGGATTTGCCGACGGCTGGCCGCTGATCATGACAGGTACCGTGAGTGCGCTGACCAAAGCTGCGGTGATCATGCAGTTCTACTTCTTCAGGGAAAAGCCTGTTGCGGCCTGATTCCTCCGATTGAAAAGAACAGGGGCGCTTAGCTAAGCCGTTCAGGTTAGCCAAGCCCCTGTTTTTTATTGTGCTGCCGCACGACCCATTCTGCGAGGCTGATCCCGGCCAGCACCATGATCAGCCCGATCATGTGATAAATCTGAAAAGCTTCACCCAGCACCAGTACCGCCAGCAGGGCACCGAAGATCGGCACCAGATTGATGAAAATCCCGCCCCGGTTAGCACCGATGCGCGCCACCCCTTTGGCATAAAACAGTTGTGCCAGGAAAGACGGGAAGATCGCCACATAAATGACCAGCAGTATGTTGCCGCTGTTAATTTCCGGCAGGCCACGGCTCTGGGTGTTCCAGGCGATCAGCGGCAGCAACACTGCCAGCGAGACCACCGCCAGAGAGAAAATAAAGCTCAGGTCGTGAATCTGTGGCCGCCAGCGCAGGCTGACGCTGTAAACAGAGTAAAAGACGATGGCGATGATCATGATGGCATCGCCCCGGTTCAGGCCCTCATTGAGCAGAATGGCCGGGTTGCCCTGAGTAACTGTGATCACAACGCCTATACCCGCAATTACCACGCCGAGGATCTGCAGGCCAAAGACCTGCTGGCTGAATAAAATCCGGTTCAGCACCATGATGAACACCGGAATGGCCGCCTGTTCGATGGAGACGTTAATGGCGCTGGTATAGTGCAGAGCGCCATACAGGCAAAGGTTAAAGCCGACAAAACCGAAGCCACCCATTAAGCACAGTTTCCACCAGTTTTCCCGGATTACGGGCCAGTCTTTTTTGAGGTGGGCCCGGGCAATAAAGCCGATCAGGGCGACCGCAAATACCCAGCGTAAGAAGGTAAATTCAATGGCGTTCCATTCGCTGACAGCCAGTTTGCCAACTACCGCATTACCGCCCCAGAACAGCGGGGCCAGCGTCAGCAGCAGGTAGGGCGAGGATAAAGCGGTATGACGTGAATCTGACACTGGGTTCTTCCATGGGGCCGAGGGTGAGAAACCGACAATACTGAAGTAAAAAAACACACTTGTCAGCACAAAGTTTGCGGGTATGCTTTGGTCAGTAATCAGAGTTTTATATCCGCAAGCAGGGAAGCAGCTGAACAGATGTTCAGGGAGTCTTAAATGGATTATTTAATAGCCGGTATTATCGCGCTGCTGGTGTTTTTGTTGCTCAGATATTTGTTGTTAAGGCCCGGCTCCGGGAAGCCGGTACGCTATACCGCAAAGAAGACCCTCGGAGGCAACAGAGCAGATCGCCGGAGTGATAGCGGGGCGGAGAGTGGTGGCGATGTTGAGGTTAGCCGCACAGATGACGGCGATTCTGGCAGCAGTTCTGGCGGTGATGGTGGCAGCAGCAGTTCAGATTGAATAGCAGACTGAACAGGAGGCAGCAATGCTGAAAGGTTTAAATCATATCACCCTGGCGGTGAGGGACGTGGATGCCGCGCTGGCCTTCTATGTTGATCTGCTGGGCTTTACCGGCCATGTGAAATGGGACCGGGGTGCGTATCTGTCAGTGGGGGAGTTGTGGCTTTGCCTGTCGCTGGATGAGCCGGATGTGCGGGAGGATTACAGCCACATTGCCTTTGATGCCAGTGAGGAAGACTTCCCCCGGATTACCCTGTGTTTACAGAATGCCGGCGTTACCTGCTGGAAAACCAATCAGAGTGAAGGGGATTCTCTGTATGTGCTTGATCCGGACGGGCATAAACTGGAGATCCATTGTGGTAACCTTCGTTCCCGTCTGGAAGCGCTGGAGAAAGAGCCCTATGCGGGCCTTGTCTGGCTTTAAAATCAGATATAACTAATATTATACTTCAATAAATATTGAAATATAATATTTGCTGATCTATGCTTGCCTCAACTGAACAGTTAATGTTGTTCTGTTGCTGCCCGGGATAAGAAGGGTTTCGCGCAACAATGCAACACTTATGGAATGACAATGGAACATGATCTGGCCGCGCAGCGGCTTGCAGAATTAGGCCATACAACCCGACTGGCGGTGTTCAGGTTGCTGGTACGGGCCGGCCGTGAAGGTTTGCCGGTAGGGGACATACAGAAGCATCTGGATGTGGCCGGGCCGACGCTGTCTCATCACATTAACCGGCTTAAGGGCGTTGGGTTGCTGACTCAGCGGCGGGAAGGGCGCACCCTGTACTGTGTGCCGCAGATGGATGCCCTGCGGGAGCTGACCGGATTCCTTGAATCTGAGTGCTGTACGCTGAATGTGTCTGAGTGAGTCATTGCTGCAACAGGGTTAACTGTTGAGTGTTATATAACGCAGCCATCGTGGCTGCATCTTTTTAAGCATATATTTTGATGTTTATAAAATTATCAAATTAAATTGGAGCCTATAACTATGTCCGCTGATAGCTTTCTGACACCCGACATGCAGGCAATGCTTGCGGATAGCGGCCTGATGTTTGTGCAGCTGTTTACTGAGCTGACAATCCTGTTTCTGGCGATCAGCTTTGTCGTAGGGCTGATCAATCAGAAACTGCCTGCTGAAAAAATTCAGCGCTTATTAGGTGCCCGCAGTGGCAGGGGCTACCTGACGGCAGCCGGGCTGGGTGCGGTTACGCCCTTTTGCAGTTGCTCCACCATCCCTATGCTGGTTGGCTTGCTGAAAGCCCGGGCCGGTTTCGGACCGACCATGACCTTTCTGTTTACTTCGCCGTTGCTTAACCCGATAGTCATCGCCCTGTTTATTCCGGTACTTGGGCTGAAAATTACGCTCTGGTACGCGGGGCTGGCACTGACGGCTTCGGTTCTGGCAGGTTACCTGCTGCAAATGTTTAACTTCGACCGGTTCATCAAGACTGAGATGCTGGAAGCACGGCCCTCCGGCTGTGGTTCGAAATCATCAGGGAGCAGCTGCTCGTCTGACGGTGGCAGTGAGCCGGCGCCTGTATCGGTCTGGCAGCAGGCCTGGGCAGACAGCTGGAGCCTGTTCAAGAGTATGTTTCCGTATATGCTGATTGCCATGCTGATCGGTGCCTTTGTACACGGTTTTGTGCCGGCAGACTTCTTTGCCGAAGTGGCCAGTGCGGACAACCCGGCAGCCGTGCCGGTGGCAGCGCTGATCGGTATTCCGCTGTATATGCGGGTAACGGCAATCATGCCACTGGTAGGCTCTTTTCTGGCCAAAGGGGTGAGTATGGGGGCGATCATCGCGCTGGTGATTGGCAGTGGCGGTGCCAGCCTGCCGGAGGTGATTTTACTGCGCCGGTTATTTTACTGGCCATTACTGGCTGCGTTCCTGACGGTGATCTTCAGTATGGCAGTAATCGGGGGCTTTGCTTTTGACCATATCATTGTGGTGTAGGGGGCCGCTTTTCTTTTCTGGAATGTAAAAACGCCGCAGTGTTGGATGCGGCGTTTGGTGATTCAGCGGTGATCAGAAGTCCTGATGGGGGCCGAATACTTCGTAGTGGATCTGGTCTTCAGTGGCACCCAGGTTCAGCAACTGTTGCTTGATAAACCGCATGAAAGGCGTTGGGCCGCACAGATAGAAATCACCGTCGTTTAACGGCAGCTCTTGTTTGATCAGGCTGAGATCCATCAGGCCGTGATGGCTGTTTGCCGCATCACTGTGGTCCTGGTTGTACCAGGTGTGCGCGGTGAGCGGCAATGCCTCTGCTAATTGGTTTACACGCTTGCGGAAAGAATGCTGCTCAAGGTTTTCACAGGCATGCAGGTAATGGATCGGCTGGCTGTAGCCCTTCCGGGCAAGGGTTTCCAGAATGCTGATCATGGGCGTCAGGCCAACCCCTGCTGAAATAGCGACTACTGGGCGCTGGCGGTCGGTAAACAGGAAGTCACCGGCCGGTGCCAGCAGTTCAACTTCCTGATTAAGCCGCAGGCCATCGTGCAGATAATTGGATACCTGACCGGGTACCCCCATGGCTTCACGTTTGACGGAGATCCGGTAGGTTTCGCCGTTGGGTGTATCCGACAGGGAGTACTGGCGGATCTCAATATGTTCGCTGGTAGTCGGTTTAACTTTAACGCCGAGGTATTGTCCCGGCTGATAACCGATGACCGGCTGGCCATCAACCGGTTCAAATACCAGGCTTTTAACCAGTTCGGATTCAATGCGTTTTTCGATCAGTCGGAAGCGCCGCGGGCCGCTCCAGCCCCCGTCTGTGGCTGCGCGTTCACTGTAAAGTTCACCTTCGCGGCCAATAAATACCGAGGCCAGCAGGCCATAGGCGGCTATCCAGGCGTCTTCGATGTCCGGGGTAAATGCATCGGCAGCCAGCTCCCGTAAGGTTTCGATCAGGTGATGACCCACAATGTCATAATGCTCCGGCTGGATATTGAAGCTGGTATGTTTCTGGGCGATGCGTTCGACAGCGGCGGTGAGTACCGGCAGATTATCAATGTGTGTGGCGTAGGCGGCAAGTGCGTTAAACAGAGCAACGGACTGACCACCACTGTGCTGGTGGCTCATGTTGAAGATGTCTTTCAGCTCGGGGTTATGCTTAAACATCCGCACGTAGAAATGTTCGGTAATCTGACTTCCAACACTTTCTAGCAGGGGAATAGTGCTTTTAACGGTGTCGATGTGTTGCTGGGATAGCATAGAATTTCCTTCTTAGGTATTGCTTGTTATAGGTCGGCTCTGCTGGTGCGTTATGCGTTGCACAGGCCGTATTGGTTTTCTTTTTGACGCTGGTTTGCGGTGGCTTCTGAGCGCATATGAATTTTGCGGATCCGGTGCTGGCCGGTCAGCCTCAGGATGTAACCAAACTTCAGGCCGGTAGCGAAAATCAGCATGCCGATGTGGCTGAGAACCTGGATCTGTAATGTCACTTTTTCAGGGATAATGTAGGCAATGAAAACGGTGGTTAACAGCATGAAGACCGAACAGAAAAGCAAACTGTTGCCGGCGGTGATCAGCGTTTTGGCGCGCCGTAATTCCAGGCCCGGAAAAGCTGTTGTCTGTGTGGCAGAGGCGGGGGCTTCAATGGGTTTTGTGGTGTGCTTTGACATGATAGTTACTTCCCTTTTCAGCCGTGTCAGAAACCCCGGCTTACATTGCATAGACTGTTTTACACCTGTGCCGGTGCTTTATGTTCTTGTTATTACAGAATTCGTGCCACAAAACTAAAATTACATAAAAACAAATGGTTATGTATTTAAGTTAATCCTATGTGTAATTTATTAGTGTCATTTTAACTCTGTTATTTATGTGTCAAAATGACCTTTTTGTGTGTATTTGCTTCAGGTCTGTATATACTTGCTGTAAGCATTAAAACTGCCCGGGATAAAAGATCCGGACGGCGGTATTTCAGATGGACAAACAGAGGGTATTTATGAGTCCGCTATCGCACAGTGCACTGTTACAACTGGCCGTTGATATGGCGAACAGCGTTACCGCCAGTGACCGTTTTGAGCGGTTGCTTAATACGGTGCGCAGCCATATTCAGTGCGACGCCGTGGTGTTGCTCCGGCTGCAGGGCGGTGTGTTAAAACCGCTGGCGCAGAAGGGCCTGCACCGGGAGATTCTGGGGCGGCGTTTTGTGCTGGCAGAGCATCCCCGGCTGGACACTGTTTACAGCTCCACAGTGCCGGTGAGATTTTCTGCAGATTGTGATCTGCCCGACCCTTATGACGGCATGCTGCCGGAGCATGACGGTGATCTGCCGATTCATGCCTGCATGGGGCTGCCGCTTTTAGCGGATGACAGGATCATTGGCATACTGACAATGGACAGCATGCTGCCGGGTGCTTTTGATGATATTCCTGGCCGCTCGCTGGAACTCATCGCTGCGATGTCTGCTGCCACCCTGAAGACGGCGGTGCTGCTTGAGCGGCTGGAACATCATTCCCAGCATGTTGAGAGCGTGGTCACGGAACTGACTTTGGAAGCGCTGAATAAAGACGGCGGCGAGCTGATTGGCGACAGCCCGGTTATGCAAAAGCTGCAGCGGGAGATCTCACTGGTGGCCCCTTCGGATTATGCCATCCTCATTGAAGGTGAGACCGGGGTGGGTAAGGAGCTGGTCGCCCGGACCCTGCACAGCCGCTCTTCGAGAAGTCAGGGGCCGCTGGTGTATGTGAACTGCGCCGCCATTCCGGAAAATCTGGTTGAAAGTGAACTGTTTGGTCACGTCAAAGGGGCTTTTACCGGTGCAGACAGAAACCGGGTCGGTAAATTCAGTCTGGCTGACGGCGGCACCCTGTTTCTGGATGAAATCGGTGAGTTACCGCTGGCAGCGCAAAGCAAGCTTCTGCGGGCCTTGCAGAGTCAGGAGATTCAGCCGGTGGGCCAGGACAGTGTTGCCCATGTGGATGTGCGGGTGCTGGCAGCCACCAACCGGGTATTGGAAGAAGAGGTGGCGGGGCAGCGCTTCCGGGCGGATTTATATCACCGGCTGAATGTGTATCCGGTGAAAGTACCACCATTACGTGACCGGCAGGGGGATGTTGCCCTGCTGGGCGGTTATTTCTGTGAGGCAACCCGGCGTAAGCTGGGGATGCGTCAGCTGGTGCTGGCGGAAGATGCAGTGCAGGTGCTGGACGCTTATGACTGGCCGGGGAATGTCCGGGAGCTGGAACATGTCATTAGCCGGGCCGCACTGACAGCCCGGGCAGGTCGCGCCGGCCGCATTGTACAGGTGCGGGCGGAACATCTCGGGCTGCTGATGCCGGTAACCCCAGAGCCTGCTGCAGAACTGCCTGAAGATGATTCTGTCTGTGATGATGTGACGGTCAGGGTGCCGGATACCGCTGCCGGGCTGAAAGCCGCGACAGAAGCTTTTCAGAAACAACTGATTGTCAATTCCCTGCAGATGAATGACGGTAACTGGGCGGCGGCCGCCCGGGAGCTGAAAACTGACCGGGCGAATCTGGTGCGGCTGGCTAAGCGGCTGGACGTTGCGGTTGTGCGGGAAATTGTTAGTCGCTGAACGGACATTTTTTTCACATTTTCAGGGGTATGATTGCCGCCGGCACGGTTTTTGGGTGCAGTGAACAGCTTCGGCATACGGCAGGCAACGACATGTTTCTGTCATCTTTGCCGTGTAAGATTGGCGCTTTTGCTTATCGGTGTTGTTTTAATTGTTGTCTGAATTTTCAGGCGCTCTCCAGAGTTTTGGTTTTACAGGTTTTCAGTATGCAATCTCCTCATTCAGTGTCAGGAACAGAACCGGCGGACACGTCTTCCGGTTCGGCCTGGCAGGTATTTCTGACGTTTCTGAAGCTGGGTTTTACGTCTTTCGGTGGCCCGGTGGCGCATATCGGCTATTTTCGAACCGAGCTGGTTGAGAAGCAGCGCTGGCTGTCGGATAGCCAGTTTGCGCAGTTGCTGGCGATCTGCCAGTTTTTGCCCGGGCCGGCGAGCAGCCAGATGGGCTTCAGCCTGGGGTTAATGCGGGCCGGCTGGCGTGGTGCTTTCGCTGCTTTTCTGGCCTTTACGGCACCTTCGGTGGTGCTGATGATGTTATTTGCCTTCTGTCTGCCGTATTTTTCCGGTGAGGCGGGGGCGGCTGTGATTCACGGGCTGAAGATTGTTGCCCTGGCGGTCGTGGCGCAAGGTGTGCTGGGAATGTCCCGCCAGCTGTGTCCGGACAAAACCCGGGCGGGGATGGCGCTGCTGGCGGCGGCAGTGGTACTGATTGTTGGCACTGCCTGGGTGCAGCTGTTGCTGGTAATGCTGGGCGCGCTTGCAGGGATTATGCTGTGCCGGGAGGTTAAACCTGAACCGGCCGCAGCGCTGCAGGTGCCATATGGCAGCGGTCTGGGAGTTGCCTGTCTGGCAGCGTTTGCCCTGTTGTTTATCGGTTTGCCGTTGCTGAGCAGCGGTGAAGGGATTATCGCGGCTATGCAGGGCTTCTATCAGGCAGGTGCGCTGGTCTTTGGTGGCGGGCATGTGGTGCTGCCGATGCTGGAGGATGCGGTGGTTGCGCCGGGCTGGGTCAGCTCTGAAGATTTTCTGGCTGGCTATGGTGCGGCGCAGGCTTTGCCTGGCCCGATGTTTTCATTTGCGGCCTATCTGGGAAGTGTGCTGCCCGACGGCATGGGTGGCATCGGTGGTGCCTTGCTGGCGGTACTGAGTATTTTCCTGCCGGGTTTTCTGTTGCTGGCAGGCTGTTTGCCGCTCTGGAAGAAGGTGTCCCAGGGGGCTTCTGCAGCCCGAGGGATTGCCGGTGTGAATGCGGTAGTTGTGGGCTTACTGGGGGCTG
This sequence comes from Aliamphritea hakodatensis, assembly GCF_024347195.1. Classification (NCBI taxonomy): domain Bacteria; kingdom Pseudomonadati; phylum Pseudomonadota; class Gammaproteobacteria; order Oceanospirillales; family Oceanospirillaceae; genus Aliamphritea; species Aliamphritea hakodatensis. The sequence continues at coordinate 2,371,546 of NZ_AP025281.1, forward strand.
CGCTGTTTGATCCTATTTTTGTCAGCGCGGTCACTGAACCGGCGGATCTGGCGATCGGCATTGTCGGTTTTCTGATGCTGGTGATCTGGCGTCTGTCGCCGTTATGGACGGTGCTCTGGTGTGTGGCGGCCAGCCTGACGCTGGCATTGGCCTGATCTTCTTTATCCCGAAAAAAAGCGGTGCTGGCTTTTCGGCGTAAAGCCTTCGAGCCAGACCGCTTTGGGGACGTTCGCTGAATTGCTTAAAAGTCTGATCAGAAGTTGTAACGCAGGCCCAGACTGAAGGCGTCAAAGTCCAGGTCGCCGCTCTGGCGGGTGGTCTGGATGCCCCCCGGGCCACCGCCGAAACGGTCCAGGTCGATGTCATCGATCGCAACATAGCGATACTCTGCAAAACCGGTCAGCTGTTCGGTGAACTTCACGTCCAGACCTGCCTGAATCTGGTAGGCGAAGGCGCTGTCATTGTCATCGATATTAGCCACCGGGCCATAGCTGATGCTGCTGTCCACATCGGCATATCCGACACCGATCCCCAGATAGGGAGTAAAGGTTTCTGAGGGTGTGTTGAATTCCTGGGTGACGTTAAGAAACAGTGCCCGGGTCTCAAGGCTGCCGCCGACCGCCTGACCATTGGCAGGGAAGTTGTTGCCGTTGAAGTTAACGCTGTCGGTATCGTTATCGGTAGTCAGATATTCCGCTTCAATGCGGACGTTACCCAGGCTGTTGGCTTCATAGCTGTAGCCGCCGGCGATGCTGAAGGCGGTGTCTTTATCAAACTCTGCGGTGACATTGCGGCCGCTGCTGTTCAGTGACGTGTCGTCCACATCGGTACTCAGAATGCTGATTTCGCCGTACCAGCCGGAACCGGCCTGCGCTATCGGTGCGACGGCTGAAGCCGCCAGAATCATGCTTGCAACAAAACTGCGTTTAATAAATGTATTCTGCATTGGATCTTCCTGTCAGGCACCTGTGTCAGGTGTCTGTTTAATAGTGCTCATAAGGTGGATCAGGTTCACATCGCATTAATTTAATTGCGCACAATTAAATTGTAAGCAATAAGAGTGAGCATTTTGAAATAAGTTCACGGCAGCAGAAAATTATTTTCTACCGGGCAGGGCGGGCTGCAACAGGTACTACGTAAAACTACGTATGCAGGAGGGAAAATACGCAGGCAGGCTGCGTAGTTGTTCGTGGGTAGTTTCAGTTGCCGGGCTGCGAAGTATTGCGAATATTTAGCTTGTGGGAGCTTTGTCAGACTTGAGTCATGGGGGTTGCGCCTGTTTCCGGTGAGAAGCAGGGGCAGCTGTTCTTTGATGATCAGCGGCAATCCGGTGATACCGGTTTGCTGTGAGGATGATAATAACAATGCTAAACCTTAAAACTCTGAAGATTAAAGCGGCTAAGAAGCTGGCACTGGTAGCGACCTGTGCAGCGGTGCTGGCCAGCCCGGCCATGGCGGCGGATAAAGTATATCGCCTTAAACTGGCGGAAACCTGGCCGACTAACTTCCCGATTTTCGGCGATGCCACTAAGAACATGGCGGCGCTGGCTGAGAAAATGTCTGATGGCCGTCTGAAGATCACCATCGATTCCAAGAATAAGCACAAGGCACCTTTCGGTGTATTTGATATGGTGCGTTCCGGCCAGTATGACATGGGCCACTCAGCATCTTATTACTGGAAGGGTAAGGTGCCTAATACCCTGTATTTCACCACCATGCCTTTCGGTATGACGGCGCCTGAACAGTACGGCTGGTTCTACTATGGCGGCGGTCAGGAACTGATGGATGAGGTGTACGGCAAGTACAACCTGATGTCCTTCCCGGGCGGTAACACCGGTAACCAGATGGGTGGCTGGTTCCAGAAAGAGATTAATTCTCTGGAAGACCTGCAGGGTCTGAAGATGCGGATTCCGGGCTTTGCCGGCGAAGTTCTGGCCAAGCTGGGTGCCAAACCGACCAACATTCCTGCCGGCGAACTGTATACCGCGCTGGAGCGTCGCACCATTGATGCGCTGGAGTGGGTAGGTCCGTCGCTGGATTTACGTATGGGTTTCCACAAGATCGCCCCTTACTACTACACCGGCTGGCATGAGCCTGCAACTGAGTTGCAGTTCCTGATCAACAAGAAGAAGTTTGAGCGTCTGCCGGCTGATCTGCAGCAGATTCTGAAAACGGCCATGCGTACCGCGGCTTACGACATGTATATCCAGTCTTACCATGCATCAGCAGAAAACTGGGAAAACATGAAGAAAGAATTCCCGAACATTGAAGTGAAATCTTTCCCGCAGGACGTGGTAACGGCGATGCGTACGGCGAATGATGAGTTGCTGGCTGAGAAGGCTGCCGCTGATCCGCTGGCGAAGAAGATTCTGGACTCTCAGGCGGAGTACATGGGTAAAGCCCGCGCCTGGACCAATATTTCTGATAAGGCCTATCTGGACAGCGCCGCTGCGCAATAAGCATTTTCAGCTCAACTGGCCTGCGGACCTGGTCCGCAGGCTGTCAGAAAGTCAGGAGCAGTTATGCTGTTAGTCCGTCTTGAGCAGATCATCAACGGGTTTTCCGACCTGTTGGGCAAGGTATCTGCAATTCTCTTTGTCGCCATGCTGTTTAACGTCTTCTACGACGTCGTCATGCGCTATCTGTTTAACGATGTTTCCATTGGTATGCAGGAGCTTGAATGGCACCTGTACTCCGCTGTATTCCTTCTGGCGGTGCCATACACCCTGAAGGCCGGCGGCCATGTGCGGGTTGATCTGATCTACGAGCGCCGCAGCCCGGCAACCAAAGCACTGATTGATATGTTCGGTACGATGATTCTGCTGGTGCCTTTCTGTGCGCTGGTTGGCTGGTACGGTATCGGCTTTGCGTATGAAGCCTGGGAGCTGGGGGAGACCTCCGGAGATCCGGGTGGCCTGCCTTACCGTTGGGTTATCAAGGCGGTTATTCCGTTTGCATTTTTTGCCATGCTGATCAGCGGCATTGGCCTGTTTCTTAAATCACTTAACGTTCTGCTGGGCAACCGCCAGCCGGACGATTACCAGCCACCGCAGCATTAAGGAAGCATTATTATGATTGGTATAGTCATGTTTATTGTCGCCCTACTAATGCTGTTAGTGGGCTTCCCTGTGGCATTCACCTTTGGGGGTGCGGCACTGATTTTCGGGGTCTTTGCGGAAGGTCCTGAAATGTTTGCCTTCATGCCGTTCCGTATTCAGAGCATTATGGAAAATACGGTGCTGATGGCCGTTCCGTTATTTATTTTCATGGGCATCGTTCTGCAGAAGACCCGTCTTGCAGAGCAGCTGCTGGAATCCATGGGTAAGCTGTTTGGCGGTGTCCGTGGCGGTCTGGCGATTTCTACTGTGCTGGTGGGCGCGCTGCTGGCGGCCTCGACCGGTGTGGTGGGTGCGTCCGTGGTGGCAATGGGGCTTATTTCCCTGCCGGTGATGCTGAAGTACAAATACGACAAGTCGCTGGCCTGCGGTACTATTTGTGCTTCGGGTACCCTGGGGCAGATTATTCCGCCGTCGATTATCCTGATTATTCTCGGTGATGTACTGGGGATTCCGGTAGGGGATCTGTTTAAGGCCGCAGTGGGGCCGGGTCTGATCCTGATTGGCGTATACGTGCTGTATATCCTGATTTACACCTGGGTTAAGCCGGAAGTTGCGCCGGCATTGCCGCTGGATGACGACGTTGCCACTAAAGGTGAGCAGTACCGTAAAGCCCTGAAAGCGATTGTGCCGCCGCTGGCGCTGATTCTGGTGGTACTGGGGTCGATCTTTGCAGGCATCGCCACACCGACTGAGTCTTCTGCGCTGGGCGGTGTGGGTGCCATTGTGCTGGCGGCTCTGTACCGGCAGTTCAGCTGGAAGATGGTATACGATTCTGCACTGGAGACCGTCAAGGTGACTGCCATGGTGTTTGCCATTCTGTTGGGGGCGACAGCCTTCTCAATGGCGTTTACCTATACAGGCGGCGATTACATTGTTGAGGAAATACTGACTGATTTGCCAGGCGGAGCCACGGGCTTCCTGATTCTGTCGATGATTGCCATTCTGATTTTGGGCTTCTTTATCGATTTCGTCGAGATCAGCTTCATCATAGTGCCGATTCTGGCCCCGGTGGCGGATGCGCTGGGCATTGCGCCAGTATGGTTTGCCATTCTGATTGCTATGAACCTGCAAACCAGTTTCCTGACCCCGCCGTTTGGTTTCAGTCTCTTTTATCTGAAAGGCGTATCGCCACCTTCGATACGGACGGTGGATATTTATAAAGGGGTGATGCCGTTCATCCTGATGCAGGTAGCTGTGGTGATATCCATACTGCTGTTCCCGGAGTTTTACGGACTGACCTGATGGTTTGTCATTCGCCCGGTGTACGTAAAGTGCACCGGGCTTTTTTTATTTTACGGTATACTGCAGCTCATCAATGACATGCAGTTTTGTCACGGAAAACTGCCCAGAAGGGTATTGTAAGGCGTTCCATGAAACGTGTGATCAAGTCTTTAAAAACGAAAATCCTGCTGCTTTCCATCATCCCGCTGGTGCTGGTAACGGCGGCGATAACAGTGATCAGCCTGAGCCAGGCGAAGCAGTTGTCGGAACAGGAAATTCAGACCTTTGAGGAAAACCTGCTGCGTTCCAAGCGTCAGGAGCTACAGCATTATGTAGGGCTGGCGATGACCTCGATTTCGCATATTCTGGCGGATGCCGATACCATCGACAAATTTTCTGAAGCGCGGGTAAAGGCGATTCTTCACAGCCTTACCTATGGGGATGACGGTTACTTCTTCGTGTATGACATGCAGGGGCGGAGCCTGGTGCACCCGATACAACCTGAGCTGGTGGGGCAGAACCTGTATGATTTACGGGATACTTACGGAAATTTTGTCATCCGGGATTTGCTGACGCTGGCGGAAGAAGGGGGCGGTTTTTACCGCTACGTCTGGCGTAAGCCCTCCAAGGGCGGGCTGGAAGACAAATTGAGCTACGTGGTGCAAATTCCAAAAGTGAACTGGATGCTGGGTACCGGCCTGTATATTGATGATATCGCCAAAGAAGTTGCGGCCACCCGGGATAAGGTCACCGCGAATATTCGCAATACCTTTGTGACGGTGGTGATTATTCTGGCGGGTACTGTGGTCATTATTGCCTTGCTGGGGGTCGGCATTAATGTGCATGCTTCACAGCTGGCGGATACCCGGCTGCGGGAAGTGGCCCACAGTTATGTGCAGTCACAGGTCAGCCAGCGGCGTAATTTTGCCCGGGAGCTGCATGACGGCATCAATCAGTTAATGGTGTCGGTAAAGTTTCGCATTGAGCTGGCAAGGGATACGCTTGAACAGCCGGAACAGCGGGCACTTTCGGAGCTGGAAAAGGGCAGCGAAGTGCTGAATCAGGCGATTCAGGAAGTGCGGCGGATCTCTCATGACCTGCGGCCGATTCTGCTGGATGATCTGGGGCTGGAATCTGCCTTGCACAGTATGACGGATGATTTTGCCGAACGTACCGGCGTTACTGTGGATGTCAGCCTGGATTTACCGGTGCAGCGGTTGCCCGATGATATTGAGATTACCCTGTACCGGGTCACGCAGGAGGCGCTGACCAATGTGGAGCGTCACGCCAACGCCCGGCAGGTATGGCTGACGGTATGGCAGAAAGACAACATGGTTTGGGTTGAAGTCAAAGATGACGGGCAGGGGTTTAACTGTTCGGCGCAGGGCAGCGATGACTGCGGCATTGGCTTGATGAATATGCGGGAGCGTACCGAGATACTCAGTGGTGATTTCAGCGTGCGCAGTAAGCCGGGAATGGGTACCCGGGTGCGGGCCGGGCTCGCGCTGCTGTAGTCTCCTGTTAGGAAGGATATGAAATGAGTGACAGTAAAATCAGGGTGGTGCTGGTGGATGATCATCCGCTGGTACAGGAAGGCATTATTGCCCGGCTGGAAAATGAAGATTCACTGGAAGTGGTCGGTGCGGCTAATGACGGTCAGCAGGCGCTGGTACTGATTGCCGACACCAAACCTGACGTGGTGCTGATGGATATTTCCATGCCGGTGATGACCGGCTTTGAAGCCACCGAGCGATTACGGGTCGAGCAGCCGGATGTGCGGGTGCTGATCCTCAGTATGCATGAAAACCGCGAGTATATTCTCAAGCTGATTCAGTGCGGGGCAGCCGGCTATGTGCTGAAGGATGTGTCATCTGGCGAGCTGGTTACTGCTATTCAGACGGTACACCGTGGCGGAACCTATTTCAGTGCCGGTGCGTCTCAGTCGTTGTTTGGTCAGGGCGACGCGGCGATGTCTGCCGGTTCCGCTGAGGCGGAAATGCTCACTGGCCGGGAACAGGAGGTTCTGAAGTTGCTGGCGGAAGGTGCCAGTAACAAGGATGTGGCCCGGGCGCTGGATATTTCCGTCCGGACAGCGGAAACCCACCGGCAGAATATTAAAAATAAGCTAAAAATTCAGACATCTGCGGGCCTGGTGCGTTACGCAATTGAGCATAAGCTGATAGATTAGCGGACCGGCTCTGAGTAATAGACAGGTTGAGTGTTACATGGAAAACAACAAGAAACATCAGGCATATGCTGTTCTGGAAGACGGTCGCAAGATCGCCATTGATGCAAAGTCGCTGGTGATTGAGATGGCGTGTGGTGAAGCGGTTGAGATTGACTTAGACGTCGCGCCGTATCCCGGTGCCGGCCTTGCAGTTGCCACGCCACCCTACGCTGAAAGGGATCAGCGCCCGCCACTGGGCTGGCCAAGAATCGTAGTGCGCCCCGGTGCTGCCAATCTGCTGGAACTCTGTATTGAGTCCGCCACAGAAAAAGCCGAAGACTGATACTTCGGCTTTTTTGTTTCTGCTTTGCGGGGCTATCGCTCCGGTGTTTTACCGGCTTCCAGATAGATTGCCGGTTTAATGTCCAGCAGGCGGGTGTTGTTCAGGCAGTCCAGCCCGCGTACCGTAATTTCCCCGTTGTTTATCTCTTTAATGGGCAGTACTGCCGCACCGACAGGGTTAGGCCGGTGCGGTGTCCTCAGGGCAAAGGTGCCTGCAGGCATCGAATCAGCGTCATCGCAGCTTCCTGTACCGGCGAACCGGTAGGGCTGATTGACGGATTCATCCGGGTTCTGCAGCCAGTAGAGAATCAGAATTTCCTGCCCTTCATTCAGGCCGTTCAGCTCCCGGAGGTATTCAGGTTTTAACTTTAACTGGCAGGCAGGGCCCTCAGGCGAAATGTTGTTAGGGCAGGCCTCCAGCGTTTTGTACGGCGTGGCAATGTGGCCAATGAAGTTCAGTTGTCGGTTCATGTCTGTCTCCTTAGCGGCCTTCTTTTGCCGCTGACATGGCGTAAACCAGGATGGTGATCAGGATGACCGAGCCGCCGATGATGCTGGTGAAGGGTGGTACTTCGCCAAAGAAGCCAAATGCCCATAGTGGAGCAAATACCGCCTCAATCATCAGGATCATGCCGACTTCCGGTGCCGTGATGTAGCGGGTAGCCACCTGTGACAGCACCCGGCCAAACGGCGCAGTAAATAATCCCATTACAGCCATGATGATCCAGGTGCTGGTGCTGAAGGTTGAAGGGGTTGCCAGAAAGAACATCACAATTGCCAGGAACAGGCCGCCCAGACCGACGCTGGCCATGCGGCTGACCCCCTGATATTTGCGCAGCAGAGTTTGGTTCAGCGATAAGCATGTCACTGCAAACAGTGCCAGAACATCCCCCAGTAAGTTGCCGGATTCGAATGAGCCGGATACTACGATTGCGATGCCGATCATGACTGAGGCAATGGCGATCCACGTCGAGCGGCGGGTAACTTCACCGAGGAAGATCCGGCTGAAAACCGCCGCCAGTGCCGGCGCGGCACTGAGAATTACAAAGGTGTTGGCGATAGAAGTGTTTTTAATGCTCAGCACCAGTGCAGAGGCGCTGCCCAGCATCAGAATGCCGGATAACACAACTGGCCAGCCGCTTTCCTGAACCGCTTTAACTATACCCCGTTGATCCCGTAACTGGATGAATACCGGCATGGATACAGCTGTGAACAGGCCGAACAGAAAGGCGGTATCAAAACCGCTTACCCCTGAAAAACGGATAAATATCGGGTCGAAACTCATTAGCAGAGCACCGGCAAGGGCAATCAGTATGCCACTGGCGCGGGCGTTTCCTGCGGTAAATTTTTGGGTGAGGGAATGGTTCATTGTAATCTCCTGTAATAAATCATACTTGCCGGTATGATTTATTAAGATTGCAGGCTTGTCAAGAAAATCATACTATGGAGTATGATTTCTATCTGAGGCGGAATAATGGGAAAAATCGAACAGAATAAAGAGAAAAAACGCCGGCTGATTTTGCAGGCGGCTCAGGACGTGTTTCTGTCTGAGGGATTTGTGCAGGCGGGCATGGACAAAATTGCCGCTCAGGCACAGGTGACCAAGCAGACGGTTTACCGGTATTTCCCGTCTAAAACTGAATTGTTTAAGGCGACGTTGCAGTACATGGGGGAAAGTTCAGAGCCGGATGTGATGGCCCATCTTGCGGATCCGGACACGGAGCAGGCGCTGCATAATTTTGCGCTGGGGTTTCTGCGCTTTCATATGACCGAGGTGCATCTGGCGACTTTCAGGCTGCTGGTGGCCGAAGGGGGCAAGGCCCCGGAGATGACTGCGACTTTCCGTGAGGTTGGCCCGGATGATACTGCCGCCAGGCTGGAAGCGTTTTTCAGAGAACGGATGGCACTCCGGGATGCTAAAACGGTTATCCGCCTGTGGACCGGTATGCTGCTGTCACTAAGAGGGGGGGTGCTGATGGGGATGGCGCGTCCGGATGCTGCTGAAATTGAACAGCATGCCCGCAACGCGACGGAGTTTATGCTTGCCGCAGTGGCGGCTGAGCGGGCCGGAAGCTGACTGCTGTTTGCTGATAAGAACCTGCTGACGGCTGTCAGCAGGCACGCAGCCGATATCAGGCTTCGCCGAGGAAGTCGCCGCTCTGATGTGCCCATAGCTGGGCGTAGATGCCGCCTTTATCCAGCAGCTCCTGATGGTTACCTTCTTCAACAATCCGGCCTTTATCCAGCACGATGAGGCGGTCCATTGCCGCGATCGTCGACAGGCGGTGGGCAATGGCGATAACGGTTTTGTTTTCCATCAGGCGAGTCAGGTTTTGCTGAATGGCGGCTTCCACTTCTGAGTCCAGCGCGGAGGTGGCTTCGTCCAGCAGCAGGATAGGCGCATCTTTCAGCAATACCCGGGCAATGGCGATGCGCTGGCGCTGGCCGCCGGAGAGTTTAACACCCCGTTCGCCGACCTGTGCATCGTAGCCGGTACCACCTTTCGGATCGCTGAGGCTGTCGATAAACTGGTCTGCCTGCGCCTGAACGGTGGCCGAGCGCATATCCTCTTCACTGGCGTCCGGGCGGCCATACATGATGTTTTCCCGGATGCTTCGGTGCAGCAGGGAGGTATCCTGAGTCACCATACCCAGATGGCTGCGCAGGCTTTCCTGATTGACGGCAGCAATGTCGGTGCCGTCGATGGTGATCTTGCCGGTGTTGAGATCGTAAAACCGCATCAGCAGGTTAACCAGGGTGGATTTACCGGCCCCTGAGCGGCCCACCAGACCGACTTTTTCGCCAGGTTTTATGCGCAGGTTCATCGCTTCAATTAAGGGGATTTCTTCGCCGTAATTGAAGCTGATGTTATCAAAGTGGATTTCGCCCTTGCTCACCTGCAGTGCCGGCGCATCGGGTTTGTCCTGAACGCTTTGTGGCTGGGCCAGGCTGGACATGCCATCGGCAACAGTACCGATGTTCTCGAACAGGTTACTGACCTCCCACATGATCCACTGGGACATGCCGTTGAGCCGCAGTGCAAGACTGACCGCGATGGCAATCGCGCCGGCGGTTATGGCGTTGTCATTCCACAGATACAGCGACAGAGCAGTGATGCTGAAGACCAGAAAATAGTTGTTAAGCTGTACCAGAACGTTCAGCTTGGTGACCAGTCGCATTTGCCGGTAAACCGTATCCAGAAAGCCCTGCATGCTGTCTCTGGCATAGGCTTCTTCCCGGTCGGTATGGGAGAAGAGTTTCACGGTAGCGATGTTGGTATAGCTGTCGACCACGGCACCGGTCATCATCGAGCGGGCGTCTGCCTGTTCCGTGGAAACCTTCTGTAAGCGGGGCAGAAAATACTTCTGAATCGCCACATAGCACGCCAGCCACAGCATCATCGGCAACAGCAGTAACAGGTCTGCCTGGGCGATGAGCACCATCAGTGACGTGAAGTAAACTATAATATAAACAAAGACATCCAGAACTTTTGTAATGCTTTCTCTTAATGCCAGCGAGGTTTGCATTACCTTAGTGGCAATGCGGCCGGCGAAGTCATTCTGATAAAACGCCATGCTCTGTTTAAGCAGGTAGCGGTGCATGGACCAGCGGATGGCCATCGGATAATTGCCGAGAATGCCCTGATGGATAATCGCTGAATGGAAGAACACCAGCAGGGGTAACACCACCATCAGCAGTACGGCCATCAGGGTCAGATGGGTGCCGTGCTCGGCGAGAATTTCGGGGGTGCTTTTAGTGGCGATCCAGTCGACCAGATCCCCCATAAAGCCAAACAGGATCACTTCACTGATGGCCAGTGAAGCGGTCAGTAATGTCATCAGCAGCAGCTGAGGTTCAGCACCGCGGGTGTAGTAACGGCAAAAGGCAAACAGCTTGTCAGGCGGTTGCCGGTCGCCATGATCGGGAAAGGGAGCGATCAGTCCTTCGAAAAACTTCAGCACAGAGTGTAGCCTGTAAAAAATGTCTGATTAGAGGCGGCTCTGCACTGAGAGCCGTCATTCCACGAGCGCAGATGTTATGCGAATCGGGCCTTCAAGGGTACGGTGAACCGGGCATTTATCAGCAATTTCCAGCAACCGCTGTCGCTGTTCCGGGGTCAGGTCGCCCTTAAGGTCGATCAAACGTTCGATGACATCAATACGCGGGTTGTTTTCATCTGCCGCCTGGCAGTCGCTGCAATGCTGGCGGTGGTGCTTGAGGCTGACGTTTACGGCGTCCAGCGGCAGATTTTTGTGATTGGCGTACATGCGTATTGTCATCGACGTGCAACTGCCAAGCGCCGATAATAATTGTTCGTAAGGGTCAGGGCCAGCATTACCGCCACCAACATTTACCGGTTCGTCGCTTAACCACTGGTGATGGTCGGTTTGAACCACCCGCAGAAACTGTTTATTGCCTTCATAAATCACGACTTCGCCTTTCTCTGGCGGTGTCGTCGGAGTCTCAGGTAAAGGGGCTGTGTCCAGGTATTTTTCTGACCAGCTGCTGATGATGGATGCCGCATAGGCGGCGTCGGCTTTGTTAGTCAGCAGGTGGTCTGCTGTATCCAGAGTGATGAAGCTCTTCGGGTGTTTGGCCCGGCGGTAGATATGCTCTGCCTGTTGGATGGATACGGTGGCATCCAGCGGCGAGTGCATGACCAGTAGGGGGACGCGCAGCTGTTCAATGTCATCGTTGGTGTTGCGGATATCGTCGAGGAACTGTTTTTCAATGGTAAAGTTGCGACCGCCGAGGCTGACGTCGGCTTTGCCCCGGGTATCTATTTCTTCAACATGGGCGGAAAACTGTTTTTCCACGTGGGCAGCATCTGCCGGTGCGCCGATGGTGGCCACGGCAGCAACTTCCGGAATCCGGTTAGCGGCGGATAAGACCGCCCGGCCGCCCAGGCTGTGGCCGATCAGCAGTGCAGGTGCCTGATGATTTTCGCGCAGGTAATCCGCAGCGGCGATGAGATCATCTACATTGGATGAAAAATTGGTGTTGGAGAAATCCCCGCCACTGCCGCCAAGGCCGGTGAAGTCAAAACGCAGCACTGAAAAGCCCAGTGCTACCAGGCTCTGGGAAATCCGTGTGGCGGCGAGGACATTTTTACCGCAGGTGAAACAGTGGGCAAACAGGGCGCAGCCCCGGGAATTTACTTCGGGTGTTTCAAGTAATCCGGCCAGTTGATGGCCGTTACTGGTGAACGTGACTTTCTGGCGTTGGGCAGGCATGTGTAATTCCTTATCAGTCAGACCGTTTAGAGTATGACCGGTTTTGTTGAATGTTGTTCCTGTGCTGCAGTCAAGAGAGGCGCTCATCCGGTGAGCTTTTTTAGGGGGGGGTTATATGGATAAAGGATCTCCCACCCACAGGCCCATGGCCGTGGTAACCCGTGAGCAGGAGAAAACCGTTTGCAGGCCGTTCGTCAATCAGGCGACTGCTTCCAGTTCCTGATCTGCGCTGCTGCGGATCAGGTGGTCAAACGCGCCGAGTGAGGCCGTTGCACCGGAGCCCATTGCAATGATGATTTGCTTGTAGGCGGAGTCGGTTACATCGCCGGCGGCAAAAACGCCCGGAACAGAGGTCTGGCCCCGGTTGTCGACGGGAATTTCGCCTCTGTCAGTCAGGGCAATGCTGTCGCCCAGCCATTCGGTGTTCGGCATCAGGCCGATCTGTACGAAGATGCCGGCAAGGTTCAGCTGGTTCAGCTGGCCGTTGGTGCGGTCTTCCCAGGTCAGTCCGGTTACCCGGTTGCCGTCACCCAGTACTTCGGTAGTCATAGCGCTGCTGATAATCTCGATATTCGCCATTGAACGGGCCTTGCGTTGCAGTACTTCATCGGCACGCAGGGTGTCGGCAAATTCCAGCACGGTGACGTGCTCAACAATGCCCGCCAGATCGATTGCCGCTTCAATGCCTGAGTTACCGCCGCCAATGACGGCGACCTTTTTGCCTTTAAACAGCGGGCCGTCGCAGTGCGGGCAGTAAGCAACCCCTTTACCGCGGTAGGTCTGCTCGCCGGGGACGTTCATTTCTCTCCAGCGTGCGCCGGTGGAAATAATCACCGATTTGCTCTGCAGGCTGGCGCCGTTTTTCAGCTCAACGCTGATGCCGTTTGTGTCCTTTGTCAGGCCGCTTGCCAACTGGCCGGTCATAATGTCGACTTCGTAATCTTTAACGTGTGCTTCAAGGTTGGCAACCAGTTTAGGCCCTTCGGTCTCGCTGACGGATATGAAGTTTTCAATGGCCATGGTATCCAGCACCTGGCCGCCGAAACGGTCTGCCACGATGCCGGTGCGGATGCCTTTGCGGGCCGCGTATATGGCTGCGGATGCGCCTGCCGGGCCGCCGCCGACGATCAGCACGTCGTAAGGGGCTTTTGCGTTCAGGGCATCGGCCTGTTTTTCTGCGGCGGCATCATCCAACTGGTCGACAACTTCCTGCACCGTCATGCGGCCCTGGCCGAACAGCTCGCCGTTCAGGTAAATACTGGGGACGGCCATGACGTTTTTACTGTCGACTTCCTGCTGGAAGAGCGCGCCGTCGATCATGGTGTGTTTTATATTCGGATTCAGCAGGGCCATCAGGTTGAGTGCCTGTACCGTTTCCGGGCAGCTCTGGCACGACAGGGAAACATAGGTTTCAAAGTTGCGTTCCCCGGGCAGGTTCCGAATCTGCTCCAGCAGTGCTTCATCCACTTTTGGTGGGTGGCCGCCGGCATAGAGCAGCGCCAGTACCAGCGAGTTAAATTCGTGGCCCATGGGTACGCCTGCGAATGTTACCCGCGGGGCTTCACCGGTCAGCGCAATGCTCATGCTGGGGGTGCGGTCCTGTGCAATCGCTTCCTGCAGCGTGATATGTTCAGAGAGGCTGCTGATTTCAGTGGCCAGTGTCAGTAATTCCTGAGATTTAGCCTGACGTTCCGGGGAGGTATCGGTGGCAACCGTAATCTCAATGGGACGCACGATGTTTTGCAGGTAAGTGTTTAGCTGTGATTTGAGATTTGCATCTAACATGTGTGATTCCTTTTCCGGTCTGACTGAGACCCTGTGCAAAGTGATATCCTGATGAAAATATGGTTCTCAAGAGTGCCGCTTTATGCGGCACTGTGAGTGGTTCTGCGGCTCAGATTTTGCCGACCAGATCCAGTGAAGGAGCCAGGGTGGCTTCGCCTTCTTTCCATTTAGCCGGGCATACTTCACCCGGGTGTGCAGCGATGTACTGCGCGGCTTTGATCTTGCGCAGCAATTCGGAGGCATCGCGACCGATCGCACCGGCATTGATTTCGATGATCTGAATCTTGCCTTCCGGGTTGATCACGAAGGTGCCACGCTCAGCCAGGCCGTCTGCTTCGATCATTACCCCGAAGTTACGGGTGATGGTGCCGGTCGGGTCACCGATCATCGGGTAGTTGATCTTACGAATGCTGTCGGATGTGTCGTGCCATGCTTTGTGGGTGAAGTGTGTGTCGGTTGAGACTGAGTACACTTCAACGCCCATGCTTTGCAGTTCAGCGTAGTGGTCTGCTAAATCTTCCAGTTCCGTTGGGCATACAAATGTAAAGTCGGCCGGGTAGAAGAACACCACAGACCATTTGCCTTTCAGGTCAGCGTCGGATACCGGTACAAATTCACCAGCTTTGAAGGCTGTTGCCTGGAAAGGTTTTACTTCTGTATTGATCAGCGAGTGGGACATGTAACTCTCCTTAAAGTGTGCAATTGGTTTGCTGTTTCGTAACGCTGGAGAGATATTAAGAAATTATATTAATTAATTATAATTGATAGTTTCTACGATTTTCATAGATTTTTATAATCGTAACTTATTGATAAATAACGACTATTGGTTCGATAGGGAAAAGCTAATTCAGAAGAGCTGTAGTCGCGCTGAGGTATCAGAGGAATGAGGCCGGCAGATGGCCGGCAGATGGCCGGCCTGGAAGCGGGTCAGTAATTTTCCGGGAAGAGTGTCCGTTCGGTGAGTTCGATGAATATATGCAGCACTTTAATATGCAGTTCCTGCACCCGGTCAGCATAGTTGCCGGCGGGTGTGCAGATGCAGAGATCGGCCATGGACTGAAGGGCAGAGTCAGGTTTTCCCGTCAGTACAATGCTGCGTATGCCTTCGTTACGTGCAGCTTCGACTGCCTTGATGATGTTTTTGCTGCTGCCGCTGGTGCTCAGTGCAATCAGCAGGTCTTTTGGGTTGCCGTGGCTTTCAAGGTAGCGGGAGAAAATGTAGTCATAGCCGAAATCGTTTGCCACGCAGCTGATATGTGACGGGTCGCTGATGGCAACCGCAGCAACCCCTTTGCGGGTGTTTCGGTAGCGGCCGGTCAGTTCTTCGGCGAAGTGCATCGCATCACACATTGAGCCGCCATTCCCGCAGGAGAATACCCGACCGCCATTACGCACGGACGAAACAATCCAGTCTGCACCGGTGGCTATTTTCTGTAATGTATCAGGTGAGTTGATCAGGTTTTCAAGCCCTTCGCGGGCCTCATGCAGGCTGGCGGTGATGTGTTCATTCATTGATGCGCGTCTCAGTCCATTTACGTGTTGCCTGAACAATACGCTTAAACGCTGGAAAAAACAGCTATTGGTATGAGAAGTGATATTCAGAGCTGTGTTGCTCTGAGTAGGGGGAGGGGCAGGCAACGGCGTGATGCCGGTTGCCTGCAAAATATCTGTTACCTGTGAAGGGTATTCAGATGATGCTCCAGTCGGCGTCCTGTCCGGAATCTTCCAGGCACTCCCGGATGATTTCCAGTCCCCGGACGAAGTCACCGGTATTGACTGAGCCGGCCAGGCTGATGCGGATTGCGTGCGCCGGCGGCGTGCTGTCCATACAGAATGCTTTGGATGGGGCAATTTCTACATGATGGTTTTTCAGGCTGCCGGCCAGGCGGTCGGCGTCAATATGCTCCGGCAGTGCCAGCCAGATATGATAGCCCGGGGCGCTGCCGCTGATGCTGTAGTTGCCGAGTATTTTGTGGCACAGGTGGAAGCGGTTTTCCAGTTCGGCAATCTGCTTGTCCAGTAGGCGCTTTGCGGCGCCGTGCAGAATCATGTCGCAGGCGAGGCTGCTGAGGAAGGGGGATACCATCCAGTACTGGCTTTGCTGGGCGACCACCATTTTACGGTAATTACGGCCCGACGCGAGCAGTGAACCCAGCCGTAATCCGCCGGCCAGAATCTTGGAAAAGCTGAACAGATAAATACAGTGCCCGGGTGCCAGTGAGTACAGAGAAGGCAGGCCGTTCTGCGGCATGTGCAGGGCGCCGTCTTCAATGATCAGAAAGTTGTGCTCCCGGGCCAGCTCAGCCAGGCGTTCCCGGCGGGGCAGGCTCATGACTGCTGCGGTTGGGTTGTCATATTCAGGGGTGACGTATACGGCGCTGACGGTTTGTTGTGCGAGCAGTGATTCAAGGTCGTCGGTGTTTAAGCCGTCTGCGTCCTGGCTGACGGTCATCAGCGTGCGACCCAGAAGATGGCTGGCCTGTTTGACGCCGGGGTAGGCCTGCTGACCGGTGACAATAACGTCTCCGGTATTCAGCAGGTATTGCAGTATCAGGTGCAGGCCCTGCTGTGCGCCGGATGTCAGCAGCATCTCGTGTGTGCTGGCGGGAATGCCCAGTTCATTCATAAAGCGGGCGATGATTTCCAGTTGCGGCTGGATAATGTGTTCCGGTGCCTGATAGCTGGTCATCAGGTTGAGCCGCTGTGTCTGATGTGAAAGCCGGCCCATGGCATTGCTCAGTTCTGTGCCGCGCTCATCTAATAGCAGTTGTTCATTCAGGCTTAAATCAATTGTGTTGCTATTGGGTGGTATAAAGGTCTCGCTGAGTGTGGATTCAGCGTTACCGGCCTGACGCCATTTAACGTAGGTGCCGCTGCCTACCCGCGAGTAGACCAGCTGCCGGCTTTCCAGTTCTGAGTAGGCTTTCTTAACAGTATCAAGTGCCACGCCAAGGTGTTCGGCCAGTAATCGCAGGGCTGGCAGGCGCTCGTTGTAAATGTACTCATTATTTTTGATCAGCGCTTCAAACTGATTGGCGACAGCCATATAGATGGGGTAGGTGTTATTTGGGGCGATCGCGATCTTATCAATTTTGTTTATCATGATTGTGTTGCTTTTGTTATTATTTGTATGCATTATGCCTGAATTGTGTTGCTTTGGTATGCTTGTGCTGCAAACGTAATGCATAGCGCCGGATGACATCTATACGGGGTACGGCTTCACATGTCTGTCGGCGCACAGAACTGTGTTACTCAGTATAGAGTTAAAAGAAGGCCTGAGAGTTTCGCCTTCTGTATCCGCCTCATAGTAACAAAGAGACTCACAGAATTCATTGCGGCAACCGCCTGTGATTCTGTCAGTTAATTTTAATGACAGTCCATAAGTCTGAAGGGTTATACCCTACTCTGAATCCGGCTTCTCTGGCATAAATCAAATATAGGTCAAAATGATTAATTCACGCATGGCAGGCGGGGTGCTGGCGACCCTGGCGGCACTTTTCAACGGCACCGTCGGGGTTATCAGCGTTAACCTGTTTGCAACCGGGTTATCTGCACAGGCGGTGGCTTTCTATAAATGTTTATTGGCACTTGCAGTGCTGGGGGCCGTGTTGCTGGTCAGCGGCCAGTGGCCGGCGGTGATCCGTTATCTGCAGGCTAAGTGGCGACAGGCGGCTGCCTGTGCGTTTTTCGGCTTTTTCATGCTCTATAACTTCGAAACCGCTGCGTATCAGTATGTCAATGTGGCAGTGGTGGTGTTCTGTCTGTTTGGTACCTCCACAGTCACGACGTTTATCTTCAGTGCCGTGCTTGAAAAGCGGGGTCTGCGTGCTGCTGATGTGTTTTCTGTGGGGGTATCGCTGCTTGGGCTGTCGCTGATCTTTCTGGATGTGGGCAGTGTCGGAGCAGGCAGTTATGCCGGGATTGGCTACGGGGTGCTGTCTGGCGTCGGTTACGGAGTGTTTCTGGTGTTATCAAAGCGCTTTGAGCTGGGGGGCGGGCTGATCGCGGTATTCGCCCTGTTGCTGTTTGGGGTGGCTTATCTAGCGGTTCCCTTTGCTCTGGCAGGTCTGAGCGTGCCAACGGCTGACAGCCTGCCTGTTCTGTTGTTGCTGGCAGTGTTGCCAACCATTGGCGGTTTCTGGTGTACCGTGAAAGCGCTGACTTTGCTGAACAGCCAGTCTGTGCAACTGATCGAACTGACTGAGCCGGTGTTTGCCATGGTGATCGGTTTTATTGTGCTGGGGCAGGTGACTACACTGCTTCAGGCATTTGGCGGCGGGCTGATTTTACTGGCGATTGCCGTTCATGAATGGTTACAGCGCAGGGCTGAGCCGGCTGCCAGTTGATACTTGCTGGTCACCGGGTGCGTCCTTCCGGTCAACAATAAGCAGTATGCGGGGTATAAGCTGATGTGTTTTAGTTGGCAGCAGGCTGAGCGTCGTACCTTGCTGCTTAGTAAAGCCAGGAACTAGGTGCATGATTGTTTAGCTTCAGGAAGCGATCAGTCTGATAGCATTTAGCAGGAAAAACAGAGCAAGTGCTCTGTATATCCAGTAAGACCAGAATCCACTCATTGCGTCCTGATGTTCTGTGACAGCCTGTTCCGGGGCGGTCTGGTTGTAGTAAACCGTGACGGTATCGCCGGCCCGGTAATTCCGGTTTATATAATCCGTCAGTAACTGATCTTTATAGACCGTTGAATATATGCCGTGCCTGTTGACTGAGTAGACAGTTGTATCCGCACCCAGCCAGGGCCTGCTGCCCAGATACTCTTTTCCTTCTGCGTAATAGCGAAAGTGTATTCGGGGCTGAATGCCTGTTTTTTTAAGAAACAACAGGTGTGTTTCAGCCGGTACTACTGCTATCTGAGTGATCGTGCCCTGTGTTGTTGGCCAGTCCTGTGCTGAAAAATAATTTAAAGTGTCCGAAAGTCGCATATCAACGATCGAGAATATATAAAATGCGGCCATCATGTTTATCAGGACAGATATTAAGTGATTCCCCTTGTGCGATCTGCTCATGCTTATCTGCTCTGGACTGACAGGGTTGGTGTGGACGGTAAAGGCTGTGTGCCGGGTGTTCACGGGAGCTTCTGTTAACTCAGACCGGCGTTTAATACGCCAGTAACATCCCGTGTCTATTGGAAAAACAGGGATTCAGGAGGCTGGAATCCGGGGGGTATAGTGTCTGATCAGACACTTTGCTGCATCGTCAAACCTTTCGTTTTATGAAATAGCATTGCGGTTGTTACGCTGGGGTAAGTGTTAATAGGGCAGTTAAGCTGTAACCCGCTGTGGCTTGATTAAATCTGCCAGTAACAGTGTCTTTTTGGTGTCATTACCAGCATTAATGCTTCAGCGTCGGTTTGATTGCCGTCGGTATTTTCAGGTAGCGGGTTCAGAGTCGCGAATAGTCTGTATGAGCATCTGCTGATGCTTTTAGCTCCGACAGCCAGATTATGTTCATGAAGGTGGAGGTGGCCGGAGCTTTCGCCCCGGCTGCGTGTTCAAAGGTAGATTTCACCCTGCATAAACAGCACCGCTGTGCCGCTCATGATGACCCGTTCTCCCTGATGCTGGCAGTAAAGAGTACCGCCGCGGGGAGAAAGCTGCCGGGCGAACAGGGTATTTTTTTCCAGCCGTTCCGCCCAGAAAGGGATCAGTGTGCAGTGGGCTGAACCGGTGACCGGGTCTTCCGGAATGCCTGCCAGTGGGGCAAAGAAGCGGGATACAAAGTCTGCTTCATCTCCTTTGGCGGTGGTAATTACGGCAAAATGGCTGGTCAGTTCCTTAAATGCCAGCAGATCGGGTTCCAGTGCCAGAATGTCCGCTTCGTTTTCATAGACCAGCATCAGGTCGCGGGACTGCCATGCTTCTGTAGGGGCTTTGCCCATGGCGTTGATGGCGGCCTGGGTGATTTCTGCAGGGGTCGGCTTTCTGGCCGGGAAGTCCAGGCTCAGGCGGTCTTCCGCTTCCCGGTTGACTGTCAGAATGCCGCTTTTTGTGCTGAAACTGACCCGTTGCAGGTTTGGCGCAACGAAGCGGAAGATAATATAGGCTGCTGCCAGTGTTGCATGGCCACACAGGTCTATTTCTACGGCTGGTGTGAACCAGCGTAACTCATAGCCGTTTTCTGTGGTAACGATGTAAGCGGTTTCTGCCAGATTATTTTCGGCGGCAATTTTTTGTAACAGTTCATCTTCAGGCCAGTTTTCCAGCATGCATACCGCGGCCGGGTTGCCGCCGAACAGAGTGTCTGTAAACGCATCGACCTGATAAACCGGGATTTTCATTGTTTTATTCCTTTGATCGCATAAGTGATGTTTGAGTGTGGGAAGCCAGGCAAGGCGTGGCTTCTGCTGTATGAAAAGTATATTTGGGGTATAGTGTTTCAATACAGATTTAGATAATTATTTTTTGAGCAGTACAGTTTTTGCATAATACAAAACTGTATTGGGTTTTGCTTCGGGAACTGTACTGTATGGCGTTATACCGGGAAGTGGCTGGCCGTATTCAGCAACAGATAGACAGTGGGCTGTTCAGTGTCGGGGAGCGGTTGCCGGGGGTGCGAAAGCTCAGCCAGAGTATGGATGTCAGTGTGTCCACTGTGGTTCAGGCACAGCGCTTACTGGAAGATAACGGCGTCATTGCGGCGCGGCCGCGTTCGGGTTTCTATGTGTGTCAGCCCTCAATGCCTGAAACTGCATTGCCGGCGGCGGGGGTGTCAGCGGTTCAGCCGGTACCGGTGACTACCGGTGAGGTGACCCTGTTTCTGGGACAGCTGAGTCAGCAAAAAGACTGTACCCAGCTGGGGTTTGCCATTCCGCATACCGACTTTTTACCTATGCGGGCGTTGCAAAAGTCCCTTGGCTTAGCTGTGCGTCAGTTTGATGAACGGGCAGCGGGTTACACCTCGCCAGGCGGTAATGAGGCGCTGAAGCAGCAGATTGCCCGGCGAATGCGTTTTGCCGGCAGCGAGGTGGACAACGAAGATATTCTGATTACCGGCGGTGCGCAGGAGGCCTTAACACTGGCGTTACGCAGCATTGCTGAGCCGGGGGATGTAATCGCCATAGAGTCGCCCACTTACTATGGGTTGTTACAGGCAGTCGAGTCACTCGGTATGAAAGCCATTGAGGTGGCGACTGATCCCGTTGAAGGTATCAGTTTACCGGCGCTGGAAATGGCAGCCCGACAATGGCCCGTAAAAGCCTGTTTGCTGATGCCGAATTTCCAGAATCCGCTGGGTGCCAGACTCAGTGATGATAATAAAGACAAAATTATCCGTCTGGCTGAACGCTATGATTTTATGCTCATTGAGGATGATATTTACGGTGAGCTGAGTCAGACAGATCAGCGCCCCTGCAGCCTGCACAGTTATGATGATTGTGGTAGGGTGATTTATTACAGTTCATTTTCCAAAACGGTATCTCCCGGGCTGAGGATCGGCTGGCTGATCTGCCCGCCGGCACTGCGGTTACGACTGCAACACCTTAAGCAGATACTGAACCTGTCCAGTAATTCGCTGGCTCAGCTGGCGCTGACGGATTACCTGCAGGACGGCGGTTATGAGCGGCACTTGCGTGAAGTGCGGCTGCGTTACCGGGAGCAGATTCAGCGAATCAGTCAGGCGGTGATCCGTTATTTTCCGGAAGGTACGCGGATCAGTCAGCCCTGTGGTGGTTATGTGCTCTGGGTTGAGCTGGTAAGAGACTTTGATACCCTGGCGCTGTGCCAGCGGCTGTTTGAGCTGAATATCAGTATTGCACCGGGCCAGCTGTTCTCTGCCAATAAGCAGTACCTGAACTGTTTACGGCTTAACTGTGCGCAGCCGTGGAATGCTGCGCTGGATCAGGCACTGTTCTGCATCGGCCGTGAGGCAGAAAAATTGCTTGGTAACGGCTAACGCGGTTTGTCAGCGGAGCTGTTTTACCTCTTTGCCTGTTTTACTTCTTTACCTGTTTTAAGAGTACTTTGAGTTTTACGTCCGGATTACACAGCTGGTCCGGGTCCGGTTGCGCCTCCATCTCCATTAAGCGCTGCAACACCTTCACATCTGCCGCAGCAGCTGTACCTTCTGCAATACTGACCACTGCGCTAAGCTTATTGTTGCTAAAACCCAGATGAATTTCCTTCCGGTCTGATTCCAGCGAACCGCGCTGCAGCCAGTGTTCTGCTGCAGCGGGAAAGCCCAGCGTTTGGATTTGCCAGTGATACTGGTCGGACCATATCCAGGGCACTGGGTTGTACTCACTGTGGTTGCCGAGAATGTTGGCGACAACATTTTCCGCCTGCAGGTTAGCATTCTGATAAGACTCCAGCCGTTGCTGGCGGCCGTAACGGGGCAGGTAGCTGGCTGCGCAGTCACCGATGGCATACACATTCGGAATACTGGTTTGACCCCGGGCGTCAGTAAGGATGCCGTTATCACAGGGCAGGCCGGCGGCTTCTGCAAGCTGAGTATTCGGGGTTACACCGATGCCGACGATGACCGCATCAACTTTCAGTTCGCTGCCGTCCTCAAATTCAACCGCGGTTACCTGATGGTTACCCTTAAAGCCTTTGAGCGCGGCGTTGCAGTGAATCACATTGCCCTGGCTTTCATGTAACTCTGTGATTCTGTCCGCAAGAAAAGCAGGCAGGCTGCGGGCCATGATGCGGGGCCCGGCTTCCAGCACGTGGGTTGCAATGCCGAGACGGCGGGCGCTGGCAGCGACTTCCATGCCGATGAAGCCGGCACCGATAATCGCAACCGCAGTGGCGTTCTGCAGTCGGTGTTTAATAGCCAGAGCATCAGTATCGGTACGCAGCAGATGGACGCCCGGAAGATCGCGGCCCGGCAGTGGA
The DNA here is from genome assembly GCF_024347195.1 of Aliamphritea hakodatensis. Lineage (NCBI taxonomy): Bacteria > Pseudomonadati > Pseudomonadota > Gammaproteobacteria > Oceanospirillales > Oceanospirillaceae > Aliamphritea > Aliamphritea hakodatensis. Next base: position 2,394,260 of record NZ_AP025281.1, read on the forward strand.
AGCTGGCGGGGTGTCGCGCCGGTCGCGAAGACAAGGATATCGAATTCCAGCGTCTGTCCGGTATCAGTGTGTACTTGCCGGGTTTTAAGGTCGATCTGCTCAGCACGTGTATTCAGGTGCAGTGTGATGTCCTGTTCCGGGTAGGTTGCAGCCGGACGCAGCAAAAGGTCTTCCGTGGTTTGTGTGCCAGTAAGGACGCCCTTGGACAATGCCGGCCGTTCATAGGGGGCGGAAGCTTCTTCCCCCAACAGGCTGATAGTGCCGGTGAAGCCTTTTTGCCGAAGCTGCAGGGCTAGCTGTCCGCCTGCCTGGCCGGCACCAATGATAAGCACGCGTTGTTGTGACATGACCTGACCTTCCGTGTTTGTTTTTATTGTTTATTGACCGGAATATAGAGCAGTTCTGTTGCACATAGAAGTATCAGTACTGATTTAAGGGGGCGCGGATATTCAGATCATCAGGTCGGAGTAAAACAAAGGCATCCATACGCTATTGTGGCTGATGTCCTGCACTATGCCGTTATGAAAGGCTATCTGATAGGTGGTCAGGTTACTGTCCAGAAATAACAGGCTGATTCGCCGGGCTTTAATGGTGACGACCTTAATGCTGTTGATAGTAACCCCCTTGCTGTTAATGCTCGGGGACGTGCTGACCAGTTCAGGGTTACTGCCTGCGTACCATATTTCATGGCTGATGCCGTTTGTATTGATAAGCCGTTTTATCTCGCTGAAACAGTCAAAATCCGCAATGCCGGTTTCCGTCAGCCCGGATGGCAGCGGATTGTAGAGCGTAATGCTATTGAGGGTTCTGCTGAGGAAGTTGTCCGTTGGCAGGCTGTGAATAGCCAGAATGGTCAGCATGCCTAAACCGAAAATCGCTTTTTTCATGGCGTGGCTCCCGCTGCGCTGAGGAAGCCCAAAAGATAGCCAGGTGCTAACAGAAATGTGTATGAGGAAGGTGTCATTAGCAGCATCCGTGCGCTTTATGAGTGTTATATATAGGTATCCTGCCAGCCGGTTAAGTTCAATTGTTAAGTTTTTCCGGTCAAGATGCGGATATGGTCGGGGCATTTTCGCCTGCTAAGTGGGCAGCCATGAGCTGATCATAAAAAAGCCCGGCGCAGGGCCGGGCTGAAGCATAAGAACAGCGTTTGGACGACGCTGTGATGCGTTTTAGATTTCGTCGCGGCCCAGGGCGCGCAGAACGTTGTTGATCTTGTCTTTACCACCAACGCTGTCGTAGTACTTTGGCCACACCTGAGTCGTTGCCTTGCTGATCCATTCAGCTTCATCCACTTCAGCCCACTGCATGCCCTTGCTCAGCAGGTTTGCCTTGGCAGAGGCTTCCTTGCTGCGCAGGAAGTCCGCACTGTGCAGGGTGGCTGCTTTGCCTGCGGCCAGAATTGCCTCCTGAACGTCCTTTGGCTGCTCCTGGAAGATGGCTTCAGACATGATCATAGGTTCCAGCAGGAAGTTGTAGTGAATGTTGGAGATGTAGGTCTGCACTTCGTTGAACTTTACAGACTCGATATCTACAAGAGACAGGTCCTGTCCGTCGACAACCTTCTGCTGCAGAGCCGTGAACAGTTCAGACCAGGCCATTGGCGTCGGGTTGATGCCCCAGGCTTTGTAGGTATCAATCATGATCTCGTTCTTCGGTACCCGGATCACCAGATCCTGCAGATCGCTGAGGTTACCGACCGGGTGTTTGGAGTTAGTCAGTACGCGGAATCCGGAAAAGGTCCAGCCGATGATGCGAACACCGGCGTCCCGAACGGTGTTATCAACCAGTTGCTGAGCAGCCGGGCTCTTGGTCAGCTCAACCGCTTCATCCAGACTCTGAATCATATAGGGCAGGGTAAATACCCCAACCGTCGGCGAGAAAGGGGTGATGTTGTTAATAGCAACGACGGAGAAGTCCAGTACACCCAGTGCCGCATCGTTGATGGTGTCCTGCTCGGAGCCCAACTGGCTGTTGTAGAACATCTTGGCGGTAGACTTACCGTCGGTGTTTTTTTCCAGCTCGGAGACAAATTTACTGGCCAGCGCATGCTGGGAGCCACCCTGACCGCCGCCAAGGGCGATCTTGTATTCAGCTGCCTGCAGCAAAGGGCTGGCACAGAACAGGGCGCAGCTTAACAGTAAAGATTTAGTTGTTGTTTTCATCTTTTACCTCTGGGTCGCGTATCTCAGGCGCGACATGTTAATGGTGAAGCGAATTGGCTTCACGGTTTTTATATGCCCTGAGCTTATTTTAGTAACATTAGCTGTCGGGCACGGTTATTGGTTACCGGCTGTGATTCCAGTATTCCCGGGATTTTCTGTTCCCGGTGTTCCGTTTGCAGGCTGTTACAGAGCACATCCTGCAAAATCTGTTTATCCAGGTTCAGTTGCTCAACCTGTTTTTGCAGCAGGCGGTTGCGCTGCTGCAGGTCGGTCAGCTGATCAATGGCGGCGGCATTCAGACCGTTGAACCGGCGCTTCCAGTTGTAGAAGGTGGTGTCGGTGATCTTCAGCCGGTCGCAGATGGTGCTGGCCAGCACGCCGCATTCAGCCATAAACAGCGCCTGTTCGATGATTGCGGAACGGCTTTTCATCAGCGTGACTGCCAGTACACCACCTGGGTTTCGGTGTATTCGTACAGGCCGTGCTTACCGTCTGCGCCGCCGATGCCTGATTTACGGGTACCGGCGTGGTAACCCTGCATGGCTTCAAAGTGTTCGCGGTTGACATAGGTTTCACCGAACTTCAGTTCACGGCAGGCTTTCATGATCTCGTCTGCATCCCGGGAGAAGATGGAGGAGGTCAGGCCGTATTCGGTGTCGTTGGCGTATTGCAGTGCTTCATCCAGACTGTCGACGATCATGACCGGCAGAACAGGACCAAAGATTTCCTGCTGCATCAGCGGGTGCTGATTACTGTCCACTTGCAGCACGGTTGGCTGATAGTGATGGCCGGCAACATCTTCGACGACATTGCCGCCGCAGAGTACGTTTACGCCGTCGGCTTTGGCGGCTGCTACCATCGCGGCAACTTTATCCAGCCCGGCCCGGTTAACCAGCGGGCCCATCTCGATATCAGCGTCCTGCAGCGGATCGCCAAATTGGGTGTTGGTCATGGCGGCGGTGATTTTTTCCAGGAACTCATCGGCAACTGCCCGTTCAACATAAACCCGTTCAGCGCAGTTACAGACCTGTCCGGTGTTGATGATGCGTGAGTCACGGATGGCTTTTACCGCCAGATCAACATCGGCGTTGGCGGTGACGATGGCAGGGGCCTTGCCACCCAGTTCCAGATTAACCTTAGTGACGTTAGCCGCGCAGGCAGCCATGATACGTTTACCGGTTTCGACGCTGCCGGTGAAGCTGATCATGCCCACATCTTTGTTCTCACAAAGGGCCGCGCCACTGGCGCCTTTACCGGCGACCAGATTGAAAACACCGGCCGGGAGGTCGGTTTCAGCCACCAGTCTGGCAAATTCGAAAGCGTTGTTAGGGGTTTCTTCGCTGGGCTTAATCACGATGGTGTTACCGGTGACCAGTGCCGGTGCCAGTTTGCGGGCAATCAGGAAGAACGGGAAGTTCCAGGGCAGAATGCCGCCTACCACGCCGATGGGTTTACGCTGTAAAAAGATGGTTTCATCCGGACGGTCACTGGTGATGACTTCGCCCTCAATGCGCCGGGCCCACTCGGCCATGTAATCCAGATAATCGGCGGTGAAGTTAACTTCGACTTCTGCCAGCCCCATGACTTTGCCCTGTTCGGCCACAATGGTGCGGGCCAGTGCCGGCACATTTTCCCGCAGTTTGGCAGCGATACGGCGCAGGTAGCCGGCCCGTTCAATGGCAGGTTTACGTGCCCATTCAACCTGTGCAGCCTTCGCAGCGGCTACCGCCCGGTTAACGTCTTCGGCATGGCTGTCAGGTATGGTGGACAGCCGTTCACCGCTGGCCGGGTTCAGGACATCGATCCGGTCACCGGAAGAGGCGGCGACAAACTCGCCGTTGATATAGTTCTGGTAATGTTCAGTGCTGCTCATGGAGGGGGCTCCTTTGTTATTGTTTGCAGATGAAGTCGCTGTGCGCAGACGGGTTGTCAGAAACCTGTTCTAGAAAAATTTGAAGTGTTTGCGGATGGGCTGGCGGATATCCCAGTTCACCAAAACGCCGGCTTCCACCGTCACCAGATCGCCCTGACGGATGGTCTGATCGATGCCGCACCGGGTTGTCAGGCGGGCTTCGCCGTCCAGGATGTAGAACATTTCTCTGGCGGTGTAATCTTCGTCAAAGTTACAGATCTCTTTTTCCCAGACCGGCCACTGTGTCGCCGTTTCAAGTTGTGAAGCATCCGGTGACTGAACTGATATCATGCTGTTTTTTCCTATGTGTTTTATTTTTAATCAATAAGTTATGGTGTACTAGTCATGTGAATTATTAATGTTACTTAGCCAATTCTGGTATCAATGGCGTCCCGTGCTTCGTAGTATTTAATGGCGCTGTACACGCCTAGCCGGTGCATGCCGTGAAAGGGGAATGCTTTAAACCCGGTGGTGGGGATGGCCAGATCTTCCGGCGCTTTTCCCTGCACCCGTTCGGCCAGAATACGGCCCATGACGGTGCCCATTGCCACCCCGCGACCGTTGTACCCCAGGCCGGCCAGAATGCCCGGTGCCGGTTCGTGAAGGTGAGGCAGCACTTCAGGTGTGAAGGCCAGCCGTCCGCCCCAGTACACATCCAGATCGGTGGCGCTGAACTGCGGGAACACGTGACTGATGGCTTTGTGCAGGCGTTTGCGGTCTGCGGTGTTGCACTGTTCACTCATGCCAAGGCTGCCGAACAGCAGGCGGTTGTGGTTGTCTTTGCGGCAGTAGTAGATCACCCGGCGGGTATCAGAAAGGGTATGCCCCTGGGGCAGGATGGCATTGTATTCAGCGTCGCTTAGCGGCCGGGTAACTGCCTGAACACTGATCAGGGGTACTATGGTCTGCTTAAGGCCCTTAAGCGTGTCGTCGGTATAGCCGTTGGTACAGAACAGTACCCAGTCGCTGGTCACCTTGCCTGACGGTGTACTGACCTGCCATTGTCTGTTGTCCGGGGTGACACTCAGGGCCGGGCTGCAGGAATAGATTTCAGCACCCTGTTCAGTGGCAACCCGGGCCAGCTCCCGGCTGTAGGAGAGGGGCTGGATGCAGCCGCCGGATTTAACCACGGTGGCGGTTTTGTAAGCATCGGAGCCGCTCAGTTCACGCAGTGCCTGACCTTGGGTAAAACTGATATCCAGCCCGTACTCTGACCAGCCCTTATGCATGGCTTCCAGTTCTTTAATGGCGCCGGTACAGTGAGCTCCCCGAATCCAGCCATTCTGTACTGCGTCGCAGTCCAGTTGGTGTTCCGCAATCAGATTGAACAGTTCGTTACCGGAATTAACATAGCTTTCCAGCATGCGCGGGCCGAAGGTGTTGCCTAACTGGGCGATGATTTTTTCCGGCACCGCATGGGCCAGCGGATTGACCTGCCCGCCGGTACGGCCGGATGCGCCCCAGCCCGGTTCATGGGCGTCCAGTAAGGCGACAGAAGCGCCCGATGATGCCAGTTCCAGTGCTGCCCTTAATCCGGTTATACCGGCACCGATGACGGTAACATCCCGGCGGATGTCTTCCTGCAGGGCTTTACCCGGCGCTGCAGCAACAGCGGTACGGGTCCAGAAGGAAGGATTGGTGGATTGCGGCAGGGACATCTTGTGCTCCGGTTGTGTGTGGTAGCGGGTTATCTGAGTACCGGATCAGACTATCAGCGGAACCTGCGCTGCAACCATTTGGCAGCTTTGTTCACTCTGCAGCATTAGCGCTGCAGTTTTTGTGCGTTGGTGATGCAGCGCTTACATAATTTGTGCTTTTTTCTCAGTTTTCTTTATGTTTCTGGGTAGGTTTTAGGGTAAGTTTCAAAGCATGAACGGCTGTGCGGCGTACTTCAGATGCCGCAACCGGCCGTGGATCTATTCTTTGCTGGCGGGCCGCCGGCGTGATTATCGGTAAGTATTCAGGAGAGGTTGGCCATGCAGTCAAATGATGATCTGGAAAACTTTGCGACGAACCTGCAGTTCCTGTGCGGGTTCTACAGTTCTATTTCAGAGGTGTGCCGCCGGCTTGAAATCAACCGTCAGCAGTTTAACCGTTATCTGAATGGCAAGGCGTTTCCGTCGTTCAAAAACCTGAAGAAAATCTGTGATTTCTTCGGTGTTGAGAGTGAAGAGATTGTAGAGCTGCCGGCGGTGTTTCAGTCCAGAGTATCCCCGCCGGATACCGTCAATGCGCAGCAGGCTATCCCCCGTAATCTGGCGAATATCATTTTGCCGCTGCTGAAGAGCCCGAGTCAGGGGCTGGAGCGGTATGAAGGCTATTACTACCGCTATTTTTATTCGTTTGGTTTTCCCGGGTTTATCTTTCGCTCCTTTGTAAAGATTTATAAGAGTGATGATATTTATTACATGAAGCACATCGAACGCTCCAGTGGCAAAAACCCCATGTTAGGCGCGCGCCTGACGATTAAGTATCACGGGCTGGTATTCTTACTGGCCGACAGGCTGTTTTTGGTGGAGTCCGAGCCGGAGCTGAATTCCACGGTTTCTGAAACCATTCTGACCCCCAGTTACCGGCCGAATAATCCGTACCTCTCTGGGTTGATGATCTGTGCATCCAGTTGCAGCGCCCATCAGCCCGGCGCGGCAAGAACTATGTTTGAGTATCTGGGTAAAAATATTGATGTGCGTAAGGCGATGAAAAAATGTGATTTGTTTCATCATACGGATGACAGTATTCCCAAGAATATCCGTCAGGCGATTGGCAATGTCATCACTCCGGAAGAGTTCACCTTTCATCCTCCCCGGGGCTGACAGGCACTGGCAGGCGACAGGAGGGACCGTTTACAGGGGGATTTATCCCTCTGAGGTCTTAATCTGGTCAGTCCGGTTGTTTCTGACAGGTCTCCGGGACAACTTTTTTGCGTAAAATTTAGTAACATAGGCACTGCACCCGGGGAAGTTGCGTGTCTGTTTGGTGAAATTTCCCCGGCCATATATGTTTTCTGACAATGGATTTTTATGGCTCTTAAGTTGTTGATTATTGGTTATGTCTGGCCTGAACCCCGGTCTTCTGCTGCGGGCAGCCGGATGATGGAGTTAATCGACTTTTTTCAGCAACAGGGATATGAAGTCACCTTTGCCAGCCCGGCAGCCCTGAGTGAACACCGTGCGGATCTCAAGTCTCTGGATGTTCATGAGGTTGCCATTGAACTGAACAGCGAAAGTTTTGATGGCTGGGTGCGTAATCTTGACCCTCAGATCGTCATGTTCGACCGCTTTATGATGGAAGAACAGTTTGGCTGGCGAGTGGAGCAGCAGTGCCCGCAGGCCCTGCGGATTCTGGATACAGAAGATCTGCACAGCCTGCGTCAGGTTCGCCACCAGCGGTTTAAAAAGCTGGATCCGGCCGAAACCCTGGATAAGCAGTTTGACGACAAACACACCCTGTTTCTGGAGATGTCTGAGCTGGATATCGCCCAGCGTGAGATTGCGGCCATTATGCGCTGTGATCTGAGCATAATGATTTCCCGTTTTGAAATTGAACTGCTCACTGAGTGTTTCGGCGTCCGCCATGAAAATCTGGTGCATCTGCCGTTTATGCTGGAACGGGAGAATATAACCCTGCCGCGTTTCAAAGCCCGTAATCACTTCGTGACCATAGGTAATTTCCGCCATGCACCGAACTGGGATTCCGTCCTCTGGCTGAAGCAGGTGATATGGCCGCGGGTGAGAGAACAGCTGCCGAAGGCTGAGTTGCATGTTTACGGTGCTTATCCGCCGAAAAAGGCCACCGATCTGCATAAGCCTGGTGAGGGTTTTTATCTGGATGGCTGGGCCCCGGATGTTCACCGGGTGCTGAGTCAGGCCCGGGTGTGTCTGGCACCGCTGCGCTTCGGTGCCGGCATCAAAGGCAAGTTCACCGATGCCATGCTTAATGGCACGCCGGCGGTTACTACGCCGGTCGGGGCTGAATCCATGCACGGGGATATTCCCTGGTGTGGTGAAGTAGCGGAGTCTGTACCGGCCATTGTCGCCGGCGCGGTCCGTCTGTATAAGGATGCGGAGTTCTGGCAGGACTGTCAGCAGAACGGTTTCGATATTCTTGAAGCTGAGTTTTCCCGGGAAAAGATTCAGGCCCGTTTTCTGCAGCAGATTGAGTATACCAGGGCGCATCTGACGGTTAGCCGCAAAGAGAATTTCATGGGGCAGCTGTTACGTCACCATCACCATAAAAGTACTAAGTATATGTCCCAGTGGATTGAAGCTAAAAATAAGCTTTTATCCTGAGTGTCAGTCACCCCCGTTTTGTAAGGATTACTATGTTAGCTGCTCTCGCCAACCCGATTTTGCCGATTTTCACGGTAATCTTTTTGGGCATTGTGTTTGGCCGTAAAGGGATTTTTACACCGGAAATGGCAAGGGCGCTGAATGCCTTTGTGTATTACATTGGCCAGCCAGCGCTGATTTTCCTGCTGGCGGCCCGCTCGCCGCTGGGAGAGTATGATGTGGCAGCGCTGGGCAGTTACTTTGCCGTGGAAGTGACGCTTTATGCGGTGGTTGCCTTTGTTGCCGTCCGGGTATTCCGTACCTCGTTGGGTGAAGGCCTGGTACTGGGGATGACAACCGTGTTTGTAAACCATCTCTACTACGTGCTGCCGATTGTGACCCTGCTGAAGGGGGAGGTTGCTGCCATTCCGGTGGAAGGGGCGATCTTTACCGATCTGGCGGTGCTGTATTGTGGCACTGTCTTCATCGTCGAACTGATTTCGCGGGGCGGTGCGTCTGTTTCACAGGTGCCGGCCATTCTGGCCAGAAACCCGGCTTTGTGGGCGTTGTCGCTGGGGCTGCTGGCAAATCTGTCAGGCATCGGTTCGCCGGCAGGTCTGTATACCTTTGCCGACTTTGTTGGCCGTACAGCCCCGGCAACGCTGTTGTTTGTGTTGGGTATTACTATGGCCAATGTACGGCTGTTCAGCCTGGATAAGCTGACCTGCCTGGTAATTGCACTGGCGTTGGTGGCGCAGCCGACCCTGATGTACCTGCTGGGGAATGTTAACGGTGCGGATGTTCAGTGGCAGGCGACCCTGATTCTGCTGGCGGCCGGCCCCTGCGGCGCGATGCCCTTTGTCATTGCCCTGAAATACGGTATACCGACTGACCGGCTGGCCCGGGCCATTCTTGCCGCAACTGTGCTGTCGCTGCCCAGCCTGGCATTTCTCACCCGCTTTATCTGAAGGGACATTTCTTCCGGTGTCCGGCTTAGCCCATCTCCCACAGATGGGCCGCGACCAGTGACCGGTAAGGGCTGAACTGTGCCAGCCATGCTGCGGTTCTGGCCGGTGTTATCCTGTCCTGATTCAGCAGACGTGCCAGATTGCGCCGGACGGCGGCGTCCGTTTCCAGTGATTCATCCAGCCAGCCGAAGCCTCTGAGTAAACCGTAGTTAATGGTCCACGGGCCGATGCCTTTCAGACTGAGCAGGGTTTCCCGGACTTTTTCTGTACCCAGCGATTCCAGCCAGTTGTCACTGAAGTAACCTTTTTCAGCCACATGTCTGCTCAGGTTCAGTAGGCAGTTAGCTTTGCTGTTGGAAAAGCCACATTCACGGAGGGCCTGATAGCTGAGTGCACTGATATGTGTGGCGTCAGGGAAACAATACATGCCGCTGCTGTGACGCACCCCGGCTGCCTGAATCAGCTTGCTGCGGATACTGATGGCCGCGGTGACACTGATCTGCTGGCCGGTGATGGCCCAGGCGAATGCTTCAAACGGGGATGCAACGGTCGGGATCCGCAAGCCCGGATTCTGTCTGATCAGGTTGGCCAGCAGCGGATGGTTTGTGTATTTGTCTTCAAAGGCTGCAACATCCTGATGCAGGCCAAGCATGCGTTCGGCGAGGGCTGTCAGCGCTTCTTTCGCCGGTACAGTTGTGCTGTCTGTGTGCAGGCTAACCCGTGCCTGAGTATCAGAGAATCTCACCTGCAGTAAGGCCGGGTGGCTGTGCCAGATGATGCCTTTATCCATCCCGCATTCCTGTGAATCTGCGGTGGCGTCCTGATCCAGAATACGTTCAGCCAGTTGTTGTTTGTCCCTGCGGTGATAGGCAAGAATTCCGGCTGTGCAGAAGTTCGGGGGGAGGTTCAGGGTGATGGTCAGGGATGTCATGAATAGCCTTAAAGAAACGGTTAAGCCGCTGCTGACTGTACCAGCAGGCCAGATGTTAAACACTCAGTTTCTTGCGCTTATATTCTCAGTGGCAGGAAGTATTGTTTGATCAGCGTTTCCTATCGCAGTTATCAGGAAAACCTCAGCAGGGTATTTGAATAAGATTTTGCTATTTAAAGCTTTCTTTGCTTAAATTTTTTTAATTCTAATAATAATCGTTCTTGCTGAGGTTCGTGTAATGCATTTTACTCTTAAACAGTTGCGCTATTTTGTGAACGCGGGTGAATTCAACAGTGTGACAAAAGCCGCAGAAACCCTGCATGTATCCCAGCCTTCCATTTCTTCCGCGATCCTGCATCTGGAAGATGTTACCGGGTTGCAGCTGTTCGTTCGGCACCATGCACAGGGGCTTTCCCTGACGCCTGCTGGCCGCAAGTTTGTGCTTAAAGCCAAGCAGTTACTGCAGGATGCAGAAGGGCTGGGGCATTACGCCAGTACGCTGGGTGAAGATATCGCCGGTTCATTACGTATCGTGGGCTTCCCGACGTTCACGCCGATTCTGATGCCGTCGCTGATGAAGGCTTTTGTGGATGCGTATCCGGAAGTGACCATTCAGTGCGATGAGAATCACCAGAAAGATCTGATCCAGAGTCTGCACGAGGGCCGCTATGAACTGGGGCTGACCTATGATCTGCAGATTCCGGCGGACATTGAATTCGAAGCGATTATCGAATTTCCCCCGTATGCGGTACTCAATAATGCCCATCCACTGGCAGACCGGGAAGAGTTGTCGCTCAAAGAGCTGGCTGAGTATCCCATGGTGGTGCTGGACTGGCCCATGAGCCGGGACTATTTCTATTCGTTGTTCTTAAGTCAGGATCTGGAACCAAAGTTTGCCTACAAGGCACAGTCGCTGGGCATGGTGCGGGGGCTGGTGGGCAACGGATTCGGTTACTCCCTATTTAACTCGCCGCTGGCCAGTAATCTGGCCTTGGATGGCACAGAACTGAAAGCCATTCCGCTTAAGGATAAGCTGCGGCCTTTACGTATGGGCATCGCAAAAGTGGGCCAGTTACGGCTGACTCCGGCAGCCCAGGCCTTCGTGCAAATGCTGAAGACCCAGACCACCGAGCTGACCGATGCCGTGTTTACGGATAAGCGTTTTCACAAAGCTTTGGACTGATCCTCTTCATTGTCAGTTGTGGCAGACGCCGGTGGCGTGTCTTTGCGCACGGCGAACCGCCAGATAAAGAAAATGGTCAGCAACATGAAGGGCAGGGCCATTGGCCGGGTGAAGAAGATCAGCACGTTATTATCATGCAGTACCATGCTTTGCCGTAAGACCTGTTCGAGCATCGGGCCCAGCAGAAACCCAATGAACAGGGCGACAATGGAAAACCCGGTTTTACGCATGATGTAACCCAGCCCGGCGAAGGCAAACATTATACCCACCTCGAAGAATGAGTACGCCGGGATATAAACACCCACTACGCAGAGTATGGTGACGATAGGCAGGACAATGGCTTTGGGAATCTGGGTAACTTTTACCCAGAGGGGAATGCCCAGCCGGCCAACAATCAGGTGCGCAAAGTTTGCCATCAGCATGGAGGCGAAAATGGCGTACACCAGATCACCGTTTTGCTGCATCATGAACGGCCCGGGGGTGATGCCGTGGATGATGAATGCGCCAATTAGCAGTGCAGCGGCAACGTTCCCCGGAATGCCCAGCGCAATGGTGGGAATCAGGTTCGCCCCGGCCACGGCGCTGTTTGCGGCTTCAGTGGCGGCGATGCCTTCCAGATGGCCAGTGCCGAATTTTTCCGGTGTTTTGGACGCCCGTTTGGCTGCACCGTAACCGAGAAAAGCCGCCAGTGTTACGCCCAGCCCGGGCAACATGCCGACAAATGTACCTATGTAAGCCGAGCGGAACAGGGTTTTAATACAGGCCCTGAATTCATGAAAGTGCAGGGTTTGCAGGGCTTTATCAAAATGGCGTTCAATGTTGAGTTTTTTATCCAGATCCTGCCAGTGATCGAACAGCTGGCTGATCACTGAACTGAAAGCAAACAGACCAATGGCCATGGCGTTCATGGAAATGCCGTCGTACAGGTCGACAATGCCGAATGTCATTCGCTGGGTGCCGTCCTGTGCATCCAGGCCAACAGTGGCGAGAAACACCCCCAGAGCTGCGGCCATTAAACCTTTCAGCAGTGACTTGCCTGCCAGACCGGCGATCAGGGTAAAGGCCAGCAGGATGATGGCGGTGATTTCCGGCGGGCCGAATAACAGTGCCAGTGCAGCAAACGGCGCAGCCAGCAGGATCAGCACCACATCGGAGCAGGTATCACCGAATACGGAGGAGTAGAGGGCCATTTTCATGGCTTTCATGGGCTTGCCCTGTTTTGTCAGGGGGTAGCCATCCCGGGCGGTGGCGACGTTTTCAGCACTGCCGGGCGCGTTGATCAGAATCGCCGGGATCGCGCCGCCGGAGGTGCCGCCTTTGGTAATGCCGATCAGGAATGCCAGCGCAGTTACCGGCGACATATAGAAGGTCACCGGAATCAGCAGTGACAGGGCGGTGATGCTGCCAACACCGGGCAACACGCCGAACAGCAGGCCGGTGGCGACACCGAGGAAAATAAAGCACAGATTGACCAGAGTAAAAGCATTACTGAAGCCAAGTATTAACGCATCTAGCATGAACTCACCTGATTATTATTATGGTGGTGGTTTTGGCGGGCGGAAGTCTGTCCGCCAGGCAGTTGTCATTCGCCCAGGCTGATGCCCGGCATATCAATTGTCAGCCCGTACCAGAGGGCGGTTTGCAGCAGCAGTGGTACAGATACTCCCAGCAGGATGATCAGCCAGTGTGGCCGGATGCGGAATACCCACATGATGCCGGCGAGGGCGCAGGTGGATGTGATTGCGAATCCCAGCGACTGAAACATCAGCATGAAGCTGGTGGCGTAAACCGCGAACACGCCCAGATAGAGGCATTCCTGTGCGGCAAACTGCAGATCATCGCCGTCTTCACTTTCTTCATCCATGGCGGGCATCTGAGTAAAGCGGATACGCAGGGACTTAATGAGCAGCAGCGAGGCAAGTAAACATACACAGCCGGCGGCTACCTGTGGCATAAAGGCCGGAGACAGGCCAAAGGCCTGTTCCGGATCGGTTGCCACATACCGGGGGATCAGATAGAACCAGCTGGTCAGTCCGGTCAGCAGCAGGGCTGAGGCGGCAATGATGTTAAAACTGGTCAGATCCCCGTCAGTATGATGGTGCATAAGCAGGCCTCCGGTTATTTCTTGCTGGCAACCAGTTTCAGGCTGGCCTGGGATTCATCGATAATGGTTGTAATATCTGCCGCGTTGATCAGCTGCAGCGGGGCTTTCATACGGTCTTCGACGATCTTGCGGAAGTCTTCTTCGGTAGCCGCCTCAAGGATAGCCTCTTCAAGAACCTTCACGATTGTGTCATCAACCCCGGCTTTCACCATAAACACAACGTGGGCCGGAATGGCCAGGTTGTAGCCGGATTCCGCGAAGCTCTTCTTGGTCGGGGAATCGTTGAGGCGCTCTTTGTTCAGGGAGCTGATGACTTCAAACTTACCCGGGTAAGAGCTGTGAATACCGCCGCTGTAGCCTACGTCGATCTGGCCGGCGAGCAGTAACTGAACAATCTCAGCCCCGCCAGAGGCGGTGATCATCCGCAGCTCGAGGTTTTCTTTTTCAGCCAGCTGTTTCAGCATCAGTTCGCTGATCGCACCCTGATGGGCGATTTTCAGGCCAGGATTCTGACGGGCGTACTCCACCATCTCTTCCAGATTTTTAAAAGGTGCGTCCGCATTGGCGATCAGGGCGTTCTGGAATTCAGTGACCGCCGCGATGTGACGGAAGTCTTCAAACTTGTAATCCACTTCTTTGGTGAGGGGAATCCAGGTCGATATTTCACTGGCACCGACTAACACACTGTAGCCGTCTGCCGGACGGTTCTTAACGTAAGATGCTGCAACGGCACCACCGCCCCCTTTGCGGTTCTGAACCACCACCGGTTTGCCGAGCTGTTTCTGCATCGCTTTGGCGATGATGCGGGCCATGACGTCGGTTGCGCCACCGGCTTTGTAAGGCACGATGATGTTAACCGGTTTGGTCGGGAATTCAGCCGCTACCGCAGTCACACTGCCGGTTACCAGGGCCATAGAAATCCCGAGGGTTGTGAGCAAACGTTTGCCGATTGTTTTCATTATTTTGTCCTCTGACGTTGCTTAATTTTAGTTGAGATGTGTTAACGCAGCAGTTTATTACTCCGGTAACGGGGTATAGTTGAAGGCGCGCCATTCCAGACAGGCCTGTTTGCCGCCCAGTTCATCGATTTTCAGTTGCTGGTCATGGAAGGCCTGTTCGTTGACCGCTTCCGGGTCACAGACTTCACGGAGTTTTGCCATGCACTGAGCACGAATATCCTGATGGGCGTCGGAATCTCCCAGATCGTTCTGTTCCTGGGGGTCATCTTTCAGGTTGAACAGTTGCGGTGGGCGGCCTACATAGTGGGTGAATTTCCAGTCGCCCATACGGATCATAAAGAAGCCGGTAGTACAGCCGCCGTCGTGGTATTCACTGAGCAGGGTACGGTCCGGCACAAAGCCGTTGGCCATGTCGATCAGTGAATGGCTGTGAGTGGCTGCATCCTGTTGTGTTTCACCCAGCACGCTGTGCAGTACCGTCCGGTGGCAGTCAATCAGTGAAACCGGTGTATCGATCCGCTGGCCGGCAGGAATGCCCGGGCCACTGATGATCATTGGAATGCCCACGGATTCTTCGTACATGACGCTCTTGCCCCAGAGCCCGCGGTTACCCAGCATTTCACCGTGGTCGGAGGTGAAGATGATGCGGGTGGAGTCATACAGGCCGGCATCTTCGAGTGCCTTAATCAGCATGCCCACGTGGTGGTCCAGATAGGAGCACAGGCCATAATAGGCGGCCCGGCCTTTACGCAGGGATTCTTCACTGAAGTGATCGTCATAACTCCAGAAGCGGGCCATGGCAGCCACTTCCGGATGCTGAGGGCGTTCTTCCTGCGCGTAGTTCAGGGGCATGTCCACGCTTTCCGGCGGATACATGTCATAGAATTTCTGCGGCGCGATCAGCGGATAGTGCGGGGCCACAAAAGAACTGAACAATACCCAGGGTTTTGCCAGTTCAGATGATGTCTGCTGCTGACCGGCTTCGGCGATCCAGCGACAGCTTTCGGCGGCAATTTTCGCATCATACCGGGTGTAGTCAGACTCACCGGCGCCGACATTCTGCGCCATTTCCGGGGCACCGTCGTAGCTGTAGATCTGATCTCTTAACAGGCCAATCGGCCAGCCGATATTGCGGAACACATGCATTGGCATGATTTCTTCGCTGAAACCGTTGTTATCTTCTGCGCTGCGGTAATGCAGCTTGCCTATCGATGTGACGGTGTGGCCTTTATCCATTAACTGGTGGCCCCAGCCGGGCACTGAGCCGTCGTAAGGTTCAGCGCTGCTCCAGGTACCTATCTGGTGTACATATTGCCCGGTCGCCAGACTGGCACGGGTAGGTACACAGATAGGTGAGGGCGTATACGCCTGGGTGAAGCAGCTACCCTCACGGACCAGGCGATCAATATTGGGGGTTTTAACCAGTGGGTTGCCGTAACAGCTGAGTGACTGGCGGCTCATTTCATCGCAGATAATGAACAGCACATTGGTGGGTTTTATTGCAGGTGTGGTGTGTGTCATAGCGTACCGGTTTATTGTTATTTTTCCCCGGTAATACGGGGTGTTTATCAGGTACAAATACGCTAACGGGGGATTGATAAATAAACCAATCGAAAAATGTTATAGATAAAGAATATCTTTCTATTGATGATAGGAAGCGTTTAAGGATTAGTTCTTAACAACTTGATTTTAAGGAGATTTAAGGTGAGCCAGGCAGGCTGAAATTTTCCGCCTGGGCGATCAGAACTTGCCGTAACAGCTGGATCTGGACCGCCATCGGCCGTTTTACCTGCGACACAATGCCGATGCTGACCTCCGCACCGGCTGCCTGCAGAGGTTCGATCCGCAGTGATTCATGTAACTGCAACGGCAACCGCATCCGGGGCACCACGCTGATGCCCAGATTGCTCTGCACCATGTTCATCAGGGTGCTGATATGGCTGGCGGTAAATTTTATTTGCAGGTCGATGCCATCGCGGGTGCAGAGCTTACTGACCAGCTGTCCCGGATCGCTTTCCCGGGTCAGGCCGATAAAGTCGTATTGTGCTAACGCCTGCAGGTTGATTTCTGTCAGTGTTTCCAGTGGATGTCCGGCGGGAAACAGTACATACAGCTGGTCGGTTTGCACAGGTACGTAAAGGAAATCAGGATGGTCCTGCCAGTAAGAGGTTATGCCCAGATGTGCTGCGCCGGAGGTGAGGTGCTCAATGACCCGGCTGTCGGTATCGTCGAGAATGGAAATACTGGTGTGGGGAAAGCGTTCCTGAAAGCCGGCCATGACCGGTGCCAGCATGGCAGCAGCAACCCCTTCCGAACAGGTGATAACGATCCGGTAGTTATCTTCCTGACACAGTTGCTGCATATGTGCCAGGGTGTGATCCAGATCCTGTAGCAGACGTTCGGCATTGCTGAGAATTTTCAGGCCGGCTTCGGTCATATTCACCCGGCGGGAGCTGCGTTCGAATAATACCGCACCGAGCTTTTCTTCCAGTTGCTGTAACTTATAAGAAAGTGCCGGCTGGGAGAGGTTCAGCTGTTCAGCAGCCCGGGTAAAACTCAGGGTATTGGCCAGCGCGATATAGGCACGGATTTCCTGGATTGTAATATTGGTCATAGCGGTTTCGGGCCTTTCTCGCGGGATATGCGGGGCAAAGTAACCTGCCCGGGGGAATATGGCAATTACTGGATCATAATTTCTGATGCAGCGACAAGCTATATAATATTTTACAAATCCAGTGGGTATTTTTAGTCTGAATCGACGGGGTTGTCCGTTTAATCAAACTAATCGTACCTGAAAAATGAATGCCAATAATAAGAAGCTGATCAAATCTGTTCTGTGTGGTGATGCTCTTGAAGCGTCCGAATTCTCTGAGTTAACTAAATTTTCAACCCTTCAGTCATTCGCCGCAGGGGAAGCGTTTACCCTTGCCGACAGCGATGAACTGGGGATTCTTCTCAGCGGTGACGCCGAGATTACCCAGCAGGGGCTTACTGTTCAGTTGTCTGCCCAGGTGAATATTAACAGCCTGAACCCGACCGATGATTCAGTTCAGGGCTGTGCGACATCTGCGGCGGTGGTGCTGCGTTTGCAGCGGGAGGCTCTAAGCACCTGGCTGGATCACTCGCCGCAAACTGCTGCGGTGGCCGTGCGGTTGCTGCGGCTGGACCGCCAGCGCAGTGCGGTTCAGGCGGTGGCCCGTGATGCTCAGGCTGAGCAGGCTACGCAAACCCGGCTGGAAAAAGACCTGCTGGGTGAGCGGCAGGTGCCTGCGGATGCTCTGTACGGGGTGCAGACCCTGCGCGCCGCTGAAAACTTTGCCATTACCGGCATTAAACTGATGCACTTTCCCAAGCTGGTTACCGCGCTGGCGATGGTTAAGAAAGCCGCTGCCCGGGCCAATAACAAGCTGGGGCTACTGGATAATGATGTAGCCGCAGCGATCAGCAGCGCCTGTGATGAAATCATTGCCGGCCAGTGGCATGAACACTTTGTTGTTGATGTGATCCAGGGCGGGGCCGGTACCTCTACCAATATGAATGCCAACGAGGTGATTGCTAACCGTGGTCTGGAGATCATGGGGCATAATCGGGGCGAGTATCAGTATCTGCACCCGAACAATCACGTCAATCTTTCCCAGTCCACCAATGATGCTTACCCCACCGCTATCCGTCTGGGCATCTTGTTAAGCCATCAGGAATATGTGTCGGCGCTGGGCAATCTGTCCTACCAGCTGAAGCAGAAAGCCGTTGAGTTTTCCGATGTGGTTAAGATGGGCCGTACCCAGTTACAGGATGCGGTGCCGATTACCCTGGGTCAGGAATTTGATGCCTGGTTCTCAACCGTGAAAGAAGACATAGAAGAAGCCAAGGATGTGGTGGAATTCTTCCGTGAAATTAATATGGGTGCCACGGCAATCGGTACCGGCATTAATTCTGATCCTGAATATTCCAGCCTGGTAATTGAAGAGCTTTCACAGATTTCCGGTAAGGAGCTGGTACGGGCCCGAAACCTGATCGAAGCTACCTCGGATATGGGCGCATTTGTAACCTTCTCCAGTGTGTTGAAACGTAATGCTGTGAAGCTATCTAAAATGTGTAATGACCTGCGTTTATTATCCAGCGGGCCGCGGGCCGGTTTGCAGGAAATTAATTTACCGCCGATGCAGCCGGGCAGCTCCATTATGCCGGGCAAGGTAAATCCGGTAATTCCGGAGATGGTAAATCAGGTGGCGTTTCAGGTTATCGGTAACGACATCACGGTCACCATGGCCGCAGAAGCCGGGCAGTTACAGCTGAATGTTATGGAGCCGGTGATTGCTTTTAATGTCTTGCAGTCGCTGCGGTTGCAGGTGCGGGCGATTAACACCCTGGCAGAAAAATGTATTCAGGGTATTACGGCTAACGAGCAGCATTGTCTGGATGTGGTGAATAACAGCATTGGCATCATCACCGCGCTGAACCCTTTTATCGGCTATGAAAATGCCACCCGGATCGCCAAAACAGCGATTGAGAATAACAGCAGTGTACGTGAACTGGTTCTGCAGGAAGGGCTGCTTTCCATTGAAGAACTTGACGACGTGCTCAGCGTAGAAAACATGACTGCACCGCGCCGAATGCGCAAAGCTGCAGCGAGTGCAATTTAAGGAGTATAAAAATAATGAGCGTACAGAATAAAGATTACTGGCTGAGCCTGAAGGCTTCCATCACGTTACAGGACAAAGCGTTTATCGACGGCCAGTTTGTGGCAGCCAGCGATGGCGGCACCTACGAAGCCATCAACCCGGCGACCGGCGAAGTGCTGGTCAATGCGGCGGCCTGTACCGGTCAGGACGTGGATGCGGCTGTGGCTGCTGCCCGCCGTACTTTCGACAGCGGTATCTGGGCGGATCAGGCACCGGCTGCCCGTAAGGCGGTACTTAAACGTCTGGCGGCCCTGATCATGGAAAACCATGAAGAAATGGCGCTGCTGGAAAGCCTGAACGTCGGCAAACCGGTACAGGATGCTATGAACATCGACATTCCGGGTTCTGCCGGCTGTTTTGAATGGTACGCCGAAGCAATCGATAAACTGTACGGCGAAGTCGCGCCGACCGACGGTAACAATGTTGCCACCATTACCCGTGAGCCAATCGGTGTGGTTGCAGCGGTGGTACCGTGGAACTTCCCGCTGGACATTGCTGCCTGGAAACTGGCCCCGGCGCTGATTGCTGGTAACTCGGTAGTTCTTAAGCCTGCGGAGCAGTCGACCCTGACCGCACTGCGTCTGGCTGAGCTGGCGAAAGAAGCGGGCATTCCGGACGGTGTGCTGAACGTGGTGACCGGCCATGGCCATGTAGTGGGTAAAGCACTGGGTCTGCATATGGATGTGGACTGCCTGGCATTCACCGGTTCAACGGCGGTTGGCAAGCTGTTCATGGGGTATTCCGCGGAATCAAATCTGAAAGCGGTCTGGCCGGAAACCGGCGGTAAGAGTCCGAACCTGATCTTTGCTGACTGTGATCTGGACGCGGCTGTTGAGCACGCTGCAATGGGCATTTTCTTCAATCAGGGCGAAGTCTGCTCGGCTAACTCCCGTATTCTGATTGAAGCCAGCGTTAAAGACGCATTCGTTGAAAAATTTGTGGCGAAAGCTGTTTCGATGAAGGTAGGTGACCCGCTGGATGCTGATACTCAGGTGGGTGCACTGATCGACCAGCAACACGCCTGCAACGTTCGCGAGTTTATTAAACAGGCACAAGCTGAAGGCGCGCAAATGCTGACCGGCGGTGTGGGTGATGAGGCTACTGCTGTGGTTGCACCGACCATTTTTGACGGGGTAAATCAGGATATGCAGATCGCCCGTGATGAAGTGTTCGGCCCGGTTGCCGCACTGATGACCTTCGACAGTGAAGAAGAGGCGGTGCGTATTGCCAATGATTCCCTGTACGGACTGGCGGCATCCCTATGGACCACTAACCTGAACCGTGCACACCGTGTTGCTAAGAAACTGCGGGCCGGTACGGTTTCAGTGAATACCATGGATGCGCTGGATTTCAGTACGCCATTTGGCGGTTACAAGCAGTCCGGTTTCGGCCGTGATCTGTCTCTGCATGCGCTGGACAAGTTCACGCAGCTGAAGACTACCTGGATCAAGCTGGGCTGATAGCTGTAAAGGGGGACACAACGCCGGGGTTTTCTCCGGCGTTTTTATATGCTCTGAAACGGGTTTTATCAGGCGGTTTTGTGACCGGCATCAACCGGCTATTCAGAACAGGCTGGCTGTTGCTGACGGACCGGGCGAATCCGTGGTAACAGGTTATTGGCTAACAGTGCGCTGACGACCAGCAGCATGCCGTAGAGCTCCATCGGGTCGATGACCTTGCCCTGCAGGAAGGCAATGATGAAGGCGGATACCGGAATCATATTCATGAACAGCAGGGCATTAATCGCCCCGACCCGGGCGACCCCGCTGGCCCAGCATGAAACCGCCAGTACACCGGCTGCCAAAATCAGGTAACTGATCTCAAAGCTGACCATACGGATATCGCTGAGTGCCGGTAAATAGGCGGCCCCGCGCCAGCCGGCGATCAGATTTACCGCCACTATGGTAATCAGGCCGGCACAGCAGGACATCGCTGTATAACGGCTGGCATTCCAGCCGGGGACCTGGGTGATGCCCATGGAAAAAATGACCCAGCAGGTGACGCCGAGAATGATCATCAGATCACCCTTGATGGCGCTGAGCTGCAACAGGTTGTCGATGTCGCCCCGGGAAATGACCAGCATGACCCCGGCAATGGCAACCAGTGCGCAGGCAAGGGTAGCCGGGTCCGGCCGTTTGCCATGGATAACCCAGGTAATCAGGGCACTGATCAGGGGCATTAATGAGGCGATAACTGCGCCATGTTCTGCCGGCGCGTATTCAAGGCCATGAAATAACAGGACGGAAAAGCCGCAGAAGCCGCATGAGCCATACAGCCAGACTTTGACGAACTGACCGTCAAAACCAAAACCGCTGCGGCCCTGTTTCAGCCACAGCAGCAGGCAAAAGAACAGTGCCCCGAAGCCATAGCGGACCGTTGTGAGCGTGTAGGCATCCAGGTACTGAAGCGCGGTTTGTGAAACCCCGTACATACCGCCCCAGGCGACAGCGGCGATGAGCAGGTTGGTGCTGCCCAGCAGTGAAC
This sequence comes from Aliamphritea hakodatensis, assembly GCF_024347195.1. Lineage (NCBI taxonomy): Bacteria > Pseudomonadati > Pseudomonadota > Gammaproteobacteria > Oceanospirillales > Oceanospirillaceae > Aliamphritea > Aliamphritea hakodatensis. The sequence continues at coordinate 2,415,916 of NZ_AP025281.1, forward strand.
CGGAGGCATCTGCGGGGGAAGTATGTGCCTGTGAAGTCATAGTGAAACAACCTTAATAGGACTGGCAGGAAAAGGAATAACGGGATTGTAGGGCCTGCTTGCGGGGCAGATAAGCACAGGGTCTGAAACAAGATCAACGAAAAATTTGAAGATGTCGTTAAGGCACACCCAGAGCAGACATTTCTGAACAGTTTGTCTCTGTTATCCGGTGCAAAAAGGCCAGCGACACGGGAGTAATACACATGGTGGTTTCGGTAAAACCTGAGTACCTCCGGGTGCTGATTGCGGTGGAGAGTAACGGCAGTCTGTCTGCTGCGGCGGCGGAGCTGGGTATCACGGTTTCCAGCGTCAGTTATGCAGTCCGTCAGCTTGAAGAGCAGTTGGGGCAGGCACTGTTAAATCGTGACAGTTACCGGGTCTGCCTGACCCCGGCCGGGGTTACCGCCCGAGATTACGCCGAACAGATACTCAACCTGCACCAGAGTCTTGAAGCCCATGTACGACAGGTGGGCGAAGGCTGGGAGCCGGAGCTGCGAATTGCCTTTACCAACATGATGTGCGGCGAGGTGCTTTACCAGTGGCTCAGCGAGTTTTATCAGCTGAACAGCCGCACCCGCATCAGAGTAGTCCGGGAGGTGTATCAGGGGACCTGGGATGCCCTGTATGACCAGCGGGTCGATCTGGTGATCGGCGCCGTCGGCCAGCCGCCCCATGAAGTGGATATTGAATATTTACCGGCCGGCCGCCAGTCACTGATGCTGGTAATGGCACCGGATCATCAGTTGGCAACGGATAACCGGCCGCTGAGCATGGGTGAACTGAGCCGTTACCGGCTGGTGGATGCGGGTGACAGCAGCCGTCTGATCCGGCCGGGTAAAGGGCAGCAGCAATTGTGTGAAGACGTACTGATCGTACCGGATCTGTTTGCCCAGCGTGAAGCCATTTTAAGCGGCATTGGCGTGGGTTTTATGCCGGCACATCTCATCAGTGACTTACTGGCCAGCGGGGCACTGTTAAGCCGTGAGATAGTGAATTACGACTGCAGCAGTGAGCTGTTTGTGGCATGGCGCAAGTCATCCCGCGGGCAGGCACTTAACTGGTTCCGGGAACGGCTGCAGGCAAGGGAAATGCGGGCACGTTTTTTAAAACCGATTTTAACTAATCGTCAGGAAGAGGGTGAGGAAAGATGACTGACAAGCGAACAATCAGTGTCTGGGAGCTGAACGGGCTCAGCGGACAGGAAAGAGAACAGCTGTTACAGCGCACCGAATCAGATATGTCGGACTACCTGCTGCAGGTCAGCCCGATCATTGAAGATGTCCGTCAGCGGGGAGATGTGGCCCTGGCTGAATACGGCCGCCGTTTTGATGGCGCTGACATCAGTGAAGCGGATCTGCGGGTAACGCCGGAAGAGTTTCAGGCGGCAGCGGCAAAGGTTGATGCTGAAACCCGCGAAGCCATTGAATACGCCGCAGACAATATCCGCCGTTATCACGAAGCACAGAAACCCGGTGAAATGACCATGCAGGAAGTGCGCCGGGGCAGTTTTGTTGGCGAACGTTTTCTGCCGATTCCTTCGGTGGCCTGTTATGTGCCCCGGGGTAAGGGGTCATTCCCTTCGGTGTTGCTGATGAATGCCATTCCGGCAGTGGTTGCCGGTGTTAAACAGGTGGTTGTCATCACACCGCCGGGAGCAGACGGCAGTGTGGACGCCGCCACGCTGGTAGCTATACAGCTGATCGCTGATACCCAGGGCTGCCAGATTCAGGTGTTTAAATGCGGCGGTGCACAGGCGGTTGCAGCGGTTGCCTATGGTACGGCCACCGTACCCCGGTGCAGCAAGATTGTCGGCCCGGGCTCACCCTGGATGGTGGCCGCCAAGCAACTGCTAAGCAGCCGGATTGATCCGGGTATTCCCGCCGGACCTTCAGAATCCATTGTGTTTGCAGATGAAACGGTGGACGGTGGCCTGGCGGCGCTGGATCTGCTGATTGAAGCGGAGCACGGGCCGGATTCTTCTGCGTTTCTGGTTACCACGTCAAGGCAGGTCGCGGAACAGGCCATTGCCGCCATGCCGGACCACTGGGCTGCGATGTCGGAACTGCGGGTAGAGTATTCTGCCACCGTTATCTGTGGGCCGATGGGCGGTATTGTCATTGCCGAAGACCGTCAGCAGGCGTTTGATTTCATCAATGATTATGCGCCGGAGCATTTACAGATCCTCAGCACCGATGCCTGGCAGTATCTGGGAGACATCGAAAATGCCGGTGAAGTACTTCTGGGCCAGCACTCACCGAGTACGCTGGGGAATTTTGTACTTGGCTGCAATGCGGTGTTACCGACCTCCGGTAAGGCTGCTACGGTGTCACCGTTATCTGTGATGGACTTTATGAAGTTCATGTCCGTGGCTTATGTGACTGAGTCCGGTTACCCGGAAATGGCGAAGCAGGCTGAACGGCTGGCGACCTACGAAGGCTTTGACGGCCATGCCCGGGCGGTATCCGCCGTGCGTAAACCTTATCTGCGCTGAGTTACCAGTTATCCGCCAGCTTACTGATGTAAAAGTCCATCCATAAACGGGCTTTGTGCGTCAGGCCCCGCTGGCTGGGGTAGAGGATATACAGGTTGATTTCCGGGGTGTGCCAGTCTGGCAGCACCCGGCATAACTTGCCGGACTCAACCTGTTCATGAACCAGATACGCGGGCAGGCAGGCGATGCCGGCACCGCCGGCAATCACGGTTGTCAGGGTGGTCATATCATTGATTTGCATGCTTGGGGTGACATTCAGCGAGTGAATGTCGCCCCGGCTGTTCTGCAGCCGCCAGTTAAGCACGTTACTGGCATCAGACATGACCAGTATCCGGTGCTGGTGCAGGGCATCCGGATCGGAAGGCGTACCATGTTTCTTCAGGTAGCCCGGGGCTGCAAATAAGCCGGCGCTGCCGCCGCCTAACTTTCGGCTGATCAGGTTTGAGTCTTCCAGTTTGCCGACCCGGACCACCAGGTCGAAGCCTTCGCTGACCACATCTACCCGCCGGTTATTCAGGTCAAGATCGATATTCACCAGTGGATACAGTTCTGCGAACTCACTCAGGTGGGGGGCGATCAGTGTTTGCCCGGTGGTGACCGAGGCGCTGATCCGCAGTTGACCCCTGGGAGTCTCGCTCAGTTGCTGTACCGCATGCTCGGCGTTTTCTACCGCTTCGTTAATCTGCTTGCAGTGCTGATAGTAAATGCGTCCGGCCTCGGTAAGATGAACAGCACGGGTGGTACGCTCCAGCAGGCGGGCACTGAGGGCAGTTTCCAGCATGGCCATCCGGCGGCTGACTTTGGATTTCGGCAGATTCAGCGCCCGGGCCGCGGGTGAAATTCCCTGCAGCTCTGCTACCTTGGCGAATATCAGCATGTCGTTAATATCAGGCATGGCTAATCACTATTGTCGTTCTATTTTCAGAACAGTATTTTGCAGTTGTGCTTACTAGTCAAATAAATCAGAACGTTTAAGATGGTTATATCGCTTCAGTAACGACATACTGATCACCGGACAGGCAGGAGTAAGGCATGAAAGTATTAGCATTTGCAGCATCCAACAGTAAGCAATCCATTAACAAACAACTGGTAGGCTACACCACAGGTTTAATCAGCGGTGCCGAGATTGAAATTCTGGATCTGAATGATTACGAAATGCCACTGTTCAGTGTGGACCGTGAAGCAGAACTGGGTCAGCCGGAACAGGCACAAGCGTTTTTCCGCAAAATCGGCGAAGCAGATGCACTGGTGATTGCGTATGCGGAACATAACGGCTCGTACACCGCCGCCTGGAAAAACCTGTTTGACTGGACATCCCGGATTGACCAGAAAGTCTTCCAGAACAAGCCAATGCTGTTGCTGGCAACATCCCCGGGCCCCGGCGGTGCGCGTAATGTGCTGACCCAGGCGAAAACCTCTGCCCCGTATTTCGCCGGTGAGGTGGTAGCGGATGTTTCCGTGGCAAGTTTCTACGATGTTTTTGATATGCAAACCGGGAAGGTGACTTCAGAAGACGCCGCCGCTGAAATTGAAAGTGCAGTTGCAGCGCTGGCTGAACATCGGGTTGCTGTTACGGCATAGAAAATAAAAACCTCTTACCGTGCAGGGCTGGTAAGAGGTTGCTTTCTCATTTCCGCGCAATTTCGCGCCACCAGTAAGCATTCTCTTCCATCTTGGCTAAATCCAGCCGCTGGCCTATTTCAGGTGTCACCAGTTTTACACCGGCAGCGTCTGCCAGTTCACTGATCCGTTCGAAAGGTTCGTACCACGGATGCAGGGCAAGGTCGAAGGTGCCGTTATGCACCGGTAGCAGGGCTGTTCCTTTTACATCAAGATGGGCCTGCAGGGTTTCTTCCGGGCTCATGTGTACCTCTGACCAGTCTTTATCGTAGGCGCCGTTTTCAATCAGTGTCAGATCAAACGGGCCGAGGCGTTCGCCGATCTCTTTAAAGCCTTCAAAGTAGCCGGTATCACCACTGTAAAAGATGTTCTGATCCGGAGTTTTAATTCCCCACGACGCCCACAGGGTCTGATTACCGCCGGTAATGCCCCGGCCAGAAAAGTGCTGTCCGGGAGCCGCAGTCAGTTGCAGTTTGCCGATATCAACGTGCTGCCACCAGTCCAGTTCGTGAATCTGTTGCGGATCGACACCCCAGTCCAGCATTAACTGACCGACACCCAGCGGCGTTACGAAGTGTTCAGCCATGTTGCTGAGTGTTTCAATGGTAGCCTGATCGAGGTGGTCGTAGTGGTCATGGGAAATGATCACGCCTTTAATGTCCGGCAACTGGTCATATTCCACCGGTACGGGGTGGAAGCGCTTCGGGCCCATCCACTGCACCGGGGAGGCGCGCTCTGAAAACACCGGATCGATCAGCCAGAATTCTCCCTCTACAGCCAGTAACATACTGGAATGCCCCAGCCGATAAAGGGCCGTGCCGGTATGATTGTCGGCCTGCAGCTGAGCTTTGTTCAGGGTTGTCAGGGGGATATCGGCGGCGGGCTGGGCATCTGTCCGTTTCTCGGTCATGTAGCGCCAGGCTATACGCGCCAGAGTGGCTGAGTCATTCATGACAAATTCTTTCTGATTGCGGAATTTGCCGTCTGCAAACTGTGTTGAGTCTGAGTAATCTGCGATTTCAGGTGTATTGCTGAAAATGCTGCAGCTGAATAACGATGCCATCAGAGTGCCTCCCAGAAGGACTTTGCCGAATGTTTTAAGACGCATAGTAAGGTTTCAATAAGTAAACTGTACGGTGCAGTTTACTTGTTTATATGTAAAAGTAAACTCGTTGGTGTATATTTGCTTCGAAACCGGATTTAACAGCGGAGCAACGGGTATGACACGGCAGACGCTCAGCCAGCGAAAGCGGGCGGCAATTGTTGAAGCAGCAGTGCTGGAACTGAGTGATAAAGGTTTTCAGGCAATGAGTATGGATGCGTTGGCAGCACGGGCCGAAGTTTCTAAACGGACGGTGTATAACCATTTCGCCAGCAAAGAGTTGCTGTTTCAGGAAATCGCCATGCTTATTTTTGAGCAAAGCAGTGAAGTGACGGCGATTTCTTACAGTCCTGACAAGAGTGTCACTGAACAGCTGACGGCGTATGGCCGTAATGAAACTGAACTGCTTAAATCCCGGCGTTTCAGGGATCTGTGCCGGGTGATGATTGCCGAGTGTATTCATTCACCGGCGCTGGCTGCAGAGGCCATGGTTAAATTTGCCGAACAGGAACAGACCCTGGAGCAATGGATCAGCGCAGCCATTGCGGATGGTAAACTGCAGCCTGTTGATGCCAATTATGCGGCGAACCAGTTCCATGGGTTGATTAAGGCGCAGGCATTCTGGCCACAGCTGTTAATGGGTCAGCCGTTTCCTGATGATGAAACTTGCGAATTAATTATTGGTGACGCAGTTGCGATGTTTACCGGCCGTTACGGAGTGTAAGACAGGCATGGTGTCATTTGTCTGACTGGCTCTGTCATACACACAGCCGATGCGTTTCAATTAACCCTCTCTTACAATTTCAGTGATGCCGGAGCTTACCTATGTCTCAGTTGTTTGATGCCATGCCAGACCCTTATGAACAGTGGTTTCTTACCCCGCTGGGAGCGGTGATTAAACAGCTTGAACTTGATCTGATCATGCAACTGGTGCAGCCGCAGCCCGGTGAGCATATTCTGGATGCCGGTTGCGGCAGCGGTATTTTTACAGAGCCTCTGGTCACTGCCGGGGCCGGTATTACCGGCATTGATGTCTCCCGGCCAATGCTGGAGTGGGCTGAAAAGCGTTTGCCTGAACAGCAGTTTCTTACGGCGGATATGTGCGATCTGCCATTTGCCGATGGCCACTTTGATAAGACCGTGTCTGTTACGGCGCTGGAATTTATTGAAGATGCGCAACGGGCCATGGATGAAATGTGGCGGGTAACTAAACCCGGTGGGCTGATGGTGGTGGCGACTCTGAACGGCAAAAGCCCCTGGGCAGCACGGCGCAGGGCAAAGGCGGCGGCGGATAAAGATTCCCTGTTCAATCACGCATGGTTCCGCACGCCCGATGAGCTGGCCAGCCTGATGTCTGTCGCCGGTGAAATTCACACCGCCATTCATTTTGAGAAAGATGCTGATCCTGATGGCGCTTTGCAGGTTGAGGCACAGGCACTGGCAAAGGGTGAAGACAGCGGTGCATTTCTGATCGGTTGCTGGCGCAAGCCGTAATCCTGCCTGATTGGCTGCTGGGGCAAGCCCTGACCGGCTGGGTTTCGGCTGCAGCCATTCAGAAACCCTGTGACGGTTATCGAAAATCTGCTTTGCAGATTCGCCGGCTATCTGCTGTTATTGCTGTAACCCTTTGTTAACTATGAACAGGTTGCAGCATGAAGGTTACCGGTTATCACACCACTCAGGTTTCAGTTCCCCTCAGTCAACCACTGATCACGGCGATTCACCGTACTGATGCTGTGGGATGTGTGTTGCTGTCCATCGAAACCGACGCAGGCTTGTGCGGTGAGGGCTATGTCTTCGCGCTGAATCAGCAGCGTCTGCCAGCATTTACCGCCATGATCGACAGCCTGATGCCCCTGATTGTCGGCCAGAATCCTCTGTATATTGAAAAACACTGGCAGGCCATGTGGCGGGATGTAAACCCGGCGGGCTTAAAAGGCGTCACAGTATCGGCAATGTCTGCCATCGATACGGCTCTCTGGGACATTGTCGGCAAGCGCGCAGGGCTGCCGCTGTATCAGTTATTTGGGGCATGCCGGGATGAAGTTAAAACCTATGCCAGCAGCGGCCTCTGGCTGAGTCAGTCTATTGATGAGTTGATTGCCGAGGCGCAGGGGTTTGTTGATCAGGGATTCAGGGCCGTTAAGTTAAGGCTGGGCAAAGAGGATATCAGGGAAGATGTTGCCAGAGTCAAAGCACTGCGTGAGTCTCTGGGGGATTCGACGGAGATACTTACCGATGCCAATCAGTCGCTAACGCCCCGCAAGGCGATCAGCCTGGCCCGGCAGATTGCCGACTATGACATTACCTGGCTGGAAGAACCGGTAGCGGCTAATGACTTTGCCGGCCACCGACGGGTGCTGGAAGCCATCGATATCCCGCTGGCCAGCGGTGAAACCGAGTACACCAGCTTTGGCATGAAGGATATGCTGGAGCAACGCACGGTGGATGTGCTGATGCCGGACCTGCAGCGGATTGGCGGCCTGAGTGAAATGCGTAAATCCGCCGCCATCGCCGCCAGCTATCACACACCGATATCCACACATATCTTTACCGAGCAGAGCCTGAGCATTGCGGGTTCTGCCGCTAACTGTATTTCTGTTGAGCACGTGGACTGGTTTGCGCCGCTGTTTAAGGAAAAGATGACCGTAGCAGAGGGCTGTATTGCTATGCCGCAGACACCGGGTCTTGGATTCAGCTTTGACTGGGATACTGTTGCGCAGTTACAGCTGACACCGTAAAAAAGGAGAGCCGCAGCTCTCCGAAAACCACAGTAGCATTAAAGGATCTGGGAGAAAGCCTTGTTACTGTGCAGACGGACGGACTAAGTCTGGCAAGCTCTCATTGCCAAACGACCCATACGTGAGAAAAGGTGAGATAAGCGGCCTTTCAGGGAAAGGCCGCGGGCAGAAGATGTGGCTGTTAAGCTGCGGCTTCTGCAGTCAGAAAGCCTTCGCTCTGCAGGTCAGCCATGGTCGCTTCAATGGATTCACGCAAAGTGGCCACCAGGAAGTCGACGTTTTCTTTGCTCAGGGTCAGTGGCGGTGACAGAACGTTCATGTGCGCCAGCGGACGTACAATCAAACCACGTTTCTGACAGTGATCTGCAATCCGGTTACCGACTTTGGCATCCGGGTTGATCAGTTCCTTCGTCTCTTTGTTCGCAACGTTTTCGATACACATCATGAACTTACGGCCGCGCACATCACCCACGATTGGCAGGTCGATCAGGGTTTTAACCTGTGCTTCGAAGTACGCACCCATATCTTTCACATGGTCACACAGGTTTTCCCGCTCCATGATTTCGATGTTTTTAACACCGGCGGCACAGCTGACCGGGTGGCCTGAGTAAGTGAAACCGTGGGTAAAGAGGGCTCCGTCTGCCTGTGGCTTGCTGATGACTTCATACATTTCTTCAGAAATGATAGTCGCACCCAGTGGCAGGTAGCCTGAGGTCAGGCCTTTTGCACAGGTAATGATGTCCGGCACGATGCCGAATTCATCTTCAGAGGCAAACATGTGGCCCAGACGGCCAAATGCAGTGACCACTTCATCGGATACGTACAGGACGCCGTACTTACGGCATACTGCCAGGGTTTTCTGATGGTAGCCTTCAGGGGGAACGATAACGCCACCGGCACCCAGAATAGGTTCAGCAAAGAATGCTGCAACGTTGTCCGGGCCCAGTTCAAGAATCTTGTCTTCCAGTTCCTGTACTTTCTCATCACAGAACGCTTCCAGGCTCTGTTCATCCGGACGGCGGTAAGGGTTAGGGCAGGAGATGTGATGTACCAGCTGCTCTTCAATGTCGAAACCGATGTGGTCGAACTTAACACCGGTAATGGACATCGCCATATAGGTGCTGCCGTGGTAGCCGTCGATCCGGGAAATGATCTTCTTCTTGGTCTTCTTACCCAACTGGTTGAAGTAGAAGTGGATCATCCGTACAGCGGTGTCGTTGGCGACAGAACCGCCACAGCCGTAGAAAACGTGGTTCAGATTGCCCGGTGCCAGTTCGGCCAGTTTTGCTGCCAGCTGCGCTGCCGGTACTGTCGTGTGGTGACCAAAGCAGGAGTAATAAGGAATCTGACGAACCTGATCGGCAATGGCCTGCGCCATTTCTTCACGGGCATAGCCGATGTTTACACACCACAGGCCGCCGATACCGTCCAGGTATTCATTGCCGTCGCCGTCTTTGACGTGCACGTTATCACTGTCAGCCAGCACCATAGAACCGCTTTCTTTGAAGGTAGAAAAATCTGTCCAGGGATGAATGTAGTGGTCTTTGTCCTGCTGCCACACTGTGGTCATATCGATGTTTTTATCGGACATTTTCAGGAACGCTCCTCAATTTTAATTGTATTTGTGCAGCCACAGATCGCTGGCGGTATACAAATTTCACCCTTTGAAAACCGCTGAACCGTACATGGCTGAAGTGTCGGAATCACTGATTAGCTGATTACAAGGTATGCGCTATCAAAGCATAGGTAAAATACTAAAAATTGTAGGCCTGCATCAGAAAAATTAATTCAGGCAGTGTTTGTATCCGTTTTGATGATTAACAGGCTGCTGGCTACACTGAAATGACGGTGTTATCAGGTGATCTGAAGGAGTGACAGATGATGGAATTTAACTGGCTGGGGGTGTTAGTAGCTACACTGCTGAGTTTTGCATTCGGCGCACTCTGGTATTCACCTTTGCTGTTTATGCAGCGCTGGTGCCGTGAATCCGGGGTTGATCCTGCTAAAGATATGACCAGCCCTGTGAAGGTCTATGTGACGACATTTCTGTTAACCCTGATGTCTGCATTTACGCTGGCCTTTCTGCTCGGGCCGCACCCGGGGGTGGGTAATGCACTGATGGTGGCGGTGCTGATCGGCGTCGGGCTCACAGCCGCGTCTATGGGCATTAACTATCAGTTTGCTGGCAGAAGCCAGGTTTACTGGTTTATAGATGCAGGGTTTCATGTCTGCCGGTTTGTCATTATCGCACTGACGCTGGCGCTCTGGCCTTAAGCATTATCGGAAATCACCGTGGTGATCCAAACTGTCATATCAGATGGGTTTAGTTACCTTAATGCCGATGGCGTCTGCAAAGCCGGCGATCTGTTCAGCGCTGGTAGACCAGTGGGTGACCAGGCGGTAGTAGTCCTTCAGGATTCCCTGATCTTCCAGGGGCCAGTGATACATTTCGTACCCGGCATCACGGCTACTGTGGTACTGGGATTCTGTTAACCGGATAAACAGCTGGTTGGTGTGCGCGCTGAATCGGGTTTCAATGCTGTGCTGTTTAAGTAACCGGTCACACAGTGCCGCCATCTGGTTGGCGTGACGGGCATTGTTCAGCCACAGGTCGTTGCTGAAATATGTGTGTAGCTGAGCCGAGAGGAAGCGCATTTTTGATGCCAGATGGCCGCTGCGTTTTGCTCTGGCCATGATGCCTTTGGCATACTGCGGGTCGAATATTACCAGTGCTTCAACATTGAAAGCGCCGTTTTTACTGGCACCCAGCGTCATGGCGGTTACCCCTGCGCGCCAGCTCAGTTCTGCTGGATGGCATTGACGGGCAGCCACTGCATTGGCGAACCGGGCACCGTCGACAAAGTAATTCAAACCATATTGTTTGCAGAGATCGCCAAATATCTGCATGTCTTCAGGGCTGTAAGTCCTGCCCAGCTCTGTTGCCTGGGTGATCGCCAGTGTCGCGGGTGGGCTGCCATGAATATCATTCCAGTGCGTTGCCTCAAGCTGTTGTGCCAGTTGTTGGGGAGTGATTTTGTCTATCTCTCCGCCGCAGTATTGCAGCCGTGCGCCGCCGGTGAAAAATACCGGAGCGGTACTTTCTGAAATAGCCAGATGACTGGATTCATGGCAAATAATGCTTTGATAGTTGTTACACAACTGTCCCAGCGCGAGGCAGTTAGCAGCGGTGCCTGTCAGGACCGGCATCACCCAGACGTCGGTGTCGAATATCACTGACAGGAATTCATTCAGCTGCTGCGTATAAAAGTCGTCGCCGTAGGGTAAATCTGTGGTGCCCTGAATGTGCTGTTGCAGGAAAGCGAATATTTCCGGACAGGCAGGGGCGGTATTGTCTGATAGGAACATCGGAGTCTCCTCAGCCGGGGCTGAAATAATTGTCACGGACGAATTTGAAACGCTGACGTATCAGCCGCTTGATCATTGCTTAATTAAGCCATACTATATTTGTTATACACTCGTATAACAAGGAGCTTGGTGCAATGTATCAAACTATGCAAACAGCCGCTGTGAAAACAGATGGGGTGCAGACAGCCGGTATGATGGTAAAGCATGCAACGGCAGAAACGTCAGGCTTAAAGCTGAACTGGAGCGACGGCTCAGAGCAGCTTATTCCCTGGTTCTGGGTACGTGATCACTGTACTGATGGTCAGAGTCAGAATTTAAAAACACAGCAGCGTCAGGTGGATACTTTTTCGCTGGCGGGCAATATCAGTGCGGCACATGCCGCGGTTGATGACAGCGGGCAGACGATAGCGATCCGCTGGGAAGCTGATCATGAAACATCGATTTCTGTGCGGCGGTTAGCACAAGCCACAGGTAAGTGTATCGATGATGAACAGCTATCCTCGGCGGACAGTAAAATTTACTGGCTGAAAGATTCAATGCCTGAAGAACTGCCGTCTGTTTCCTTTGATGAGATCATGACAACAGACGAAGGTGTGCTGAAATGGTTAACCCGGATCGACACTTTTGGTTTTTGTGTGGTCACAGGAACAGAGCCAACCGAAGCGGGAACCGAGCGTTTAGCGAAACGTATTGCGCCGGCACAGCGGACGATTTTCGGTACTTACTGGCCGCTGTCTACCGATGTGAAACATCATGATGATACGGCTTATACCACTGACTTTCTGTCGCCGCATACCGATGCTTCTTATTACCATAATGCTGCGGGCTTACAGATGTTTAACTGCATTGAGTTTGACGGCAAAGGTGGAGAAAGCGTCGTGGTTGACGGTTTTGCCATTGCGCGGAAAATCGAAGCAGAACGGCCTGATCTGTACGATATTCTCTGCAAGGTTATTGTGCCCGGCCATTATAAGGAAGAGGGGGTTCACCTGGCGGCCGAACGGCCGGTTATCCGTAAAAACCGTCATGGTGAACTGGCGCAGGTAACTTTCAATAACTATGACCGTTCGCCATTCATTCTGCCTGAAAAGCAGATGGCGGCCTTTTATGAAGCCTATGCAGAATATAGCCGGCACAGTATGGATCAGGCCAACTGGCTGAAAATACCCTTACGGCCCGGTATGGCGCTGATCTTTGATAACTGGCGGTGTATGCACGGACGTATGGGCTATTCAGGGCGGCGTTATTTCTTTGGCTGTTACCATGATAAGGCTGATTATGAGAGCCGTCTCAGAACGCTGCAACAACAGTTGGGGCGTCGTTAAAAGGCGCAGTGCAGAATCTTTAGATAAATGATGTCAGTAAAAAGGCACCTTGGTGGTGCCTTTTTTATGGAGTGTATCTGGCTGCATTTGAGCCGCCGGAGGCTTTGCTTCAGAAGCGCAGGGAAAGGCAGCTCAGGCCGCCATCTATCTTACGGAATTCGCTGACATCTACGCAGATAACCGGATAGCCAGCTGCTTCAATCAGGGCTTTGGTTTTTGGATAGCCTGCCGGTGTGATCACGGTACCGTTAACCCAGATGCTGTTCGCCGCATAGGCTTCTTCTGCTGGTACTTCGATAATGTTGTATTGCTGAAACTCAGATTTGTGGAGAAACTCACCGCTGGCCAACAGGTTATTGTCTTCCAGATAGCCCAGGCCTGTCTTGAGATGAAGTACTTCTTCAAAACTGACGACTGATCCGCTCATACCGTACTTTTCGAGGATAGCAATCATCTGGTCAGCACCGTCCTGATTGGTCCGTGCCGAAAGTCCTATATAGAAGTGTTTCCCGACCATCATAATATCACCGGCTTCAACTTCACCCGGTGCCGTGATGCACTCGACGGCGTCATACAGCTTTTCAATGACGGGGGCCATGCTGGTGACTTCGTCAGTACGGCTTGCTGCGCCCGGGCGGGTCAGGATCGCGCAGGCTGGTGTCATCAGGGCAACATCTTCGACGAAGGTTGAGTCCGGGAAGTCTTCTTCCGCAGGCAGTGAAATAATATCGAGTCCGCAGGACTGCAATGCGGCTACGTATTCAGAATGCTGTCTGAGGGCGTTGTCATAATTCGGTGCGCCAAGGTCAGCCCCGGTCAGGCCATTGATCATTGCAGCACAGGGGGATTTTACAATTGCTCGGGTAAACATAGGAAATCTATCCTTGTAATTGTTGCAAGCACCGATGAAGTTGTTGATTTACCTGGTTAGCGTAAGTCGTTGTATTCATTTGGGGCTTTTGTTTTTTATTATGAATTTCAGAACGGTTAACGAGCAATATATTAACGTTGTTATACGTTTGTGCAACAATTTTTAGCACCATAGCGCATATTGGCAATCATTCACTGCGGGGTGAAACACTGTTGCAGATGCTGTGTATTCACGTTCCTGAACCGGCATTAATCCCTGAGTTCTGGCAGCGATTGCCGGCGGGTTTACTGCAGTGAAAGTAAGCTGAGCAGGACCGTTAACCGCTTGTGTTACAGACACAGGGTGCGCAAGAAAGCTGGTAAGAAAACAGGCAGTTAAGCAGGGCGGCTGTTAAAAAGAACAACCTGATTGGCGGGGAAGCACAATAAGTGCCTGCAGGCATTAAACGCTGCTAATGCCGAGTAAATTTTCGACGGAGCTGACCCCCAGTTCAGCCAGCTCTCCGCTCTTGAACAGGTCCATGGCAAGACAGCCTTCAATCCAGAGCCCGTCAATCAGGGCGTTGACAGCGATGGCATGACGGACAATCTGATCTTCGGTGACGTCCTGTTTACGTTCGGCGAACACTTCCCTGACCAGATATTCACATTCAACGCGGAATTCAAGGTAGGCCTCACGGTGAATCTCTGCAATTTCCGGCACGGAGTTAATCAGGCTGCAGAAAGAGGTCCATAACTGATGGTTACGGGGTTGCATGACAGGTGCTTCAAGGGAGGTCCTGACAAACAGCTGTAGCCGGTCACGGGCCGGTTCTTCCTGTGAATGAATGGCGTCTTTTGCATAGCGGGTCATGTTTGACATAGTCGCCCGGTGTGCTTCACACAAGAGGGCGTTTTTGTCCGGAAAGTAATGCCGGACCAACCCGGGCGTGACTTCTGCAAATTCTGCCACCCGCCGGATTGTCACGGCTGCAATTCCACCCTGAACAATGCATTCCTGTGTCGCTTCGATTAATGAAGTACGGCGTTCTTCTTCACTTGCACGGCGAAAGGGTCGACGGGTAGTAGTCATTAATTTTAGCCATTTAAATCGCTGAATAGTAACGCGAATTTTAGCTTTTTTCGGGGTGTTCAGGCAAATAATTTGCCTTGCGAGTATTGCTTGTTATACAAATGAATAATAATATCCTGTGACAACTTTCGAGGTGCAAGCATGTTACTGAATGAAAATGTTGGTGAATCAGAAGGGTTAAATCAGGCCGCTGCAGAAGCAATTTCGATCAGCGGCCTGCGGAAGTCTTTTAATGGCCTGGAGGTCCTTAAGGGGGTCGACCTCGAAGCCCGGAAAGGTGATGTGATTGCCATCATTGGCGGCAGCGGGTCCGGTAAATCCACCTTGCTGCGGTGTATTAATCTGCTTGAAATTCCCTCTGCCGGACGCGTTCGCGTCAACGGCGAAACCATTCAGATGAAATCATCCTCAGATGGCCCGGTCCCGGCAGATAAGCGCCAGGTTAACCGTATCCGTTCCAGCCTGGGGATGGTGTTTCAAAGCTTTAATCTCTGGCAGCACATGACGTTGCTTGAAAACCTTACCGAAGCGCCGGTCCTGGTACATGGGATCGGTAAAGCTGAAGCGACCTCAAGAGCCCGTGAGCTACTCGCCAGAGTAGGGCTGAGCGAGAAAGAATCCAGTTACCCGGCGTTTTTATCCGGCGGTCAGCAGCAACGGGTTGCAATTGCGCGTGCGGTGGCAATACAGCCAAGTGTCATGCTGTTTGATGAGCCGACCTCTGCACTTGATCCTGAACTGGTTGGTGAAGTGCTTAAGGTTATCCGTGACCTGGCTGACGAGGGCAGAACCATGGTGCTGGTTACTCACGAAATGAAGTTTGCCCGTGAAGTGGCGACCAAAGTGGTGTTTTTACATCAGGGTGTGATCGAAGAACAGGGTACGCCGGAGGAAATATTTGAGAATCCGAAATCTGAACGCTTAAAGCAGTTCATCAGCTCCGTGCAGTAATACCGGAATCTCCTGCTGTATCGGGGACCGGATAACTGGACTGGCAAAAACAATAATAAATCTGGAGAGAATGACAATGACGTTTCTAAGTAAAGCAGGTCTGATCGGCGTAACTTTCAGTGCAATGGCCATGGGTGTAATGGCTGCTGGTGCACAGGCTGATACTGTGAAAGTCGGGTTGGCAGCTGAGCCATATCCGCCTTTTGCCTATACCGATGCCAGTGGTAAGTGGCAGGGGTGGGAAGTTGATATGATGGGTGCTATTTGTCTGGAGGCAAAGCTGGAGTGTGAGATTACGCCGATTTCATGGGACGGTATCATTCCTGCGCTGCAGAGTAAAAAAATCGATATGATTATGGCGTCGCTGTCGATAACCCCTGACCGTTTGAAAGTCATTGATTTCTCCGACAAGTATTACAACACGCCGGCAGTTATAGTCGGTGATAAACGCCTTGAGATGGATGCCACTGCAGCCAGCATGGAAAATAAGATTCTCGGTGTACAGAGCGGGACCATTCACCGTAAATATATCCAGAAGCACTTTGCCGATACTGCTGATTCTGTCAAAGAGTATCAAACTCAGGATGAAGCAAACCAGGATTTGGTAGCAGGCCGGATTGATGCATTACAGGCTGACTCGATTGCCATGATGGACTTCATAAACTCGCCGCAGGGGCAGGCCTGTTGCGAAGTGAAGGGAGAAGTCGCTCAGGATCTGGAGATCCTCGGACCGGGGGTTGGTGCCGGTATCCGCAAAGGGGATGACAAATTACGCGCGGCTGTGAATGAGGCAATTCTGGCACTGCGCGACAGCGGTCAGTATCAGGAGATTTCAGCCAAGTACTTCTCTTTTGATCCATACGGTCAGTAAGAACTTCAGCCAGACACAGACAGTGCCCGTCTGTGTCTGGCCAGACGTAACCGCCGGCACAAATTCTATGTGCGTGCTGGGGGAATAATCATAAGAATCACAATCGGGGTAACGGGCTTGGCACACCTGGCAGGGGGGAATTCCTCTGTGACAGAGGCCATCCTGAAATCCCGGGTTATTGCATTGGTGTTGTGTACTGACAAGGGTGCGGTAACTGATTCCTTCGGGAGAATCAGGCTTTGGATATTTTCTCTGGATTGCTAGACAGTCTTCAGTTGTTATCACTGGAACCTCCCGGCTGGGGGGGTAATTTATTACGGGGCCTGATGAACTCGCTGCAAATCGCGGTGGGGGGCTATGCGCTGGGTTTACTGATCGGTGTATTCACCGCCTGCGGAAAGCTCTATGGCGGTATTATTACCAAAGACATTCTGGGTTGTTATACCACCATTGTCCGGGCCGTCCCGGAATTAGTACTCATACTCCTGCTTTACTATGCCGGTACCGATGTGATCAATCAATTGATGTTCTGGCTGGGTAAAGATCCGGTCAATATCAACGGTCTGGCGGCAGGTATTTTTGTGATCGGTGTTGTGCAGGGGGCCTACAGCGGTGAAGTTATCCGCGGGGCTGTACTGGCAATTCCGCAGGGGCAACTTGAAGCAGCCCGTGCTTACGGGTTTACCGGCTGGCAGGTGTTACGGCGTATTACGTTACCGGCCATGCTGCCTTATGCCATTCCAGGCTTGGCGAATCTCTGGCTGATAGCCACCAAAGATACCGCACTGCTGGCTGTTGTGGGATTCAGTGAGCTGACCCTTGAGACCCGCCAGGCGGCCGGTGCTACCCGGCATTATATGTTGTTCTATTGTGCCGCCGGAGTGTTGTATCTGTTAGTAACACTCATCTCTAATCACGTGATCGGCAGGATTGAACGCTGGTCCCGCCGTGGCTTTTATCAGGTGTGAAGCATATGAATGACTTATCTTCTGAAAATGCGTTATCGGGGAACCCCGGTGCTTCTTCACCGGTAAGCGCCGGGCTATTGTCCCGGGCGGCCGCCAGTGGTTTTGCATTGCACCGGATAGTAATGGCGGCGGTCGCCATCGCAATACTTGTGATCTGTGCACTACAGATGCGCTGGGACTGGTTACCGGAGTATCACGACATCATTTTTGAAGGCCTGTGGCGTACGGTCTGGTTGCTGATCGCCAGCGTGGTAATCGGTTTTTTGTTGGCATTGCCCCTGGGGCTGGTTCAGGTAACCGGTCCGGCAATTTTGGCCAGCCCTGCTAAAGCTTTCTGTAATGTGATTCGCGGTACGCCGTTATTGCTGCAGTTATGGTTATTATATTACGGCCTGGGATCGGTTTTTCCGGCTATTCCTGAAATCCGTGATTCCTGGTTATGGCCATATTTACGACAGGCATGGCCCTATGCGTTACTGAGCCTGACAATATCGTTTGCCGCTTATGAAGCAGAAGTAATGCGCGGCGCCTTTGCCGGTGTACCCAAAGGTGAACTCGAAGCGGCCAAAGCTTATGGATTCACTCCCTGGCAGATATTCCGCCGGATCTGGATGCCCCGAGCGATCCACCGGGCACTCCCAACATTGGGTGGTGAGGTTGTGTTACAGCTTAAAGCAACGCCGCTGGTCGCCACTATTACTGTTATCGATGTTTATGGTGCGTTTACCCGGGTCAGGCAGGATGCTTTTTTAACCTATGAACCGTTACTGTTACTGGCCTTTATATATATGCTGATGGCCGGGGCTTTAGTGGTTTTATTCCGGTATCTGGAGCGTCGTATCCCCGTCAAATAAGCTGCTTACATCATGGGCAGAGTTGGTTTGTCTGTCAGAAATGGCCGCGAGATAGGCTTCACGGATTTGGGCGATCCGGCCATTCAGGTGCATGTTCTGCAGGACTTTATTCAGTTCAGGGATTAAGGCCTTATGCCGTACATGCACGTAGTGATAAAGGTTCAGGTTGAGCAGCGGTGGATTAAGGGCGGTTATATCTGTGATTTGCATTTCCCGGATAATCTGGAGTCCATTGGCGCGGGCGACAAGGGCGATATCAATACGGGATTTTTCCAGCATATTAAATAACTGGCGGTTACTGTCTACCCGCTGGGTTGTTTCGGTAAGGGGCAGGAGCACATTAAACCGCACGCCGCGGCGGACACCCAGCCGGTAATTTCTGAGTGCTTCCAGACTCATATCGTGATCACCCGCGCTGCGGCAAAAAGCGACTACCTCCACCCGGTTAACAGGGGTGGGAACCTGTAACAGGTGGGGGTAGTCTTCAGATATGCCGGCGATACGGTAAAGTTCGCCGTCATACTGACCCTTGGCTGCCATCATTAATGAGCGGCTGGCTGGCAGATAATCGGCATCCACTTCGATATCAAGTTGCTTATAGGCCTCCCTGATAACCTGAAAGCTGATTTGCGAGTTCACTGAATGGGCGATGGTAGCAAAGGTTAGCTGTGCTACATCTGCATAAGCCGTCCCGGTAACTGAGGACAGCACGGGTAGCAGGGTTGCTATTACAGCTGCGATGCCATTACGTAACGTATCCGCAAATCTGTTGGTGCGTTTAACAGTGTCTGTCCGCTGCATATTGTCGCCTGTGTTCAGCGGGTCAGAAACGCAGCGACAGGCAACTGATACCACCGTCAATTTTTTCAAATTCACTGATATCAATGGTTTTAACCGGGTAGCCCTGTGCTTCAACGATCTGCCGGGCACAGGGATAGCCTTCCGGCATGAGCACGGTACCGTTAATCAGCAGGCAGTTTGCGGCAGCAGCCTCCTCACTGGGTAAATGAATCTGATGAAATGGGGTGAACTCCGGTTTATCGGTAAATTCGCCACTGACCAGCATGTCACCGTTGTCCAGATAGCCCATGCCGGTTTTCAGGTGAAGTACTGTATTCAGCCTGACCACTGAGCCGGTCATGCCATAGCGGGACAAAATGCTGATAAGCTGTTCAGCACCGGCCCGGTTGGTCCGGCCGGACAGCCCGATATAGTAGTGTTCGCCGGCCAGCAGAATGTCACCCGCATCAAGCATGCCGGGGGCATCAATAATTTCCACGGATTCATAGTATTCCTGAATCACCGGCGTCATGGCGATGACTTCGGCGGTTCGGCTGGGCGCGCCCGGGCGGGTAAGAATCGCGCACTGGGGCGTCAGCAGGGCAACATCCTCAACAAAGGTGGAGTCAGGAAAGTTTTCGTCGGCGGGCAGTTCAATAACATTCAGCCCACAGTTCCTCAGGGCATCTGTGTAGGCGGCATGTTGAGACAGGGCGGCCTGATAGTCCGGTGGTCCCATGTCTGAAGTGGTCAGCGCATTGATAATCGCGTGACAGGGTTTACGCACAATCGCTTGTGTAATCATTGGGTTCACTTCCTTGATGAGCCCGGGCATCTGAATCTGGCATTAGGGGCAAAACTGGCAGATTACTCAATGTTTTCAGTTGCCTCGGGACGCAATTTAACAGGTTTTGTTTGACTGCTGACTGTAACTGTAGCAACGATTTTACGGATGACATGGAGCAGGCTGGCAATATGGGTACTTATGCTTTTGTCGATGCCGTGTAATTTGGCTGGTGCTGTCTGCCGAGAGCTGATTAAATAACGCATTTTCAGTTTTAACTGCACGGGAAAAGTAACGGTGCTCAGAATTATTCTTCTTACCGGCATGGCGATGCTGGCTTTTGCCGGTAATTCAGTACTGTCCCGGCTGGCGCTGGCCTCAGGCAGTATTGATGCAGCCAGTTTCAGCAGTATCCGGCTGCTTTCCGGCGTGCTGATGCTGGCAATTCTGTTGCCGCTGGTGGCCAGGGTTAAAGCCGGCGAGAAAGGGCACCTGCAACAGATGTTTCGTGGCAGTTATAACGCGGCCGCTTATCTGTTTATCTACGTGATCGGCTTTTCTTATGCCTACTTGACACTGGATACCGGCGTCGGTGCTCTGATTCTGTTTGGTTCCGTACAGCTGACCATGATTCTGATCAGTCTGTTCAGCGGGGCAAGGTTCCGTCCGTTCGAATGGTTCGGCCTGCTCATGGCTGTTGTGGGATTTGTCTATCTGGTCTGGCCGAGCCTGACTGAGCCTTCATTGCTGGGGTTTGTACTGATGACCGTGGCGGGCATTGCATGGGGCCTGTATACCCTGAAAGGCCGGGGGGCTGATCAGCCGGTGCGTGATACGGCGTATAACTTCATCAAAACCCTGCCAATGGTAGCGGTGCTGACCCTGCTGACCCTGGCTGATGCACGTTTTAATTTACAGGGTGTGTTACTGGCGGTGGCGTCCGGCTCGCTGGCGTCAGGGCTGGGCTATGCCATCTGGTACATGGCGCTACCGGGGTTGCAGAATGTGCAGGCCGCGGTAGTGCAACTGACGGTACCGGTGATTGCTGCCGCCGGCGGTGTTGTGTTTGCAGGTGAGCTGATAGATCAGCGTCTGATGGTGGCTTCCTTATTGGTCTTAGGAGGCGTATTGTGCGTGTTTTTAAGCAAGCATCAGGCTGCCAAAACTGCCTGATTTATAAGTGAGACGGCGAGCGTGGATTACAAGGTATTTCTGACAATATTTGGTGTGGTGTTTATGGCTGAACTGGGGGATAAGACTCAGCTGGCCACGATGTTATTTGCGGCAGACGGTGAAACCAGCAAAATGACGGTGTTTCTGGCGGCTTCGCTGGCGCTGATTGTGGCGTCTGCCATTGGCGTACTGGCGGGCAGTTTTCTGTCTGCGTATATCAGCCCTAAAACCCTTTCTTACATTGCCGGGGTTGGCTTTATTGCCATCGGCGCCCTGACACTGTATCAGGCAGGCTAACCCGAACGTTATCCATAAACAGGCGCAGAACCAGGGGGGCAGGTTGAATTTTCCGGTTGTTTTCTTCGGTTTTGTGCTGACCCTGTCATCCAGTTTCGGCCAGACGCATTTTATTTCCCTGTTCAATGCGTCCTGGCGGGCTGAGTTTGGTCTCAGCCATGGGGAAATCGGTGCCTTATATTCAGCTGCAACCTTATGCAGCGCGGCCTGTCTGATTTATCTGGGTAAACTGATCGATAGCATTGATCTGCGTTTGTACACCGGCGTTGTGATGCTGGGGCTTGGTGGGGCTGCCTGGTTAATGACCGGGGCGGACTCTCTGCTATTGCTCGGTATAAGTTTCTTTTTACTGCGCCTTACCGGCCAGGGGCTTTCAGGCCATGTGGGGCTAACTACAGTGAGCCGCTATGCCGAAAACCGCCGGGGTATGTCGCTGAGCATTTGCGGGCTGGGGTTCTCTTTAGGGGAGTCAGTCATGCCTGCCGCCGTGGCGATGTTGCTGGGATGGTTAAGCTGGCGGCAAATCTGGCAGGGAGTTGCGCTGGCAGAGGTACTGGTCGCGCTGATACTCGCCATGTGGCTGTTACAGCGGTTTTACCCGGTTAAAGAGGCCGGTAGCGGTGGCTCAAAAGGCTCCGGGGCTGACAGCGGCTGGCAGCGGGGTCAGGTCCTCCGGGACAGGGGCTTCTGGCTAATGGCACCGGCAATGTTCGCGCCATCCATGTTTATTACGGCATTTTTCTTTCATCAGCAGAGTCTGGCTGAATATAAAGGCATTGATTTTCCGTTCTGGGCGGCCACAATTGTGGGCTATTCAGTGAGCAGTTTTGCGTTGTCGCTGGCCGGTGGTGCCGCGGTAGACCGCTGGGGCGCTAAGCGGATAGTCAGTTTCATGCTGTTACCTTTGCTGGCCAGCTGCTGGATAGCGGGTTCTGATCTGCCCTGGGTATCATTGTTATTTTTTGCCCTGATGGGGGCCGCTCAGGGGCTTTATGTGCCGGCCAGTGGCGTTCTCTGGGTTGAGCTGTACGGGACCCGTCATATCGGTGCAATACGGGCACTGATTCATGCCTGTATGGTATTTTCCAGTGCGCTGGGGCCGGTAAGTTTTGGCCTGTTACTGGATGCCGGTGTTGGCTGGTCCGGTTTACTCTGGCTCAGCATGATATGGATTGTAATGGCCTCGCTGATGCTGCTGGCGGGCCTGAAAAAAGCCGGTATGCCCGCAGTAAAGGCACCGGTGCCACAGATTTAAATACAGAGTAGGTATAATGCGACACTGGCTGGAAACGCTTTGTTTGACGGCGTTCGTTCTGTTTTCATCCCTGACCTTTGCCCAGCAGCCGAATCCGGTGTTGGCGGATCACCTGTCCCGTCTGAAACCCATTAAGAAGGTGGCGTTGCTGGTACAGAATCAGGATCAGGACTGGGCACTGCGGGCGGATAAGTCACTGGTGCCGGCGTCCACCCTGAAGATAGTGCTGGCCTCGCTGGCCATTAAACGCTGGGGGCTGGGGCACCGGTTTACCACTGAATTTTATCGCGATGGCAATGTGCTCTGGGTGAAGGGGCTGGGCGATCCTTTCCTGACGTCAGAAGAAATCGGGCTGATTAAAGTGCAGCTGGAAGCCCGTACAGATTTAAGCACGGTCACGGAAATTCGCCTGGATAACAGTTTTTTCCCTGAATTACGTCTCGATGGCCGTAACAAAAGCGATAACCCCTATGACGCCGGGAATGCGGCGCTGGCGATCAATTTTAATACCGCCGCAGTACGTTACCGCAAAGGCAAGCTGCTCCCCGGTGAAGCCCAGACCCCATTAACGCCGCTGGCGGTGGATCTGGCGGATGATATGCCCACCGATAAGCAAAACGGCGAACGGCGCATTGCCTTACCCGGTGGCCGGGATATGTCGGCCCGCTATTTTGGCGAGGTGTTTTCTGCGCTGGTGTTTGACCGGCAGTTACCGTTGCAGATCATGCCGCTGAACAAAACGGCAACGGCGGTTTATACCCACAAGAGTTCACGGACCCTTGAGGATTTGTTGCTGGGCATGCTGAAGTATTCCAATAACTTCATTGCGAACCAGTTGTTTCTGTTACTGCCCGGCAAAGAGGTCAGTATCAGTGCATCGCAAAGGTATGTGATGGCACAGCTGGAAGCTGAATATGGCTGGCAGGACTTTAATGTCAGTGACGGTGCCGGTTTATCCCGCCAGAACCGTCTCAGTGCCCGGCAACTGATGGCGGTGCTGGAGAATTTCCGCCCCTGGGCGTATTTGCTACCCAGCCGCGGCGAGCGGATACAGGCTAAGACGGGCACCTTCTGGGATAACCACAGTTATGCCGGCTATTATCTGGATGACCGGCAAGAGTGGCAGGCGTTCGTCCTGCTGATCAATACCACCATGAAGGCCGGTTACCGCTTCCGGTTCGCGGATGCGCTGATCCGCTGAGGCTTTCTTAGAGACAAAAAAAGACCCGCCGGTGAGGGCGGGCCAGGCAGATAATCTGCAGTTTGGACGAGATTCTTTTAAGCTGAGTGCCTGCCAGGCACTCAGTTCTTATCCCTCTGTACAACAACACTTAGCAGGGCCAGCAGGCCGGAACCTATCATCAGGAAGAAGGATACAGCGTTCAGGACCGGCGTTGAGCCGACCTTCGCCATACGGTCATACATGGTGATGGTCAGTGGTGCATCTGAGCCAACCAGCATCAGTGTGGTGTTGAAGTTCTCAAACGAGATCAGGAAGCCAACAACCCCTGCACCGATCAGGGCCGGTTTAAGGAATGGCAGGGTAACGGTACGCAGAATCCGGGCCCGGCTGGCGCCCAGATTCAGTGCCGCTTCTTCCAGCTGAATGTCGAACTTCTTCAGACGGGCGGCAATCACCAGCGTGGTAATGGTGGTGATAAAGGAGAACTGACCCAGAATCACCAGCAACAGACCCGGCCGCAGGGATTCAATATCAATGCCCCAGTTATCTTCCATGCCGTTGGCAATATCACTGGCAAACACCAGAATGGAGATGCCCAGAATTACCCCGGGAATCACCAGCGGAATCACCATCATGATGTAGCAGAAGCTCTTGAACGGAAAATCCATGCGTTCGAACAGGAAGGCGTTGCAGGTGCCCACAATGATGGACATGACTGCCACTATGATGGCAACCCAAAAGGAGATGCTCAGACCGCTGAGTAAGCGACGGTCATGGAACATACCCAGTTTAGGTTCGGTATCACTGAAGAACCAGTCCAGGGTAAAACCCTGCCAGGGCAGTGCCGGGAACATGGAATCATTGAAGGCAAATGCACCGGCCGCAATCAGCGGCGCTGCCAGATAAATAAAGAACAGGACCACGTAGCCGGTAAAGCAGTTACGCAGGAAACGTACCTGATTAAAGGCCGCAGGCTTAGGGTTTATCGCCGGGTTACTGATCGTGTTGGTATTAGATGACATGGTAAACCTCCTTATGTCTTAGCCACGGTAGAAGAAAGGGTCTGGCCGGAAAGGCGCAGTCCGATCCATACAGTGATGGAGGTGAAGATCAGCAGCAGTACCCCGAAGGCCGCACCGGATTCCCAGTTGAAGCGGGTGATAAATTGCTCGTAAATCTGTTCCGTAAACCACT
Source organism: Aliamphritea hakodatensis (assembly GCF_024347195.1). Taxonomy (NCBI): domain Bacteria; kingdom Pseudomonadati; phylum Pseudomonadota; class Gammaproteobacteria; order Oceanospirillales; family Oceanospirillaceae; genus Aliamphritea; species Aliamphritea hakodatensis. The sequence goes on from NZ_AP025281.1 coordinate 2,440,852, forward strand.
GACTGTTCTTGCCACCGAGCAGAATCGGCGTCAGATAACTGCCGGCCGTCAGCATGAATACCACGATGCAGCCAGAGATAATGCCTGGCATAGCGTAAGGAATGATGATCCTGCGCAGAACCGTCAGGCGGCTGCCACCCAGGTTGAAGCCAGCTTCAATCAGGCTGTCGTCCATACCGTCCAGTGTGGTCACCAGCGGAACAATCATGAACAGCATGACGGTGTAGACCAGACCGACAACCACGGTTGCGTCGTTGTAGAGGAACTCTACCGGGCCGTCCACCAGACCAATGTATTGCAGGAATGAGGACACTATGCCGGTTTCCCGCAGTAACACGATCCAGCCGAAAGAACGTACCAGATCGCTTACCCAGAGTGGAATCAGGCAGAGCAGGAACAGGCCTGCCTTGGCCCGCTGGCGGGCGATTTTGGCAATATAATAAGCAATCGGGAAGCCGATAATCAGGGTAACAATGGTGACGAATATGGACATCACTGCGGTACGCAGCAGGGTGTTCCAGTAAACGGGTTCGTTAAAGAACTCGATGTAGTTGCCCAGTCCGTATTCATAGACCCCCATGCCAACCTTTTCTTTCACTGACAGGATAAACACGCCGATATGGGGCAGCACTATCAAGAGTAAAATCCACAGGAAGAAGGGGGCAAACAGCAATAGAAACGCCAGGCGTTTTTGTGCGTGATTCATAATTACCCCCGGAAGCACAGGCTCTGTGACTGTGCCCAACTGATGCCGATTTTGTCACCGCTGCGCAGGGTTGCGTGTTCACCGCGCTGGGGCAGGTCTACTTCGATCCGTTCACCGGAATGGCTGTTCACCAGTATGCGGCTGTTGGCACCGTTAAACAGCATGCTTTCGACGGTGACCGGCATGTGGTTCAGGTCTGCGCCGGCATTGGCCAGCTGCGCAGCTTCCTCACCCAGATGCAGCTGTACCGCTTCAGGACGGACAAAGATGTTAACGTCTTCACCGGCGCTGACGGTATCTCCCGTGGCCGATTTACTCTGCAAGGTGAGGCCGGATTCCGTGGTGGCGGTAATGATGCCGTTACTGACGTCTTTTACCTTACCGCTCCAGCGGTTGCTGTCGCCCACAAAACCGGCGACAAAAGGCGTCTGCGGGTTATGATAAAGTTCCTGAGGAGAGCCAACCTGCTCAAAGCGACCGTCTTTCATGACGGCGACGTTATCAGACATCACCAGCGCTTCTGACTGGTCATGGGTGATGTATACAAAGGTGGTATCAAATTCATGTTGCAGGGCTTTCAGCTCGATCTTCATGTGTTCACGAAGCTTAAGGTCCAGCGCGCCTAGGGGTTCATCCAACAGCAGAACATCCGGGTCGAGTACCATGCAGCGGGCAATCGCAATACGCTGTTTCTGGCCACCGGAAAGCTGGTTGATTTCTTTACTGGCGGAGTCCGGCAGGCCGATCCGTTCCAGTACTTCACCCACCTTACGGGTAATTTCATCTTTCCCAGCCCCGCGGCAGCGCAGGCCGTAGGCAATATTCTCGTGGACATTCATCATCGGAAACAGGGCCAGATGCTGAAACACCATTTTTACATTTCGGCGGTTGGGCGGCAGCGCGATGACTGAATCACCTTTAATGCGGATATCGCCGGAAGAGGGTGTCTCAAAGCCGGCAATCATGCGCATCAGGGTGGTTTTACCGCATCCGGAAGGGCCTAAGATAGAGAAGAAAGAGCCACTGGGTATATCGAATGAAACCTGGTCAACGGCGGTAAAGAGATCGAAGTTTTTAGTTATATTATCGACGGTCAGATCATACTGCATAGCATTATTCCGGTATTTACGAAGCAATCACAGCTTGGGTGTGAATCAGGAGAACAGGCAGCGGCAGCTGCCTGAAAGGGGGCCGGCGCGCGGCCCCTCCGGTAACGGTGTTAAACCGCTACCTAATCGTTGCGGCAGAAAATCAGCTGCCGGAAGCGGCTTTGATTTTCTCCAGTGCCTTACCTTCCATATCTTCAACCCCTGGCGGGATGTTGGCGAAGAACTTCAGGTTTTTAATATCAGCAGGGGTGAATGCAGCCTTCAGGGCTTCACGCTTGTCATCCGGCATCAGATCGATACCACCATCAACCGCGGCAACAGCCCCGGTGCTGGCAGACATCAGCGGAATGATTTCCGGAGACATGACAAAGTTGATCCACTTGTAGGCGGCATCATCTGCTTTACCCTTGCGCGGCAGGGTGAAGGTGTCGATCCAGGCCAGGGCACCGGTCTTAGGTGGAACGAAGACGATGTTTTTGTTCTGGTTGTACAGTTTGAAAGCGGTGGAGTCCCAGGTTTCAGAACCGACGATTTCACCGGACAGCATCATGGCAGACAGATCGTCACCGCCTTTCCAGTAGGCTTTGATGTTGTCTTTACAATCGATCAGTTTGTCGGTGACCTTGTTAAGAATACCCTGATATTTGTCGAGATCACCGTAGGCAGCAAACGGGTCTTCGCCCATATCGAACGCCATGGCCAGCAGGATTGTCCGCTTCAGGCGCATGGAGGTTTTGCCTTTGTACTGAGTATCACACAGGTCACCCCAGCCAGTCAGGTTGGGTGCCATGGTTTTATCAGCCATCAGACCGGTGGTGCCCCACTGGTGCGGTACAGAGAATACTTTGCCATCGATGGTGGTGTTGGCTTTTACGCCGTCCAGAAGGGTACCGTCAACATTGGACAGATTTACCTTTGACAGATCCATCGGCTTGTAAATGTTGTATTCCAGCTGGGCAGAGTGGATACGGTCGTGGCTTGGCTGTGCCAGGTCAAAACCGGCGCCGCGGGTGGCACGCAGTTTGGAGATCATTTCTTCGTTGTTGGAAAAGGTTACCTCAACTTTGATATCCGGGTACTTCTCTTCAAACATCTGAACCACTTTGTCCGGTGCGTAGCTGCCCCAGGTGAGCAGTCGCAGAGTGGTTTCTGCACTGGCGTTAACTGACGTCAGCAGTGCCAGACCAGTTGCAGCAGCGATGAGGGTTTTCTTATGTTGGGACATCGGGTTTCTCCCTGATTATTTTTGTTGTTCGACATAACTGAAAGCCACCTTAAGTTATCTTTGGTTTTAAAAGAATAACCATTAACGTTAATTTTTAGATACCAATTTAACGGGCTTTCCGATTGTCATGATCAATCCGATTCCGGCAAAGAATGCCGTATGCGAACACAAACATATCCCAAAAGAGAGTAATAAGAAAATAAATTGTTCGAATATATTCGTAAGAGAATAATTGCAGTGTTTTTTATGCTTTTGTAACGGCTCTGAATGCATCTGCGAGGGTTGCACAGGAGGTATCAAACTCATGGGGCTGAATGCACCCGTACCCCAGTGCAATGCCCCGTTCAGTGACCGGTGCAGCGCAATAATTGGCAAGCGGCCGTACCAGAATACCCCGCTCCGCAGCTGCCTGAGTCAGGTCAGCTTCACCGGTTTCCTGGCGGAAAAGATTCAGCAGATGAAAGCCTGTGGCGGTAGGGATCGGGCTGATGAAGTCCGCCAGATGCTGATCAATACCGCGCATTAATGCGTGGTAACGCTCTTCATAGAGTTTTTTAGAACGGCGGATATGGGTTGCGAAATGGCCGTTTTCGATAAACTCCGCCACCGCAGCCTGTACCGGCAGGGGAACCGCCGGCAGAAAACTGTTGATGACCTTATCAACGCTGTCGACCAAATGTTCAGGTACCACAAAATAGCCCAGGCGCAGGGCTGGAAAAATGGTCTTGCTGAATGTACCTACGTGAATGACCCGTTGTTGCTGACTGAGAGAAAACAGGGTGGGCAGAGGTTCTTTGTTATAAAAAAGTTCACCGTCGTAATCATCTTCAATGATCCAGGCATTCGCCTGATCTGCAGCCTCCAGAAGGGCCAGACGGCGGGGCAGTGTGAGTAATACTCCCCGGGGTTGCTGGTGTGAGGGGGTGACGGTGGCAAGGCGGAAATTTCGTGTCATTTGCTGGCCGGCAGCCACATTTATACCTTCGTCATCTACCGGGACAGGAATCAGTTCAGGTTCGCTCTGCAACAGTCCATTACGGGCAACCCGTGAGCCGGGATTTTCAATCCAGACCTTGTCGCCCGGGTCCAGCAGCAGATGGGACAGAAAACTGAAAGCCTGATGGGCACCACTGGTGATGTACACCTGCTCAGCATCGCAGACCAGCCCCCGGTCGGTATGCAGATGACTGGCAATGGCATCCCGCAGGGCGGCGGAACCTTTACTCGAGTTATAGCGGGTCAGGTTTGGCAGGCGGCTGTGCTTGGCTACCAGCCGGGCCCAGAGGGGCAGCGGGAAAGCATCAATTGCCGGGATCGCGGTAGAAAAAGACTGGCTGACACTGTGTGCCACTGGAGCAGGTAGCTGGCTGGCTTTCTTCAGGAAAGAGCGGGATACCATCGGCCGGCGGGTGTTGTCAGATTCTTTATTGTGGCGGGGTTCAGCTTTAGAGCGTTTGTGCAGGGTGCTGATAAGCTTTTTCTGCTGGCTGAAGACATCTTTTACAAAACTGCCTGACCCGGTTCGGGATTCCAGCAGGCCTTCACTGGTGAGGCGATCAAACACACTGATGACCGTGGTGCGGGATATCGTAAGCTCTTCTGCCAGAACCCGGGATGCCGGCAGGCGTTCACCGCCGTGCAGGCTGCCATTGAGAATCATGTCCCGCAGGGCGATATACAGCTGATATTGCAGACTCTGGCCGGCTTTTTTGTCGAGATGAATTGCGCTGAGTAATGAGCCGCCGCTGCTTTTCGCCATGGTTACACCCTCTGAATCATGATCCTGAAATTTAAATTGGTATTTTATGCTGTATCTAAATGGATATTTTTATATGGCCAATGTTACGCCATGATGCCGGCAAACAAACATAAATAACAGCTGTTCAGCGTCAATATTCTCAGCGATATATACGCGTACCGGCCTTTACGGTGTTTCCGGCCGGGTCTGGCAGCTGCTAAGGATGAGCCATGAAAATCAGTCGCATTGAAACATTCTGTACAGAAGATATTGGTCTGGTAAGAGTCACCACCGATACCGGACATCAGGGCTGGGGGCAGGTATCTACCTATCACTCAGATATCAGCTGCACCGTGTTACACCGTCAGGTGGCCCCCTGGGTGATGGGCCGTGATGTCTCTGAGCTGAGCCAGATCGGTGATATGTTCGATTTTGTGTTCGAGAAAGAACATAAATTCCCCGGGTCATATATGTGTCGGGCGGTATGCGGTGTTGATACTGCACTCTGGGACCTGCACGGTAAGTTACAGGAGAAGTCCGTTTGTGAATTACTCGGCGGTACGCCTCATCCTATCCGTGTATACGCTTCCAGCATGAAGCGGGACATCAGCCCGCAGGATGAAGCAGACCGCTTTGCCCGGTTACGGGATATCCACGGCTATGATGCCTTTAAATTCCGCGTAGGTGCTGAGTGTGGCCGCAACCAGGATGAATGGCCCGGCCGGACCGAAGCCATAGTACCGGCGGTACGCAAGACCCTGGGTGATGATGTGGATCTGTTGGTAGACGGTAACAGCTGCTACCGGCCGGAAACCGCCATTGAGGTGGGTAAGCTGCTGCAGGACAACGGCATCTGTCACTTTGAAGAGCCATGCCCTTACTGGGAGTACGAGTGGACGAAGCAGGTCACCGATGCACTGGATATTGACGTTACCGGCGGTGAGCAGGATAACAACCTGGCGCTGTGGAAATACATGATTGATAACGACACCGTGGATATTTATCAGCCGGACATCTGCTACATGGGCGGTATCGAACGCACCATGCGGGTAGTGAATATGGCACAGGATGCGGGCAAGATTATTACGCCCCATGCGGCGAATATGTCGCTGGTAACTGTCTTCACCATGCACATGATGGGGGCGATTAAAAACGCCGGCCCTTATGTTGAGTTTTCAATTGAAGAAGCGGATTACTACCCCTGGCAGTACGGTATTTATGACGAATTCCCGGTGGCGAAAGACGGCAAGGTCCAGATTCCTGAAGGGCCGGGCTGGGGCGTGAATATCCGCGAGAGCTGGCTTGAGAAAGCGCAGTATCAGGTTTCTGAGTGGGAGAAATAAGATGACAGCTTCTGCAGATTCAAAAACAACTGACCTGGCGGGCAGAGTACTGGCGGGTGAAGCCCTGGATAATTTACCCAGTCAGCATTTTATCGATGGCACATGGCAGGGCTCCGAAAGTGGCGCCATGCTGGATACATACGATCCGGGCTGCGCAGAGGTCTGGCATCAGATTCCGGCCGGTACCGCAGGGGATGCTGAACAGGCCGTTGCTTCATCGCAGCAGGCGTTTGAACAGTGGCGTAAAACCACGCCGGCGCAGCGGGCAGAAGTGATGCAGAATGCTGCCCGGCTGATCGGTGAGAACGCTGAACGGCTGGCAGTGATTGAGTCGCTGGACTGCGGTAAGTCACTGGTGGATGCTGAGTGGGATATCGGAACGGTTCAGAAATACCTGAATTACTATGCCGGGGCTGCGGACAAGCTCGAGGGAGACACGATTCCCCTTGGTCCGGATATGATGTCCTTTAATATTCTTGAGCCGGTGGGTGTGACCACCCATATTATCCCGTGGAATTATCCGATATCCACCATGTTCCGGGGCATTGCGCCGGCACTGGCAGTCGGTTGTACGGCGGTGGTCAAACCGGCGGAAACCACCTCGGTTTCAGCGCTGGTGGTGGCTGAGTTACTCAGCAAAGCCGGTTTGCCGGATGGCGTCTGCAACGTAGTGACCGGATTGGGTGCTGAAGTTGGTGCGCCCCTGTGTCAGCATCCGGATGTACGCCATGTGACCTTTACCGGTTCGGTGCCGACCGGTTCAGCGGTAATGGGCATGGCGGCTAAAAACATTGCCAGTGTGACCCTTGAGCTGGGCGGCAAGTCACCGGCGGTGGTATTGGCCGATGCGGATATCGAAGCCGCCGCTGAAGATCTGGTAATGGCCATCTATGAGAATGCCGGGCAGGTCTGTTCAGCAGGTTCCCGACTGGTGATTCACCGTTCAGTCCATCAGCAGTTTCTTGAAGTCTTTATGGCAAAAGCGCGTCAGTTGACGATTGGCCACGCGCTGCGCCGGCCGGATGTCGCGGCAATCAATTCCGCTCAGCAACTGGCTAAGGTAGCCGGTTACGTTGACGGGGCCAAAGCCCGGGGGCTTGAAGTTCTGATGGGCGGCAATGTCACCACCGATCCGGTATCCGGTAAAGGCTGGTTTTATGAGCCGACCCTGATTTATGACGTGCTTCACCAAGACTGCATCGTTCAGGAAGAGATTTTCGGTCCGGTGCTGGCGGTGCAACTGGTGGATTCTGATGAACAGGCGCTGTCCTATGCCAACGGCACAGACTTTGGTCTGGCGGCCTGTGTCTATACCCGGGATATCACCAAGGCATTGCGGATGGCCCGGGATTTTGACGCCGGTATTATCACGATCAATCAGTATTTTGCCGGGGGTGTATCTACGCCGTTCGGAGGCAATAAGAAATCCGGCTTTGGCCGTGAAAAAGGTCTGGAAGCATTAAGGGCGTATTGCCGGGTGAAGAGCATTACCGCCAAAATCTGACCGCCGGTGGCTAACTTGAAGAGACCGCTGAAGAGCGTTTAAGAAAGAACTGAAGAGAGCACTGGAGAGAGCCGCTTATGTTCCCCCATGCAGGACAAAACCCGGAACAAACCTCACTGCAACTGACGCCCTGGTGGCATGAGTCAGCAGACCGGAATATCTGTGTTCGGGTTGCTGAACAGACATTGCCGGCGAAGGCGGATGTAGTGGTTGTCGGCTCGGGTTACACCGGCCTGCATGCCGCACTGGTATGTGCTGAAGCTGGCAGAGAAACGCTGGTGGTCGATGCCGGGGAACTGGGGTTTGGTTGCAGCAGCCGTAACGGCGGTCAGATCAGCAGCAGTATCAAGCCGGGTTTTGAGGTACTGAAAAAACGTCACGGTGAATCTGTCGCGCTGGCCATTCATCAGGAGGGTCACCGCTCGTTACAATGGCTCGGCGAATTCATTGAACAGGCGGGGCTGGATTGTGACTTTGACCGTTGCGGGCGTTTTCATGCTGCGCATAATGCAAGTACTTTCAATAAGTTAAGTCAAAGACTTAATTCAGAACATCCGCTGCTTGCCAGCGGTGCACAACTGATCAGCCAGGCTGAGCAACAGGCATATATCCGCAGCGATGCGTACTTTGGTGGTGCGGTTTTTCCCCGTCATGCCAGTGTGCATCCGGCAAAGTATCACCGTGAACTGGTGCGGCTTGCTGCTGAAAAAGGCGTCCGTTTTATGGCGGATTGCCGGGTTGAAAGTGTTCGCGGTGAAGGGCCGTTTCGGCTGCTGACATCCCGGGGTGAAGTACTGGCTGATAAGGTGGTCATGGCCACAAACGGATATACCTCCGGCATTACACCGCAGTTGCAGCGACGGGTTATTCCCATCGGCAGCTATATGATTGCAACTGAACAGATTCAGCCAGAGCTGCTCAACGGTTTGTTGCCAACCGGCAAGATTATCAGCGACAGCCGTAAGGTGGTGTATTACTACCGCAAATCACCGGATGGCCAGCGCATCCTGTTCGGTGGCCGGGTATCCGGCAGTGAGACAGACCCGGCCGTCAGTGGCCCGCAGTTACAGCGTGAACTGGTGAACTTATTGCCGGAACTGGAAGGGATCGGCATTAGCCATTCCTGGTCCGGGCTGGTGGCGTACACCTTTGATGAATTGCCACATATCGGCATGCAGCAGGGGTTGCATTATGCCATGGGGTACTGCGGAGCGGGTGTGGGGATGGCCAGTTATCTGGGCAATAAACTGGGCAAGCAGTTGGTTGGCGATCCTGACGGTGAAACCGTTTTCAGTATACCGGCGTTCCCGAGCCGGCCCGGTTACCGGGGCAACCCCTGGTTTTTACCGGCGGCGGTACAGTATTACCGTTTGCGGGACAGGTTAAATATCTGATTCTTATCAATTCTCTGATATAAACAACAATAATTCAGGATCACCCGGGGTGATCAGGTTTGGAGATGTGTGCATGCACGGACAACAGGCAAGTTACGATTTTCTGGTGATCGGCGCAGGGTCGGCAGGCTGTGTGCTGGCGAACCGTTTGTCGGCTTCAGGCCAGCACAGTGTCGGTGTCATTGAAGCCGGCGGCAGTGACTGGCGTTTTTGGGTACAGGTGCCGATCGGCTACGGTAAAACCTATTACCAGAAGGCGGTTAACTGGATGTTCGAAACGGTTCCGCAGCCGGGCCTTAACGGCGGTGTCAGTTACTGGCCCCGGGGCAAAGTCTGGGGCGGTTCGAGCTCGATTAATGCCATGGTCTACATCCGCGGCCACCGTAAGGACTACGACGACTGGGCCGCACAGGGGAACCCTGGCTGGGGCTATGAAGATGTACTGCCGTACTTTAAGCGTTCCGAAACGGCACAGAAAGGCGACAGTCAGTACCGGGGTAAAGACGGCCCCCTTTATGTGTCTGATGTGGCCAAAGACATGCATCCGCTGACCCAAACCTGGGTCGCTGCCGGAGAAGAGCTGGGCATTAAGTACAACCCTGACTTTAACGGCGCGCGTCAGCAGGGCATTGGTAATTATCAGCAAACCACTAAAAACGGCTGGCGGGTCTCAGCAGCCAAGGCGTACCTGCACCCGGCGAAGGCGCGGCCAAATCTGACCATTACCAGCCACGCGCAGGTTACCCGGGTGCTGTTTGATGGGAAAAAGGCCATCGGGGTTGAGTATCTGCGTAAAGGTAAACTGGAGCAGGTATACGCCCGTAAGGAAGTGATACTCAGTGCCGGTGCCGTGCAGTCTCCGCAATTACTCATGCTGTCCGGTGTGGGGCCACAGGATCATCTGAGAGACATGGGCATTGAGGTGGTACAGCATAATGCCCATGTGGGACAGCATTTACAGGATCACCTGGGGGTGGATTTTCTCTACAAATGTAAGGTGCCAACCCTGAATGATGAGCTGCATTCAAGCCTGGGTAAGCTCTGGGCCGGGTTGAAGTTTATCTTCTTGCGTAAAGGGCCGTGCCGGCTCAGTGTGAATCAGGGCGGCGGTTTTG